>JADZBA010000076.1 GCA_020852355.1 Alphaproteobacteria bacterium
GCGCGTCGCGCTGACCATCCTGAAGCTGATCGCGGCCGAGCGCCTGGTCGAGAAGGCGCGGGCCGACGGCGCCTACTTCATGGACGGCCTGCGCGCCCTGCAGCAACGCTACGAGGCGATCGGCGACGTCCGCGGGCTCGGCCTGCTGGTCGGCGTCGAGCTGGTGAAGGACCGCGCGACCAAGACGCCCGCCCCCGAGCTCGGCGCGGCCCTCGTCCGCCGCGCCTACGAGCTCGGCCTGCAGACGACCCAGTCGGGTGCCGCCCGCGACCCCAAGACCGGCACGGTGTGGAAGCTGGCCCCGCCGCTCACCGTCACGCGGCCCGAGATCGACGAGGGCCTGGAGATCATCGACAAGGCGATGGCCGAGCTGACGGGGTAGACCGATCGCGGCGGTTCACTCGCCGTGCGCATGCATCACCATGAGCCGGTAGGTGCCGCGAACCGCCGAAGCGGGAATGCCGTGCCCGGCCGCGGCACCGGCGTCGAGGCGGGCCGCAACCGCCTCCAGGTCCGACGGGCGGGCGCACTCCATCACAACTGCCCCGGCAACCATCGCGTCCCGTCCGCCACGGCTGCGCCCCTCCGCCGTCGGCGGCGTCTGCGCGGCGGCCGCGCGCCAGACCTGGGTGCGGACGACGCCGGGCAGATCCTCCCACAGGGCGTGCAGCCGGGCGGCGTCCGCCGTCGGCGGCTCGTGGTCGCAGCGCAGGCAGAGCGCATGGCCCCCGCCGAGGCGGCCGGCCTTGCCGGCGAGGTCGCAGACGGTGCGGATCATGCCGCGGAAATGCGCCATCGCCGCCAGCGTCCAGGGCGTCGGGCTCTCGAGCTGCGCCAGGTAGGCGGGTGAGACGAGCACGGCCGGGTCGTCGACCTCGTAGAAGGTGAAGTAGCCGCGGTCGGCGGCGATCGCCTCGTAGCGCCGGCCGAAGCGGAACCCCGGCACGCCGACCCGCTCGAACAGATGCTCGCGCATGTACCAGCGCTCGTAGTGCGCGTGGCCCTCCGGCGCGCAGTCGTTCCATACCGCGAGGATGCCGGCCATCGTCGTCGTCCTTTCGCCCTCAGGCGCCGTCGAAGCGCGCGCGCCCCGGGACGGAGGCGAGCAGGAGGCGGGTGTACTCGTGCCGGGGCGCGAACAGCACGTCGGCCGTCGCGCCGATCTCGACGATCTCGCCGCGCCGCATGACGGCGACGCGGTCGCAGAGCTGGGCCGCGACCCTGAGGTCGTGGGTGATGAACAGCATGGCGAGCGCCAGCTCGTCGCGGATCTCGGCGAGCAGGGCCAGCACCTGCGCCTGGATCGAGACGTCGAGCGCGGAGACCGGCTCGTCGGCGACCAGCACCTCCGGCTCGAGCGCCAGCGCCCGGGCGATGCCGATGCGCTGGCGCTGGCCGCCCGAGAACTCGTTGGGAAAGCGCTCGGCCGCGGCGGGGTCGAGGCCGACGAGGCGCAGCAGCTCGTCGACGCGCTGCCGCGCGGTGCCGGGATCGACGCCATGGGCGAGCAGGCCCTGGGCCACGATCTGGTGCACCTTGCGCCTCGGGTTGAGCGAGGCGAAGGGGTCCTGGAAGACCATCTGGATGCGTCGGCGCACCGGCTTCAGGCGCCGGCCGCCGAGCGCCAGCAGGTTGCCCTCGACGCCGGCCAGGCGCACGGTTCCGGCATCCGCGCCCAGCAGGCGCACCAGGATGCGCGCCAGCGTCGACTTGCCCGATCCCGACTCCCCGACGATGCCCAGCGTCTCGCCGCGGCGCAGCGCGAAGGACGCGTCGGCGACCGCCTGGACGACGCGCCGGGGCCGCAGCACGCCGCCGCGGGTCGCGTAGCGCTTCGCGATCCGGTCCGCCGAAAGCACCGTCTCGCCGAGCGCCTCGCCGCGGTGCGGCCGCGGGGCCAGGCGCGGCACGGCAGCCAGCAGGCGGCGCGTATAGGCGTGCGCCGGCCGGCCGAGCACGGCCTCCGCGGGCCCGCTCTCGACCAGCCTGCCCTCGTGCATCACCGCGACCCGGTCGGCCATCTCGGCGACGACGCCGATGTCATGGGTGATCAGCAGCATCGCCATGGCGCGGCGCGCGCGGATCGTGCGCAGCAGCGCCAGGATCTGCGCCTGGGTGGTGACGTCGAGCGCGGTCGTCGGCTCGTCGGCGATCAGCAGCACGGGGTCGAGCGCCAGCGCCATGGCGATCATCGCCCGCTGGCGCTGCCCCCCCGACAGCTCGAACGGCCGGGCGCGGCGGATCAGCGGCGGGTCGGGCAGGCCGACCGACTCCAGCAGATCCAGCACGCGCGTCCCGCCGCGGTCCGGCCGGCCGTGGAAGCGGAAGACCTCGGCGATCTGGTCGCCGATGCGCATGATCGGGTGCAGCGCCGCCATCGGCTCCTGGAAGATCATCGCCATGCGCGCGCCGCGCAGGCGTCGGCGCTCGCGTTCGGGCAGCGTCAGCACGTCACGGCCCTCGAAATGGATGCGGCCGGAGACCGGCAGCCCCTTGGGCAGCAATCCCATGACGGCGTGCGCGGTCAGCGACTTGCCGGAGCCGGATTCGCCGACCAGGCACACGACCTCGTCCGGCGCGATCTCCAGCGACAGCCCGGCGACCGCGTGGCTCCGGTCGGCGCCGGGCGGCAGGCCGATCGCGAGATCCTCGAGACGCAGGATGGCCGTCACGGCGTCGCCCCCCGGCGGCGCAGATGCGGGTTGAGCGCGTCGGTCAGGCCTTCGCCGACGAGGTTGATGGCCAGCACGGTCAGGAAGATCGCGAGGCCGGGGAACACCGAGAGCCACCAGGCCTGGCGGAATACCGCACGGGCGGCCCCGATCATGTAGCCCCAGCTGATGTGGTTGGGATCGCCGAGGCCGAGGAAGCTCAGCGCGGACTCGGTCAGGATCGCCGTCGCCACCATCAGCGAGGCCATGATGACGATCGGCGTCAGCGCGTTGGGCAGCAGCTCGACCAGGATGATGCGCGGCGTCGACACGCCCGACAGCACGGCCGCCTCGACGAATTCCCGGTGGCGCAGGGTCAGGAACTCCGAGCGCGCGAGGCGGGCGACCGGCGGCCAGGTGACGACCGCGATGGCCAGCACGATCGAGGCGAGCCCCGGCGTCAGGATGGCGACCAGCAGCACCGCCAGGACGAAGCTCGGCACCGTCTGGAACAGCTCGGTGAAGCGCATCAGCACGTCGTCGACGGCGCCGCCGAAATAGCCCGAGACCGCGCCGATCACCACGCCCAGCGCCACCGCGAAGAGCGTCGAGACGACGCCGATGAACAGCGATACCCGTGCGCCGTGGAAGATGCCGGCGATGACGTCGCGGCCGAGCATGTCGGTGCCGAACGCGAACGCGCCGCCCGGCGGCAGCAGCGGCGCGCCGCGCGAGTCCCAGGGATCGAAGGGGAACAGCACGGGTGCGGCCGCGGCCAGCACGACGACGCCGATCAGCACCGCCAGCCCGGCCAGCGCGCCGCGATTGTGCGCGAAGCCCTGGCGGAAGGTCATCGTCCGGCGCCGATGCGCGGATCGGCGATCCGCAGCAGCAGGTCGGTCGCGAAGTTGATGAGGACGACCGCGACCGCGGAGGCCAGGAACACCGCCAGCAGCAGGTTGTAGTCGCGCTGCAGCAGCGCATCGAAGGCGAGCCGGCCGATGCCGGGCCAGGCGAACACCGTCTCCGCGACGATGGCGCCACCGACGAGATGGCCGGCCTGCAGCCCGGCGAAGGTGATGATCGGCAGCATCGCGCAGCGGAAGACATGGGCGCCGACCACCCGCCATTCCGGCAGTCCCTTGGCGCGCGCGGTCTTCACGAAATCCAGCCCGGCCGTCTCCAGCATCGCGCCGCGCGTCAGCCGGGCATAGATCGCGACGTAGAAGAGGCCGAGCGTCAGCGTCGGCAGCACGAGGTGGCGGGGCACGTCGAGGGCGCGTGCGACATCGCCGACGGGCGGGATGATGCTGCGCATGCCGAACGGCGGCAGCCAGCCCAGCGTCACCGAGAAGACGAGGATGAGGATCAGCCCGACCCAGAAGATCGGCATGGCATAGAACAGCAGCGCCAGCACGGTGATCGCCGTGTCCGCCGGCCGCCGCGCCCGGATCGCCGCCAGGACGCCCAGCGCCGGCCCGACCAGGAGGGCGAAGACGAAGGCGGCCCCGGTCAGCATCAGGGTCGCCGGCAGCCGCTCCAGGACCATGTCGGCGACCGGCCGCCGGGTGCGGTAGCTGACGCCGAGATCGAGCGTCAGCACGTTGCCGACATAGGTCAGGAGCTGCGCCGCGAGCGGCTTGTCGAGCCCGAACTCGGCACGCGTTCGGGCGAGGAACTCCGGGTCCGCCGCACCGGATTCCCCCGCCAGCACCGTCGCCACGTCGCCCGGCGCCAGCCGGATGAGGCAGAAGTTGAGGACCACGATCGTCAGCACGATCGCCGCCGCCTTCACCGCCCAGGCCAGGAGGAAGGTCAGGAAGCGCATCGGGCGGCGGGCCGCGGGAGGCCGGAATCCTCGCCTCGCAGCCATGGGTCGAGGCGGCTGGGGTGCGCGGTACCGCGCCCTCTCCGCCCCCATGGGGCGGAGGGGGATGCGTCCCGGTCCGCGGACAGCTCGACCGTCAAGCGACGTCGCTACGCGCTACTTCGCCAGCCACGCTCCCGCGAAGTTGTCGTTCGGGCCGAACGCATTGACGACGGCGTCGCGCAGGCGGGCGTCGTGGATGGTCGGCCAGTCGATCTCGACCAGCCAGGCGATCGCCGCTTCGCCGGCGACGATCTTCTGCATCTCGGAGTACATCGCCTTGCGCTGGGCGTCGTCCGAGGTGCCGGCCGCCTTGGCGAACAGCTCGTCGACCCGCGGGTTGGAATAGCCCGAGGTGTTGGTGAACAGCACGCCCTTGCGCTGGTTGGCCGTGATGTAGGTGCGCGCCACGCCGAGCGCGGGGTCCGACAGCGTCGACAGGAAGGTCGTCGTCATGTCGTAGTCCCAGTTGGCGAAGCGGTTGCCCCAGCCGGCGACGTCGGTCGCCTCCAGCGTCACCGCGACGCCGACCTTGCCGAGCGACTGGCGGATGTATTCCGACAGCCGGTTCCACAGCTCGCCGTAGGGCAGGCCCATCAGCTTCACGCGGGCGCGCACGCCGTCGGGGCCGGGCTTCAGGCCCATCTCGTCGAGCAGCGCGGCCGCCTTGGCCGGGTCGTAGGGATAGCGCGGCACGTCGGCGTCGTAGTAGGGCGAGCTCGAATGGATCGGCCCCGTCGGCACCTTGGCGAGGCCGAAGAAGAGGTTGGTGCGGATGAACTCGCGGTCGAGCGCGTGCAGGACGGCGCGGCGGAAGCGCGGGTCGTCGAACGGCTTGCGGCGGATGTTCATCTCGATCCAGGAGATGGTCGAGTTCCACTCCCACCCCTGGGTCGTGACCTTGAGGTTCGGCAGCTTGCCGAGCCGGGCGACGTCGACGAACTCGATGTCGGTCTGGGTCGCGAGCTGCACCTGGCCGCTCTCCAGCGCCAGGGCGCGCGAGGCGCTGTCGGGAATGAAGCGGTAGTAGATGGCGTCGAGATAGGGCCGGCCCGCCTGCCAGTAGGCATCGTTGCGTACGAGGTGGATGTACTCGCCCTTGCGCCATTCCTTGAACTTGAAGGGACCGGTGCCGACCGGCGACTGGTTGGCCGGGTTCGCGCGGAAGTCGGTGCCGCGGTAGACGTGCGCCGGCACCATCGGCGCGCTCAGCGCGTCGAAGCTGCGGATCAGCGGCGCATAGGGCTCGCTCAGCCGCATCACCACCGTGTGGGGATCGGGCGCCGACGCCTTGACGCGCTCGAAGGTCGGCTTGGATCGCGCGTGCGTCGCCGGGATGAACTCCCCGACCGAGAACACGACGTCGTCGGCCGTGAACGGCTTGCCGTCGTGCCAGGTGGCGTTGCGCCGCAGCTTGAACGTGTAGGTCAGGCCGTCCGGCGAGACTTCCCACGACTCCGCCAGCATCGGCTGCGGCGCCATCCTGAAGTCGTAGGTCAGCAGCCCCTCGAACATCTTCGAGCTGGGCAGCAGCGTCGGCGCGTTGAGGTTGATGCCGATGACGATGCCCGGCGGCTCGGGCCAGAGCGTGGAGTTGAGGACGCCGCCGCGCTGCGGCGACTGGGCCGCCGCGCCCGAGATGCCGGCGGCCAGCGTTGCGGCGACGATGGAAGCGGCGAGCGGTTTCCCGATGAAGCTCATCCCCCGATCCCCCTGGTGCGGCGCGGGGCGGTCTCGCCCCGTCGCGGTTGGAAATGGTGCGCCGGCGACCGCCTCTGCGGAAAGGGCAAATCTTTCGGCCCGTCCCTCACCACGACAGATCGACGGCGCGGCTGCTGGCGTGGGCCTCGCCGGCCGCGAGGCATATGGCGATCGAGGCGCGCGCCTCCTCCGGCGGCAGGGGCGAGCGGCCGGAGCGGAAGGCGGCGAAGGCGCGGCGCAGGTTCTCCTCCAGCTCGAACACCTCGCCCGACAGCGGCACGGCCACCGTCTCCGCCTCCGCGCTGCCGCGGCGGCGGACCTTGAGCGAGAATTCCGGCGTCGTGGTGCGCGCGACCGCGCCCGACCACCAGGTGCGGATCGCGCCGTCGGTGCCGGCGATCTCATGCATCGTGTGGTGCTCGAAGCCGGCCAGCGTCTGGGTCAGCAGCGCGGTCGAGCCGTCGTGCCATTCGAGCAGCGTCGAGAAGTTGGCCACCAGACCCGCGACCGCCGGCTCGCCGAAGGCACGCACGCGGGCGGGCGGGCCGTTCTCCGCCGCGTACCACAGGACGAGGTCGTAGAAGTGCACGAGCTCCTCCAGGATCCAGGATCCGACGCGCGCCGGGTCGTGGCGCCAGCCGCCCGAGCCGGGACGGAAAGGGTGGCGGAACAGCGAGAAATGCTGGTAGCGCACCCGGCCGACGTCGCCGGCGGCGACGATGTCGCGGATGGCGCCCCATTGCCGCGAAACACGCAGCTCGTGGTCGAGCGTCACCCGGCGGCCGGTGCGGCGCGCCGCGGCGATCACCTGGTCGCATTCGGCCAGCGTCAGGCCCAGCGGCTTCTCCAGGAAGACATGGGCGCCGGCCTCGAGCGCGGCGACGGCGAAGGCGGCGTGGACGTGGTTCGGCACGGTGACCGAGACGACGTCGAAGCCGCCGGCCGCCAGCATGGCGCCGTAGTCGGCGAAGCGCGGCACGTCGGGGAGCTGGGCGGCGGCCGCATTGCGCGACGCCTCGCCGTGGCAGTAGACGGCGACGACCTCGGCATCCTCGATTGCCGCGATCGCCCTCGCGTGCATCTGTCCCCAGCCGCCGAACCCGCCGAGGGCGACCCGAGTCCGCGTCGTGCTCATCCCCGTGCTCCTCGTCTCACCACGGCATCGGCTGGCCGGCGTAGGTGTAGAAGCCGCCGGTCTGGTGATTGCCGAGGCGGCGCACGACGTCGCGCATGGCGGCGACGCTCTCCGCCGCGGTCATCGGCGCATCTGGGCTGCCGCCGGCGGTGCGCACCCAGCCGGGATGCAGCATCACCACCGTGATGCCGCGAGGGAAGAGATCGATCGCGAGGCTGCGCCCGATGGCGTTCAGGCCGGCCTTGCTGGCGCGGTAGCCGTAGTGGCCGCCCGACAGGTTGGCGCCGATGGCGCCCATGGCGCTGGTGACGATGACGATCCGCCGCTCGCGGCTCGCCGCGACGTTGTCGACGAAGCTCTCGACCAGGCGCAGCGGCCCGATCGTGTTCACCGCCAGCATCCGCTGCACGTAGGCGAAGTCGAGATCGCCGAGCCGGCGGACGTCGAGGCCGATGCCGGCGTTCGAGACGAGGATGTCGATCGGCTCGCCGGCCAGCGCGGCGCGCGCGGCGGCGAACTGCTCGGCGTCGGTGACGTCGAGCGCCAGGTGGCGCATGCCCGGCCGGTCCGGCAGCCGGCCGGCGAGGTCGCGATAGGTCGCGACGACCGCATAGCCCGCGGCCGCGTACTGCTCGGCGAAGGCGCGGCCGATGCCGCTGTCGCAGCCGGTGACGAGGACGGTGCCCATCGGCAGGCGTCAGCCCCCGAAGAACGGCTCGGGCAGGCCGCGCGCGCCCAGTCCGTCGATGCGCAGCAGCTTGCCGGCGTCGGGCCAGTGCTGCCGCTCGGCCGGCGGCAGCATGCGGGTCGCGGTGGTGACGAAGAGGATGTCCATGTCCGGGCCGCCGAAGGTCGGCATCGTCGGATGCAGGGCCGGCACGGGGATGCGCTCGATCATCCGCCCCTGGGGCGAGATGCAGGCGACGGCGCCGCCGTAGATCAGGGCGCACCAGTAGTTGCCGTCGCGGTCGCAGGTGGCGCCGTCGACCCGTCCCTCGATATCGGCCGTCGAGAAGAACACGCGCCGCCCGGAGATGGCGCCGGACTCGATGTCGAGGTCATAGGCGTAGACCGTCTCGTCCCGCGTATCGGCGAAGTAGAGGCGGCGGTCGTCGGGCGAGAAGGCGATGCCGTTGCCGATGATGAAGCCCCCGTCCATGCGCCGGCAGGCGAGGTCCGGATCGAGGCGGAACAGCTCGGCCTCGCGTCCCTTGAAGTCGGAATGCACGCTGCCGCACCAGTAGCGGCCGCGGCGGTCGCACTTGCCGTCGTTCAGCATGAGCCGCGGATCGCGCGCGACCGGATCGACGATCGGCACGACCGTGCCGGCCGCGAGGTCGATGCGGTTGAAGCCCGTCCGCATGCCGCCGACCAGCGTGCCGTCGCGCGCGAAGACGAAGGAGCCGATGTCGGCCGGCATGGCGAAGCTCTCGACCGCGCCCGTCGCGATGTCGAGCCGGCGGATCGCCGGCGCGTAGGCGTCGACCCAGTAGAGGCGCTGCTCGCCGGGATGCCACATGGGGCCTTCGCCGAGGATGTCGATGGTCGGTGCCGCGACGGAGACGGTGGTCATGGTGGAGCGATCCTGCAACGCCGGGCGGGCGGGACGGAAGGGGCAATCGACCCGCCCTTGACCCGCGCCGCCCGCCGTCGCCCCATGGACCCATGGCGGGCACGGCGATCGACATCTCGGACGGGCCGGGCAGGGCTGCGGTGGCGCTCCGCGGCGGCGAGCTGCGCGGCTGGTCCGTCGCGGGCCGCGACCTGCTGTGGCCGGGCGACCCGGCATGGTGGCCGCGCAGCAGCCCGATCCTCTTCCCGATCGTCGGCTGGGCGCGGGACGGCCATATCCGCGTCGACGGCGTCGCGCGGCCGATGGCGGTGCATGGTTTTGCGGCGGGCCGCGACTTCGCCGTCGTCGCGCGGGCCGCCGACCGGGTCGCGCTGTCCCTGCGCGACGATGCCGCGACGCGCGCGGCCTATCCCTTCGCGTTCGAGCTGCGCGTCGAATACGTGGTCGCGGGCCCGGCGCTGCGCGCGGCCTTCGCCGTCGGCAACCCGGGGCCGCGGCCGCTGCCCTATGCGCTGGGCCTGCATCCTGGCTTCCGCTGGCCGATCGCCGGCGCCGCCCTGGAGGAGCACACGGTGACCTTCGGGGCGGACGAGCGGCCGGAGGTCCCGGTCATCACCGCGGCCGGCCTCTTCACCACGCGGCGGCGGCCGGTGCCGATCGCGGGGCGGCGCCTGCGGCTGTCGCCGGCGCTGTTCGCCGCGGAGGCGCTCTGCTTCCTCGATGCGCGCAGCCGCTCGCTGCGCTTCGCCGACGATGCGGGGCGCGGCATCGACGTCGCGTGGGACGGGTTTCCCCACCTCGCCCTGTGGACGCGGCCGGGGGCGCCGTTCCTGTGCATCGAGACCTGGACCGGCCACGGCGATCCCGAGGACTTCGCCGGCGATCTCGCCGAGAAGCCGTCGATCCGCCTGCTGGCGCCGGGCGCCGTCGCCCGGCACGCGGTCGCCTTCTCCTGGCGCGACGACGGCGGCTGATCAGGCGGGCAGCACCCAGGGCTGCCGGCCCGGCAGCTCGCGGGCGACCTCGCGCAGCGTCTCGACGAAGGCGCGCGCCGCCGGCGAGAGCGTGCGGTCGCGCGCGATCACGACGTTGACGGTCAGCGGGATCTCCGGCTCCAGCGGGCGCACCAGGAGGTCGGGCAGGTAGTCGGCGACGGGGAACAGCGAATCGACGAGCGCCACGCCGACGCCGCCGCGCACCATGGCGGCGGCCAGGAACGACTGGTTGATGTCGACCGCGGTCTCCAGCACATGACCGGCCGAGCGGAACGCCTCGCGGACGCGCCGGCCGGTCGGCGTGTACTGGTCGAACGTGACGACGCGCTGGCCGACGAGATCCCCGGGCCCGATCGCCGCCTGCGCGGCGAGCGGATGGCTGGCCGCCATCAGGCAGATGACGCGGCCGCGGCACAGCGGGGCCGCAATGGCCGTGGTCTCGTCGGCGAGCGCCTGGACCAGGGCGAGGTCGGCGCGGTTGCTGTTGACCAGCTCGACGGTCTCGGCCGAGGACGCGGCGCGGGCGTCGAAGCGGACCTTGGGATGGGTCGCGGCGAAGCGCGTCAGTGCCGGCGGCAGCAGCAGCGCTGCCAGCACCGGGACGGCGGCGACGCGGATCTTGCCGGCCTTGCCGTCGCGGATCTCGCCGGCGCGCTGGTGGAAGGTCGCCATGTCGCCGAAGATCCGCTCGATCTCGGGGAACAGCTCCTGCGCCTCGCGTGTCGTCTGCAGCCGGCCCTTGGCGCGCTGGAACAGGACCATCCCGAGGTCCTGCTCGACGGCACTGAGGGTCTTGCTGATCGCCGGCTGCGAGATGCCGAGCAGGCGCGCGGTCTCGCTGACCGAGCCGGTCCGGATCATCGTCCGCAGCACTTCGAGCTGGCGTACGTTCATGCGGCGCCAGGGAACACCAACGGCGGCGCCGGGGGAAGGACGATCAGCGCGGCACGGTGCGGGCGCCGAAGCGGGCGACGACGGCCAGCGCCACCACCACGAGGGCGATCTGCAGCACCGACACCGCGGCGATCGTCGGGTCGATCTCGACCAGGATGTTGTCGAACATCTGCTTGGGCAGCGTCTTGGTGGTGCCGCTGAGGAAGAGGGCGACCACCACCTCGTCGAAGGACGACAGGAAGGCCAGGATCGACGCCGACACGATGCCCGGCCGGATCAGCGGCAGGGTGACGCGGACGATCGCCCCGATGCGGCCGACTCCCAGGCTCATCGCCGCCTGCTCCAGCGCCGGGTCCACCGTGCGCAGCGCCGCCGACATGACCGAGACCACGAAGGGGATCGCCAGCACCGTGTGGGCGAGGATCAGCCCCGCCTCGGTCCCCGTCAGCCGCAGGCGCGCGAAGATGCCGTAGATGGCGATGGCGATGACGATGTGCGGCACGATCATCGGGCCGGTGCTGAGGCGCTCGACCATGCGCCGGCCGCGGTAGCGGCCGCGCACGATGCTGTAGGCCAGCGCCGTGCCCAGCACGAGGGCGAGCGCCGTCGTGCCGGTGGCGACGCGCAGGCTGACCAGCGTCGACTCGATCCATTGCGGATCGGCGAAGTAGCGCGCGTACCAGCGCAGCGACCAGCCCGGCGGCGGGAACTGCAGGTAGCGGGCGGAGCTGAACGAGATCGGCACGACGATGAGCAGGGGCGCCAGCAGCAGCGCGAGGACGAAGGCGGCATAGCCGGCGAGGGCGCGGCCGAGCCAGCGCCGCCGTCCGGGTGCCTCAGCCACGGGGCGCCTGGACGCGGCTGGACGCCGCCTGGATCGCCAGCGTGGCCAGCAGCAGCACCATCGAGAGGGCGCTGGCGAAGCGCCAGTCGAGCAGGGTCTGCACCTGGTTCTCGATGACGTTGGCGATCATGATGATGCGCCCGCCGCCGAGCAGCGCCGGCGTGATGTAGAAGCCGAGCGCCACGATGAAGACGAGGGTGCCGCCGGCCAGCACGCCCGGCCAGGTGAGCGGAAAATAGACGCGGGCGAAGATCTGCCCGCCGCTCGCGCCCAGGCCGTCGGCGGCGCGCAGCAGCTCGCGGTCGACGCGCACCATGACCGAGTAGACCGGCAGGATGAACATCGGCAGCAGGACATGCGTCATGCCGATGACGACGCTCGGCAGGTTGTGCAGCAGCGGCAGCGGCGCGTCGATCAGGCCCCAGTCGCGCAGCGCCCGGTTGATGATGCCGTTGCGCCCGAGGATGACCATCCACGCATAGGTGCGCACCAGCACGCTGGTCATCAGCGGCACCAGGATGCAGGCGAAGCCGATCGCCGCCGTCGTCCGCGACACGGTGGTCAGCCAGTAGGCGACCGGATATCCCAGCACGATCGACGCCGCGGTGACGATGGCGGCGATCCGGAAGGTCTCCCAGAAGACGGTGAGGTAGAGCCCGTCGGTCACCGCCTTCTCGTAGGCGGCGAGATCGCCGCCCTCGACGCTGAGCACGAGCAGGCGCAGGACCGGCCCGACGAAGAGCAGCAGCAGGAAGACGAGTGCGGGCAGCCCGAGGACGAACGGCCCGGCGCCGCCGCCGAGGCGGGCGGCGATGCCCGCCCGCGGCGGCTCGTCAGCCGGCAATGAGATGGACATCGGCGGCCGACCAGCCGACCGTGACGCAGGCGCCGACGGCGATGCTGCCGACCGGCGCCGCGGTCAGGTCCCACACGGCGGTCAGCCGCCGGCTCCCGGCCGCCAGCAGGTACTTCTGCGTCTGGCCGAGATAGCTGATCTCCTCGACCCGCGCGGAGACCCGGTTGTCCGCCGGCTCCGCTCCGCCCAGCAGGCGGACCCGTTCCGGCCGGACCATGGCGGTCGCGCTGCCGCCGGATGCGACGGCCGGCGCGCGTGCGCGCAGGTTCATCCCGTCGGCTGCGATCGTGACGTCGGCGCCGTCGCGCGCCGTCACCGGCCCGCTCCAGAGGTTGGATTCGCCGATGAAGCCGGCGGCGAAGACCGTGCGCGGGCGCGCATAGATCTCGTGCGGCGGGCCGATCTGCTCGATCGCCCCCTGATTCATCACGGCGATGCGGTCGGAGAGGAGGAGAGCCTCCTCCTGGTCGTGGGTGACGAATACCGCGGTGAGGCCGAGCCGCCGCTGCAGGCGCCGCACCTCCTCCTGGAGCTGCTGGCGCAGCCGCCGGTCGAGCGCGCCGAACGGCTCGTCGAGCAGCTGCAGGCCCGGATCGAAGACGACGGCGCGGGAGAGTGCGACCCGCTGCTGCTGGCCGCCCGACAGTTGCGCCGGCAGCCGCTCGTCGTAGCCGCCGAGCTCGACCAGGGCGAGGGCCGCTGCGACCCTGCGGCCGATCTCCTCGCGCGCGACGTGCCGCACCGACAGCGGGAACGCCACGTTGCGCGCGACCGTCATGTGCGGGAAGAGCGCGTAGTTCTGGAACACCATGCCGATGTTGCGCCGACCCGGCGGCATGCGGGTCACGTCGGTCGCACCGATATGCACGGTGCCGCGGTCGGGCGCCTCGAAGCCGGCGACCACCTTCAGGAGCGTCGTCTTGCCCGACCCGCTCGGGCCCAGCAGCGTGACGAACTCGCCGGCCTCGACCGTGAGGTCGACGCCGCCGACGGCGACGACCGCTCCGAAGCGCTTGCCGATGCCGGTGAGGCGCAGCGGCAGCGAGGGCCGGCGGGACGGGGCGGTCACCATCCGCCCCGCGCGGTCGAGCGGCGCGGGGACGCGCTCGGACCCTCCCCGTCCCTCGCCGTCCCCGGGAGGCGGGAGAGGGCGAGGGCTGCCGGGCGCCGGACCGTTGCCTCCATCGTGCTCAGCGGGCGAGCAGCCAGCGGGAGAAGCGCTCCTCGACGGCGGCGCCGTTGTCCGCCCACCACTCGTCGTTGGTCCAGCCGACATAGGGCAAGTTGTCGGGCGAGGTCGGGAAGTACTTGAAGGCCGCCTTGTCGATGAACTCCCAGCCCTTCGGGTTCGTCCCGGGATAGCCCACGGCCTCGGCGTAGGCGGCCTGCAGCTTCGGCTCCAGGAAGACCGCCAGCAGCTTCTGGCCCCAGTAGGCGTTGGCGGTGCCCTTCACGACGCCGAAGGTGCCGACCTTGACCATCGCCCCCGGCCAGGCGACGTCGACGCCGGCCTCTTCCCGCTGCATCTTGTAGAAGCGGCCGTTCCAGCCGGTCGTCATGACGACCTCGCGGTCGATCAGGAGCTGCGCCGGCTGCTGGCCGGTGGACCACCAGACCGCGACGTGCGGCTTGATCTCGTCCAGCTTCTTGAAGGCCCGGTCGACGTCGAGCGGGTAGAGCTTGTCGACGGGCACGCCGTCGGCGATCAGCGCGAACTCGAGATTGTCGATCGCCCGGTTGCGCATCGACCGCGGCCCGGGGAAGCCCTTGACGTCCCAGAAGTCCTTCCAGCCGGTCGGATAGGCTCCCGGCTTGAAGGCGTCCTTGCGGTAGGCGAGCACGGTCGAGTAGACGCCGCGGGCCAGCGTCACCTTGCGATCGCGCGCCGGGCTCGGCAGCTCGTCCATCGGCACGACGGTGCGGTCGATCGGCTCGAACAGGTTCATGCGCTGGCCGCGCACCGCGTCCTCGCCGCCGATCTCGGTCACCGTCCACTCGATGTTGCCGGATTCGACCATGGCGCGCAGCTTGGCGAAGTTCGTCGGGCTGCTGTCGACGACGCGGATGCCGTAGCGCTTCTCGTACTCGGCGAAGAAGATGCGCCTGGTGGCCGCCAGCGTGTCGCCGCCGGCGACGTTGACGACGATCTGCCGCGGCTTGGGCGGTTCCTGGGCGGACGCGCCGGGCGCCAGGGCGGCGATCAGGCCGGCCAGGGCCAGGGCGAGGCGGGTCGGTGTGGTACCGGTCATGGCTGTCCCTCCTTGTTCGGCTCTTTCGTCATGATGGGCGGGCGACGACGACGATGTCGACGGCGACCGCCGCGTCCGCGGTGACGATGACGGGGTTGAGATCGGCTTCGCGCAGGCGCGGCCATTCGGCCGCCGCCAGCGACCCGGCGGCGACGAGCAGGTCGACCAGCCTCTCGCGGGCGAGGTGGCGGCCGCGATAGCCCGCGAGGATGCCGCTGCGGTCGACGCGGTCGATCATCGCGCCGGCCGTCGCGCGATCGAGAGGTGCCATCTCGACCGCGGGGGGCCCCATGGCCTCGGCGTAGATGCCGCCGAAGCCGAGCAGCAGGGCGGGCCCGACCTCGGGATCGATCTTGATGCCGACCATCATCTCGATGCCGCCGCCGACCATTTCCTGAATGCGGAATCCGGCGATGCCCGGGGTGCGGGCGGCCATGGCGGCGGCGGCCCCGGCGAGCCCAGAGGGGTCGGCGATGCCGGCGGCGACGAGCCCCGCCTCGGTCTTGTGCAGGCAACCCGGCAGGTCGCCCTTGAGCACCACCGGGACGCGCAGGCCCGCGGCGGCCGATGCGACGTCCGCTGCGGTCGGCGCCGTGCGCTCGGCCACGAAGGGGACGGCGTAGGTGCGCAGCAGCGCCCGCGCCGCGTCCTCGCCCAGCGCGCCGTCCGCAGCGGCGAGCGTCGGCGACGGGGCGACCGGCGAGGGTCCCGGCGTCGCGCGCTCGGCATGGTCGTAGAGGGCGCGGACGGCGCTCAGCGCCGTATGCGGTTCCATGCAGGTCAGCACGCCCTCGCGACGCAGCGCCGCCAGCACCGGCTCGACCATCGGCCCGGCCTGCCAGCAGGTGAGATGCGGCTTCGCCGCCCCGCGCACGAAGGCGGGCAGCACCTCGACGATGTCCTCCATGTAGCTGAACAGCGTCTCGGCGTAGATCGTCGCCCCGACGCCGGGGTCGGCGTCCATGATCTCGAGCGTGCGCGCCACGTCGAGGTAGCCGGCGCGCGGCCGGCCGCGCCCGCCGGCGTCGATCGGGTTGGCCGGGTTCTTCTGATTGGTCTCGGCGCGGATGCGCTCGATGGTGGCGGGCGAGAACGTCGCCGCGGCGAGGCCATGGTCGACGATGCGATCGCCGAAGGCGGCCGCGTACCCGCCCGAGAGCGAGCAGACGCCGACGCCGGTGCCGGGCCGCACGCGGTGGCGCGACAGCAGCATCGCGGCCACGAGGAGGTCGTCGACGTCGTCGACCACGACGACCCCGCTGCGCCGGTAGGCCGCCTCCTTCACCTGGCGGTCGCCGACGATGCGGCCGCTGTGCGACAGGGCCGCGGCGGCGCCGGCGAGCGAGCGGCCGGGCTGCAGCAGCAGGATCGGCTTGCCCAGCTCGCGCGCCCGCCGGGCGAGCGCCAGGAAAGCCGGATAGTCGGGCAGGGTCTCGGCGTAGATGCCGACGACCCTGGTGGCCTCGTCGTCGAGCATGAAGCGCAGGTAGTCGAGCGTGGTCAGGTCGAACTCGCCGCCGCTCGACACGAGGTGCGAGAAGCCGCCGCCGATCTTGCGCGCGCGCTCGACCAGCGCCGACACGATACCGCCGCTCTGCGAGATGATGCCGACGGGGCCGCGTGGCAGGCCGGTCTCGTCGACGGCGGTGGAGATGGTCGCGGCGGCGCCGGTGGTCGGCGAGACGACGCCGACGCATTGCGGCCCGACGATGCGCGGCCAGCCGCGGCCGGCGAGGTCGTGCAGCTCGGCCGCGAGACGGTCGCCGTCGGGCGCGCCCTTCGGCACGAGGTCGCCGACGGCGATGAAGAAGCCGGCACCCCGGCATTCGCGATAGACGTCCAGCAGCCGGTCGGGACCGACGAAGGCCATGACGACGTCGATGGGCGCGCTCAGCGCCCCGATGCTGGGCGCGCAGGGCAGGCCGAAGACCGTCCGGTGGCGCGGATTGACCGGCAGCAGCCGGCCCGTGAAGCCGGCCCAGCGCGTCGCCTGCATGGAGCGCGCGACGTTGCGCGCCGGATCCTCGCTGGCCCCGACGACGGCGATCGTCCGCGGGTCGAACAGGCGCGACAGGTCGGCGGCCACCCCGCCGCTCACCGTCGCCCCCGCCATGCGGCGGACGCCGCCGTCCGTCGAATGTCCAACCGTCGCTCCCAGGCCGTTCACCCGGCATGCCGGGCCACGGTGCCAAGTTCGGCAACGGGCGGCGGTCAGGTCAAATACCAATTGGTTATGCGGCGCTTCCTCTTTCACATGTCGCACGCCCGGCCGTCGACGACGGTCGCGCCGCGCGTGCCGGCGATGGCGTCGGACTTCCATAACTTCACGGCAGTGCCCCATTCTCAAACGATATTTTTCGCTGCGCCGGCGCCGCCCTATCGTCCGCCGGGAGGACGGCGCGCGCCGCTGCGGAGCCGTCCGCCCCTCCTGCCCGGGTAGCCCGATGGTCATCGACTTCTCCAGCCGCCCGCCGCTGCCCGAGTTCGGGGTGCGCGTCGGCCATCTCTCCAACTACCGCCGCGTCTACCGCTCGAGCGAGGCCGCCGCCGCTGCGGCCGAGGGCGGGGACGAGGACAGGCTCGCCGCCTATCTCGCCGCGTACGACGCGGTCGACGCGCGGCACGTCGTGGTGCGTGCCAAGGACACGGAGACCACGTTCGGGCTGAAGACGACCAACGAGTTCGTCGCCGGGTTCTGTCGCGCGCACGCGCCGCGCTTCATCGGCTTCGCGGGCGTCGATCCGCACAAGGGCATGGCGGCCATCCGCGAGTTCGAGCATGCGGTGAAGGAGCTCGGCCTGCGCGGCCTCAACCTGCAATGCTTCGAGCACAAGATCGCGATCAACGACAAGAAGCTCTATCCGCTCTATGCGAAATGCATCGAGCTCGACGTCCCGGTCACCATCCACTCCAGCATCAACTTCTCCACCGAATGCCTGATGGAGCACGGCCGGCCGATCCTGCTCGACGAGGTGATGGTGCACTTCCCGGAGCTGCGCGTGGTCGCGGCGCCGCCGGGATGGCCCTGGGTGCAGGAGCTGATCGGCGTGGCGTGGCGGCACAAGAACGTCTTCATCGGCGTGTCCGCCGTGCGGCCCAAGTATCTGGAGGCCGAGGACTCCGGCTACGAGCCGCTGGTCAAGTACGGCAACTCGGTGCTGCAGGACCAGATCGTCTTCGGGACGTCGCATCCCCTGCAGCCGATCGGCCGGGCGTTCGAGGAGGTGCGCGCGCTGCCGCTCAAGCCGGACGTGATGGAGAAGTGGGTGCACGGCAACGCCGCGCGCCTGCTCGGCGTCGACTGACCCCGATGAGCCATCCCGCCGCTGCCGCGGTGCAGGAGCAGCTGCGCCGCCTGGAGCAGCTGCCGTTCCACGCGACGATCGGCGACCTCGTCGCGGCGGCCGCCGCTCGTGAGCCCGATCGCCCGGCGTGCGTCTTCTTCGAGCGCGGCGAGGAGCTGACCCGCGCCGGCCTGGACCGGGCGGCCAACCGCGCGGCCAACGCGCTGCGCGCCATCGGCGTGCGTCGCGGCAGCCGTGTCGCCGTGATGCTGCCGAACCGCATCGAGTACCCGGTCGTCTGGATCGGCCTCGCCCGGCTCGGCGCGACGATGGTTCCGATCAACAACGGCTACACGCCGCGCGAGATCGCCTACGCGCTGACCGACGCCGAGACGACGTTCGCGGTGGTCGACGAGAGCTGCCTGGCGACCTTCCTCGCCGCGCCGGAACGACCGGCGACACTCGATGCGGCCCGCATCGCCGTCGTCGGCGGCGCGGCGCCTGCGGGCATGGCGTCCTGGAGCGCGCTGGTGGAGCGGTCGAGCGACGCGTTCGCGCCGACCGAGCTGGTGACCGGCGACGACCCGGTCAGCATCCAGTACACCTCGGGGACGACGGGCATGCCCAAGGGCTGCCTGTTGCCGCAGAGCTACTGGCTGGTGCTGTGCCGTGCCGCGGGGGCGCGCATGCATTCGCCGGTGAAGCGCATGCTGGTGCAGAATCTGTTCTTCTACATGAACGCGCAGTTCATGCTGCTGACCGCGTTGACCCGCGGCGCGACGCTGTACGTCGCGGAGCGCCCGAGCGCCTCGCGCTTCATCGGCTGGATCAAGACGCTCGGCATCCACTGGTGCGTCTTCCCGGAGTTCGTCCTGAAGCAGCCGCCGGCGCGCGACGACGACCGCACGGCGCTGATGGAGGTGGCGATCGCCGCCTGGAGCCGTGACGGCCACCGCGAGGTCGAGCGCCGCTTCAACGTGCGCGCGCGCGAGATCTTCGGCATGACCGAGTGCGGCCCCGGCACGTTCATGCCCTGGGAGTGCGACGACATGGTGGGCTCCGGCTCGATCGGCGTCCCGTCGCTATTCCGTCGCGTCCGGGTGCGCGGCATCGACGGCGGGCCGGTCGCCCCGGGCGAGACGGGCGAGCTGCAGGTGACCGGGCCCTCGATGCTGAAATGCTACGTCAACAAGCCCGAGGCGACGGCGCGTTCGTTCGACGGCCACTGGTTCCGGACCGGCGACCTCGCGCGCCAGGACGAGCACGGGTTCTTCTACATCGCGGGCCGCATCAAGGACATGATCCGCCGTGCCGGCGAGAACATCGCCGCGGTCGAGATCGAGAGCGTGGTCCGCCAGGTACCCGACGTCGTCGACGCGGCGGTGTCGGCGGTACCCGACGACGACCGCGGCGAGGAGGTGCGCATCGTCGTCGAACGCGGTCCCGACGGCGCGCGCGACGGCGAGCTGCTGGAGCGGATCATCGCCCACTGCGAACGCAACCTCGCGCGCTTCAAGGTGCCGCGCTACTACGGATTCGTCGAGACCCTGCCACGCACCGCCTCGAACAA
>JADZBA010000077.1 GCA_020852355.1 Alphaproteobacteria bacterium
AACGGCCGCGCGCTGGAGAAGGCGCAGGGGCTGGACGCCGACGGCTTCGTCTTCGACCTGGAGGACGCGGTGGCGCCCGACGCCAAGGAGGCCGCCCGCGGGCAGCTCGTGGCGGCGCTGGCGCGCTTCGACTATCGCGGGCGCGAGCGGGTGATACGGGTCAACGGCCTCGCCACCCCGTGGGGCCACGCCGACCTGCGCGCGGCCGCGACCGCCGGAGCCGACGCCGTGCTGCTGCCGAAGGTCGAGAGCGCCGACGCGCTGCGCCAGGCCGAGCACATCCTGGCCGAGGCGGACGCCCCGCCGGGGCTCGCCCTGTGGGCGATGCTGGAGACGCCGCGCGCCTTCCTCGACGCCGACGCGATCGCCGGCGCGACGCCGCGGCTCGCCTGCCTGGTGATGGGCACCTCGGACCTGACCCAGGAGCTGCGCGCCGCCCACACGCCCGACCGCCTGCCGCTGCTGCCGGCCCTCGGCCTCGGCCTGCTCGCCGGTCGCGCCCACGGGCGCGCCGTGCTCGACGGCGTGCATCTCGACCTCGCCGACGACGCCGGCTTCGCCGCCGCCTGCCGCCAGGGCGCCGACCTGGGCTTCGACGGCAAGACCCTCATCCATCCCCGGACCATCGCCGCCGCCAACGCCGCCTTCGCCCCCTCGGCCGGGCGCGTGCGGTGGGCGGAACGGGTGGTCGCGGCCCATGCCGAAGCCGTCCGGCAGGGCAGCGGGCTGGTCGTGCTCGACGGCCGGCTGGTCGAGAACCTGCACGTCGTCGAGGCGCGGCGCATCCTCGCGCTGGCCGACGCCATCGCGACGCTCGGCCGCGACGGCTGAGCAACCGCGAATCGCTCGCATAGATCACGGCAATCCGCCCGGCTCGTCGCGTTGACTCGGTTCCGCACGCGGTCTATGTCACAGATCGCGCCCGTCGCGCGCACCTGCCGTCTCCCACGAGGCCGCCCGTATGGCAACCGATCGCGCCGCCGGCTCGTCCAGGCCGTTGTCGCCGCATCTCCAGATCTATCGCCCGCAGCTCACGTCGGTCCTGTCGATCCTGCACCGGGGCACCGGCGTGGCGCTTGCCGTCGGCACGCTGCTGCTCGTCTGGTGGCTCGTCGCCGCCGCGACCGGACCGGCCGCCTACGCGACCGCGCAGGGCTTCATCGGCTCCTGGCTCGGCCTGCTGCTGCTGCTCGGCTGGACGTTCGCCCTCTTCTTCCATCTCTGCAACGGCATCCGGCACCTCTTCTGGGACGCCGGGTACGGCTTCGAGCTGAAGACGGTCTACGCCAGCGGCTGGGCGGTGGTCGCGACCGCCGGCGGTCTGACGGTGCTCGCCTGGATCGTCGGCCTCGTGATGCGGGGGAGCTGAGCCATGGCGATGCGATCGAGCCTCGGCCGCGTCCGCGGCCTGGGATCCGCCAAGGAGGGCGTCGGCCACTGGTGGATGCAGCGGCTGACCGCGGTGGCGCTGATCCCGCTCGGCCTGTGGTTCGCCGCCTCGGTCATCGCCCATGCCGGCGCCGACCACGCGGCGGCGACGGCGTGGCTGGCCACGCCCTGCACGGCGATCGCCATGATCCTGCTGGCGGTGGCGACCTTCTATCACGCCGCCCTCGGCCTGCAGGTGGTGATCGAGGACTATGTCGGCGGCGAGTGGCTGCGCCTCGCCCTGATCGCGGCGGTCAAGCTCGCCTGCGTGGCGCTCGCCGTCGCCGCGGTGTTCGCCGTGCTGAAGATCGCGCTCTGAGGGTGGGATAGAGATGGCCTCCGCCTACAAGATCATCGACCACGCCTACGACGTCGTGGTCGTCGGCGCCGGCGGCGCCGGCCTGCGCGCCACGCTGGGCATGGGCATGGCGGGCCTCAAGACGGCCTGCATCACCAAGGTCTTCCCGACCCGCAGCCACACCGTCGCCGCCCAGGGCGGCATCGGCGCCGCGCTCGGCAACATGGGGCCGGACGACTGGCGCTGGCACATGTTCGACACGGTCAAGGGGTCGGACTGGCTGGGCGACCAGGACGCCATCGAGTACATGTGCCGCAGCGCCATCCCGGCGGTGGTCGAGCTGGAGCATTTCGGCGTGCCCTTCTCGCGCACCGATGAGGGCAAGATCTACCAGCGGCCGTTCGGCGGCCACACCACCGAGTACGGCGACGGGCCGATGGCCAAGCGCGCCTGCGCGGCGGCCGACCGCACCGGCCACGCCATCCTGCACACGCTCTACCAGCAGTGCCTGAAGCACAAGGCGGAGTTCTTCGTCGAGTACTTCGCCCTCGACCTGATCATGGACGAGGAAGGTGCCTGCCGCGGCGTCATGGCGTGGAATCTCGACGACGGCACCATCCATCGCTTCCGCGCCCACAACGTCGTGCTGGCGACCGGCGGCTACGGCCGCGCCTACTTCTCCTGCACCTCGGCGCACACCTGCACCGGCGACGGCAACGCCATGGTGCTGCGCGCCGGCCTGCCGCTGCAGGACATGGAGTTCGTGCAGTTCCACCCGACGGGCATCTACAGCGCCGGCTGCCTGATCACCGAGGGCGCGCGCGGCGAGGGCGGCTACCTCACCAACTCCGCCGGCGAGCGCTTCATGGAGCGCTACGCGCCGCACGCCAAGGACCTGGCGAGCCGCGACGTCGTCAGCCGCGCCATGACCATCGAGATCCGCGAGGGCCGCGGCATCGGCAAGGAGAACGACCACATCCTCCTGCATCTCGAGCATCTCGATCCCGCGGTGCTGCACGAGCGCCTGCCCGGCATCTCGGAGACGGCCAAGATCTTCGCCGGCGTCGAGGTCACCAAGGAGCCGATCCCGGTGCTGCCGACCGTGCACTACAACATGGGCGGCATCCCGACCAACTATCACGGCGAGGCGCTGCGCCCGACCAGCCGCGACCCGGACGGCGTCTGCCCCGGCCTGATGGCGATCGGCGAGGCCGCCTGCGTCTCCGTGCACGGCGCCAACCGGCTCGGCACCAACTCGCTGATCGACCTCGTGGTGTTCGGCCGCGCCGCCGCCCACCGCACCGCCGAGCTGGTGAAGCCCGGCCAGCCGCACAAGCCTCTGCCGGCGTCGGCCGGCGAGCATGCGATCGATCGCCTCGACCGCATCCGCAATGCGGGCGGCGGCTCGCCGACCAGCCATATCCGCCTCAAGATGCAGCGCACCATGCAGAACCACTGCGCCGTGTTCCGCACCGGCGACGTGCTGCGCGAGGGCTGCCGGCTGATCGACGAGGTCAAGGGCCAGATGGGCGACCTCCGGCTCAGCGACCGGTCGCTGGTCTGGAACAGCGATCTCGTCGAGGCGCTGGAGCTCGACAACCTCGTCTCGCAGTCGCTGTCGGCGATCTATTCGGCCGAGGCGCGCGAGGAGAGTCGCGGCGCGCATGCCCGCGAGGACTTCCCGGACCGCGACGACGCGCAGTGGATGAAGCACACGCTCGCCTGGGTCGACGAGCGCGGCCGGGTGGCGCTCGATTACCGCGGCGTGCACATGTTCACGCTCTCCAACGAGGTATCGGTGTTCCCGCCCAAGAAGCGCGTCTACTGACGCGGAACGGTGGAAGAGGCAGCAGGCGATGGCTGAGTTGACGCTGCCCGCGAACTCGCGGGTCGGGGTGGGCAAGACCTATCCGGCACCGGCCGGTGCCAAGGACGTGCGGGCCTTCAAGATCTACCGCTGGAGCCCCGACGACGGGCAGAATCCGCGCCTCGACACCTACGAGGTCGATCTCGCCGACTGCGGGCCGATGGTCCTGGACGCGCTGATCAAGATCAAGAACGAGGTCGATGCGACCCTGACCTTCCGCCGCTCGTGCCGCGAGGGCATCTGCGGCTCGTGCGCGATGAACATCGACGGCACCAACACGCTCGCCTGCCTCAAGGGCATCGACGAGGTGAAGGGGGACGTGAAGATCTACCCCCTGCCGCACATGCCGGTCGTCAAGGACCTGGTGCCCGACCTCAATCAGGCCTACGCGCAGTACACGGCGATCGAGCCCTGGCTGCAGGCCGAATCGCCGCCGCCGCCCGACCGCGAGCGCCTGCAGAGCGTCGAGGAGCGCGCCAAGGTCGACGGGCTGTGGGAATGCATCCTGTGCTTCTGCTGCACGACGGGCTGCCCCAGCTACTGGTGGAACGGCGACCGCTATCTCGGCCCCGCCATCCTGCTGCAGGCCTATCGCTGGATCGCCGACAGCCGCGACGAGCACACGGGCGAGCGCCTGGACGCGCTGGAGGACCCGTTCCGCCTCTATCGCTGCCACACCATCATGAACTGCACGCGGACCTGCCCGAAGGGCCTGAACCCCGCCAAGGCGATCGGCGAGATCAAGAAGCTGATGATCCAGCGCCGCTGACCGCGGCGCCCCAACCGTCCTCGCCGACTATTCCTCGCCGTCCGGCACGTACATGTAGCCCGACCCGCGCACGGTCTTGATGACCTGCGGCTTGGCCGGATCGGCCTCGATCTTGCGGCGCAGCCGCGTCACCCGCACGTCGATGCTGCGGTCGAACGGGTCCCAGTCGCGGTTGTGCGCGATGTCGAGCAGCCGGTCGCGCGACAGCACCTGGCGGGGGTGCTGCGCGAACGCCTTCAGCAGGTCGAACTCCATCGCCGTCAGCGGGATCTCCGCCCCGTCCTCGGCGAACAGGCGCTGCGCCGCGAGGTCGAGGCGGCAGCGCCCGAAGGCGACGCGCGGCGTCCCCTCCGCTGCGGGCGCCGCCGCCGTGCCGGCGGCGGCGAGCCGGCGCAGGACGCTGCGCACGCGGGCCAGCAGCTCGCGCATGTCGAAGGGTTTCGGCAGGTAGTCGTCGGCTCCCATCTCCAGGCCGACGATGCGGTCGATCGTCGTCCCGGCGGCGGTCACCAGGATGACGCCGGCCCGCGTCTCGGCGCGCAGGAAGCGCGTCAGCGACAGGCCGTCCTCGCCCGGCATGTTGAGGTCGAGGAGCACGAGATCGACAGGAGCTGCCGCGACGGCGCGGCGCAGCGCGGCGCCATCGCCCGCCGTCGTCACGGCGAACCCCTGCATCCCCAGATACTCCTCGAGCGTCTCGCGGATCTCCGGCTCGTCGTCGACGACGAGGATGTGGGCACGATCTGCCATGGGCCTCGTCCCGGTTGGTCGTTGAAGGGGCCCGGCGCTGAAACGAATGAAACGTCGGCGGTCACACTGTTAACCAAAAACCGCTTGCGAAGAAATCCCGACGAAACGGCGCGCCCGTAGGTTCGCCGCCGTTCGAGAGGGCAGCCGGCGACTGGCGCCGGCCTTCCCCGGACGAAGCGGGCGGCACGAGGACATCCGCCCCGGGAGCGACGATCATGGCAGAGGCAGCGAAGGCGGCCAGGCAGGCCGCCAATTCCGGGTTCGCGCCGCCTTGCGTGAAGGCGACGGAAGACGACCTCCTGATGCGCCGGGTCGCCGAGGGCGACCGCGCGGCGCTGCAGCAGGCCTACACCCGATTCCATCGCCCGGTCGTCGCCTACCTCGTCCGCCTCGTGCGCGATCACGCGGTTGCCGAGGAGCTGGCCTCGGAGGTGATGATCGGCATCTGGCGGCAGGCCGCCCGCTACGAGGGACGGTCGTCGCTCGAGACCTGGGTGTTCGGCATCGCCCACCACAAGGCCGTGAGCTGGCTGCGCAAGCGGCGCGACGAGGGCCTGGCCGAGGGCGCCGCCGAGGCGCTGGTCGACGAGCGGCCGGACCCCGAGGCCAACGCCGACGAGCGCAGCATGGCCGGCGTGATGGCCCGGCTGATCGCGCGGCTGCCGGCCGAGCAGCAGGCGGCCCTGCAGCTCACCTACTACCAGGACATGCCGCTCGAGTCCGTGGCGGCCGCGATGGGCTGCCCGGTCAACACGGTGAAGACCCGCATGTACTATGCTCGCCAGCACCTGAAGAAGATGCTGGCCTCGGAAGGGATCACGGCGCTCGCCGCCTGATCGGGCGCGCGACGCCGACCCTCTGGCCAGGGTCGGCGTTTGCCGCCAAGCTGCCGCCCCGCGAAGCGGGGGGAAGCGCCTTGAAGAAGCTCATCAACGACCCGCGGGCCGTGGTGCCCGAGATGCTGGAAGGGCTGGTCGCCGGTGATCGCGGCCTCGCCCTGATCGCCGGCCAGAACGTCGTGGTGCGCGCCGATTCGCCGGCGCGCGGGCAGGTCGCCCTGATCGCCGGCGGCGGCAGCGGCCACGAGCCCGCCCACGCCGGCTATGTCGGGGCCGGCATGCTGCACGCGGCGGTGGCCGGCGACGTCTTCACCTCGCCCTCGCCCGACGCCGTCCTGGCGGCGATCCGCGCCGTCACCGGTCCGCCCGGCGCGCTGCTGATCCTCAAGAACTATACCGGCGACCGGCTCAATTTCGGCCTCGCCGCCGCCGTCGCCCGGGCCGAGGGGCTGCGGGTCGAGATGCTGGTGGTCGCCGACGACGTCGCCATCCCCGACGACGGCGGCACCGCCGGGCGGCGCGGCATCGCCGGCGCGGTGCTGATCGAGAAGATCGCCGGTGCCGCCGCCGCCGCCGGCGCCGATCTGGCCGCGGTGAAGGCCGAGGCCGAGGCGGCGATGGCCGATCTCGGAACCATGGGCGTGGCCCTGTCGCCCTGCATCCTGCCGGGGGCCGCCGGGCCCGGATTCACCCTCGGCGCCGGGGAGATCGAGCTCGGCCTCGGCATCCATGGCGAGCCCGGCGTGCGCCGGGCGGCGATGCAGCCGGCGGACGCGCTGGTCGACACGCTGATCGACGCCATCGTCGCCGATCGCGGGCTGCGGGCCGGCGACCGGGTCGCCCTGCTGGTCAACGACCTCGGCGGCACGACGCCGATGGAGATCGCCATCGTCGCGCGTCGCGCGATGCAGGCCCTCGACGGTCGCGGCATCACGGTGGCGCGCAGCTATTGCGGCCGCTTCATCACGGCCCTGGACATGGCGGGCGCCTCGCTGTCGCTGCTGAAGGTCGATGGCGCGCGCCTCGCCCGCCTCGACGCGCCGACCACCGCCGCGGCATGGCCGCGGGCGGCCCTGCCGGGCGCCGTCGTGCGGATCGCGGCGGCACCCGCCGACCCGGCCGTCGCGGCGAGCGCCCGCGGGTCGCGTCTCGCGGCACCCGGCCTGGCTGCGGCCCTGGCCGCCGTCGCCGACCGGCTGCTGGCCGCCGAGGAGCGACTCTCCGCACTCGACGGGATGGTCGGCGACGGCGACCTCGGCGCCAGCCTCGCCCGCGGCGCGCGCGTGCTCGCCGCCGTCCCGGCGAGCGACCCGGCGACGACCGGCTTCGCGGCGGCCGAGGCCTGGCGCCGCGCCGTCGGCGGCACCTCGGGCCCGCTCTACGCGATGTTCCTGCTGCGCGCCGCCGAGCGCCTCGCCACCCCCCTGCCCGGCGAGGAAGCGGCGGTCACCTGGGCCGAGGCGTTTCTCGCGGGCTGCGCCGGCATCGCGGCGCTGGGTGGGGCGGGACGCGGCGACCGGACGATGCTCGACGCCCTGTGGCCGGCGGCCGAGGCCTTCCACGAGCGGGTCGCCGCCGGCATGGCGCCGGCCGCCGCCTGGCGCGCCGCCGTCGACGCGGCGCGGGCCGGTGCCGAGGCGACCCGCGCCATGACGGCGCGCCGCGGCCGCTCGAGCTACCTCGGCGAGCGCGTGCTCGGCCGATCCGACCCCGGCGCGGAGGGGGTCGTCGTGTGGATGGAGGCGCTGGCGCCGTTCGTCGGCTAAGGCGTGCCGAGCACACGCGCGACGAAGGCGACGACCTCGGAGGGCGCGAACGGCTTCTCCAGGACGGCGCAGCCGGCATCCACCAGGAACTCGGCGGCGGCGGCACCCAGCGCATCGCCGGTCATGAAGGCGATCGGCCCCGCAGCGGCGCCCGCCGCCGTCACCGCCCGCCACAGGTCGCGGCCGTCGACGTCGGGCATGCGGATGTCGCTCAGCACGAGGTCGAAGCGGCCGGCGGCGAGCTGGCCGAGGGCGGCGCGCCCGGAATCGGCCACCGTCACGCGGTAGCCGGCGCTGTCCAGGATCTCCTCCAGCATCGTCGCGATGTCCGGCTCGTCGTCGACGACCAGGACGCTGCGGCCGACTGCGGGCGCCGCGACCCCGCCGGCCGGTGCCGGGGCGATCTCCTCCTGCTCGCCGATCGGCAGCTCGAATACGAAGCTCGCGCCGCCGCCCGGCGTCTCCTCGACCCAGATCGTGCCGTCGTGGCCGGCGACGATCCCGTGGCACACCGACAGCCCGACGCCGGTGCCGACGCCCGCCGGCTTGGTCGTGAAGAACGGGTCGAAGATGCGCCGGCGCATGTCGGGGTCGACGCCGGGCCCGTTGTCGGCGACCGACGTGCGGATGCGCTGGCCGCCCGGCAGGGATACCGCCGTCACCGCCAGGCGGCGCGGCGGCGGCACCTCCATCAACGCCTGCTGGGCGTTCAACAGTAGGTTCATCATCACCTGGCCGAGCTGGTCGGGATCGGCCCACAGCGTCGGCAGGTCGTCGGGCACGGTCACGGCGACCTCGACGCCCGCCGTGCGCAGCGGATAGGCGACGATCTCCAGCGCGTCGCGCACCACCTCGCCCAGCGCCACCCGGCGGCGCTCCGGCGGGCGCTGGCGGGCCATGGCGAGGAACGTCTTGACGATGCGCGCGCAGCGGTCGGCGGCGCCGCGGATCTTGGCGGCGCGCGCCCGCGTCTTGTCGTCCTTCGCGGTCTCCTCCATCAGGAAGGACTGGCCGACGACGACCGACAGCGGGTTGTTGAGCTCGTGGGCGACGCCGGCCAGCAGCGAGCCGAGGGCGGCCAGCTTCTCGCTCTGCAGCAGCGCCTCGCGCTGGCGCTGGATCTCGGCCGCCGCGCGGCGCTTCTCGGTGACGTCGCGGAAGATGAGCTGCAGGCGGTCGCGCCCCCCTGCGGAGACCTTGGTGCCCGTCGTCTCGACGACGAAACGGCTGCCGTCCACGCGCAGCATCTCGCGCTCGCGGTACGGCGCGGGCTGGCCCGATTCGCGCACCACCCGGGCGCGCAGCCGGGCGATCGCGTGGTACTCCGGCGGCACGAAGTCGTAGATGTCGCGGCCGATCAGCTCGCTGGCCGACGTGGCGCCCAGCATGCGCACGGCGATCGGGTTGGCCGAGACGATCACCTGGTTCTCGGTGATCACGATCGAATCGGGCGACGCCTCGAACAGGCCGCGATAGGTCTCGTCGGACTCGCGCCGCGCCTGCTCGGTTCGCTCGCGGTTGATGGCGACGCCGACGAGGTTGGCGACGGCGCGCAGCGCCTCGACCTCGATCGGGTGCCAGACCCGCTCGACGACGCAGTCGTCGAGCCCGACGGTGCCCCAGACATGATCCCCGATCAGCACCGGCATGCGCAGCAGCGAGCGCACCCCGATCCGCATGAGGAAGCCGCGCTTGGCATCGTCGAGGTCGCGCGACAGCGCCTGCTCGGTCTCGCCGCGCTCGCGCCGGTCCCACCAGTCGGCGAACGCGGCGTGGCGCAGGGCGTCGAGCTCGGGCGGCATCGGCGTCGGCGGCGGCTCCTGTCCCGGGACGCTCCACACCACGACGTCCACCAGGCGCCGCGCGCCGCTCTCGTCGTGCTGGATCTCGGTCAGCACGACGCGGCTGGCGGCGAGCACCTCGCCGGCGCGCGCCAGCAGCAGCCGCGTCTGGTCGAGCCAGCTCTCGCCCGAGAGGATGCGCGCCGCGGCGGCGGCGACCGCGGCCAGGATCGCCTGGTGGCGATCGGCCTCCTCCTCCGCCCGGCGCTGGGCCGTGACGTCGGTGAAGGTGGTGATGAAGCCCTGGTTGCTCGCCGAGGAATGGCGCACCCGCAGCATGGTGCCGTCGGGGCGGCGGCGCTCGTAGCTCTCCGGGCTCGCCCTGGCGAGCCATTCGGAATGGGTGCGGTAGATGTCCTCGAAGCTGCGCTCGCCGAACTCGCCTTCGGCGACCTGGCGGCGCACCAGATCGAGCAGCGGCATCCCCCGCCGCTTCATCTCGTCGGGCAGGCCGGCGAGGCGGAACGCCTTGTCGTTCCACGCGATCAGCCGATGCTCGGAATCGAAGGCGAGAATGCCGTCGTTCATGTTCTCCAGGGTCGCCTGGAGAATGCGCGAGCGTTCGGCCGCGTGCGCCTCGCCGCGCTTGAGATCGGTCACGTCGATGCGGATCGACACGAGGCAGCCGTCGGCCATCGTGCGGTCGACGAGGCGGATCCAGCGGCCGTCGACGCGCTCGACCTCGAAGGGCGGCAGGTTCTGCCGGCGCTCGCGCTGCCGCTTCGCGACATAGGCCTCGACCTGCTCGGGCGGCATCCGGACCTGCGGCGCCGTCATGCGTGCGCGCGCATGGTCGAGGAAGGGGACGCCGGGATAGGTCAGGTCGTTGAAGTCGCTGTAGAGGTCGCGGTAGCGCCGGTTGCACAGGATCAGCCGGTCGTCGGGGCCCCACAGCGCGAAGCCCTCCTCCAGCGATTCGATGGCGTCGGCCAGCACCGGCATGGTGGCGCCCGCACGCGGCCACACCTCGACGCGCCTGCCGTCGGCGAGCGCCACATGATCGACCTGCCCGTGCAGCGGCCGGCCGTCGGCGACGAGCATCGCATAGGGGCGGTTGGCGGCGATCGCGGCCCCACCCTCGCCGACCAGCCGGGCCGGGGCGGCGAGCAGGTCGAGCAGCGATACGAGCGCCTCGTCGGCGACACGGTCGGTGGCGGCGGAGCGGTCGTTCATGGCCAGTGGCAGGTTCCGGGCGCCCGGACGCTACCATGGGGCACGAGCCGCCGCCAAACCCGCGAGCCCGCCGCGCAGGACGCCTCCCGACCTCGGCAAGGCGCGGGCGCGCGACATGGACCGCGGCGGCGTCTACTACGCCGCCGCCGACGGCAGCGGCGTCCGCGAGGTGATCCACCCCATGGTGACGCCCAACGGCATCGGCCTGTCGCCCGACGGCCGCACCCTCTACGTGGCGGAGACCGAGCCGGGACGGCTGTGGGCCTTCGACATCACCGCGCCGGGCGAGGTGGCGAAGCTGCCGTGGCCCTCGCCCGGCGGCGGCCGGCTGGTGGCCGGCGTCGGCGGCTTCCAGCGCTTCGATTCGCTCGCCGTCCAGGCCGACGGCGCGATCTGCGTGGCGACGCTGATGTCCGGCTGCATCACCATCGTCGCGCCCGACGGCGGCGACGTCCGCACCGTGCCGATGCCCGAGCCCTATCCGACCAACATCTGCTTCGGCGGGCCGGACCTGCGTACCGCCTACATCACGCTCTCGACCACCGGCCGCCTCGTCGCCATGGACTGGCCGGTGCCGGGCGCCCCGCTGAACTGGCTGAACGCCGGTGCGACGGTGCCTGCCGCGATCTAGGGCAGGCCGCCGGTCGTGGCGACGAAGTCGACGATCTCGGCCACGCCCGTTCCCTCCTTGAGATTGGTGAAGAGGAACGGGCGCCGGCCGCGCATCCGGCGCGCGTCGCGGTCCATGACCTCGAGGCTGGCGCCGACCAGCGGCGCCAGGTCGGTCTTGTTGATCACCAGCAGGTCGGAGCGGGTGATGCCGGGGCCGCCCTTGCGCGGGATCTTGTCGCCGGCCGCGACGTCGATGACGTAGATCGTGACGTCCGCCAGCTCGGGGCTGAAGGTCGCGGCGAGGTTGTCGCCGCCCGATTCGATGAAGACCAGGTCGAGGTCGGTGAAGCGCCGGCCGATGTCCTCGACCGCGGCGAGGTTGATCGACGCGTCCTCGCGGATCGCCGTGTGCGGGCAGCCGCCCGTCTCCACCCCGACGATGCGGTCGGGCGAGAGCGCGCCCGAGCGCGTCAGGAACTCCGCATCCTCCTTGGTGTAGATGTCGTTGGTCACGACGGCGATGTTCCAGCGCTCGCGCATCGCCTTGCACAGCCGGTCGACGAGCGCCGTCTTGCCGGACCCGACCGGGCCGCCGATGCCGACGCGGAGCGGACCGTTGGTCATGAGCGGAACAGCCTCGTGTATTGGGTCTCGTGGCGCGCCGACGCCCAGTCGACCATCGGGGCCGCGGCGCCGAGATCGTCGAGCGGGGCCGCGAGCGCGCGTGTCGCGGTCGCGGCGACGACCGGCAGCAGGGCGGCCGTGGCGCGCTGCCCGTCGGTCTGGCCGAGCGGAACCAGCCGCACGCCCGCCGAGACGAGGGCGGCGGCGAACGCCGCGAGCATCGCCAGCAGGGCGGCGCGCACCGGCACATGGCCGGCGCAGGCGACCGCCTGCACGACGGCCAGCGGCACCGCCCGGCCGGCACGCGCGGCGGCGAAGCGGTCGAGGGCGGCGTCCGGCCAGGCGGCGCGCGTCACCGACAGGAAGGCCTGGCCCTGCTGGCCGCTCTCCAGCGCCAGCTCGGCGGTGGCGCGCAAGGCGGCACCGAGATCGGCGATCGCGTCGAGGCCCGCCGCGTCGCCGGCGCGCGCGGCGGCATGGGCATGGGCGAACAGCACCGCGTCGGTCCATGCGGCGCCGTGGGCCAGGACATGGCCGACCCATGCCTCGAGCGTCGCGCGGTCGTGCACCAGCCCGTCGTCCACCGCCCATTCCAGCCCGTGGCTGTAGCTGAACGCGCCCGTCGGATAGGCCGGCGACGTCCAGGCCAGGAGGCGGCACAGCGCCGCGTCCGCGAGCTCAGTGCCGGTGGTCGTCGTCATCGCCATGATGGTGATGGCCGTGCCCGTGACCATGGGCATGGGGGTGCGCCGGATCGTGGTTGTGCTGGCCGTAGGCGCCGCCCTCGGGATTGAACGGCGCCTCCACCGCGGCGACCGTCGCGCCGAGGCCGCGGAGCATGTCGACGATGACGTGGTCGTCGCGGATGAGGATGCGGTCCTGGCCGATCTCGGCGGGGAGATGGCGGTTGCCGATGTGCCAGGCGAGCCGCGCGAGCGCGCCCGGCGAGGGTGCCGATACCGCGACCAGCCGCTCCGGCCGGGCGACGACACGGACCACGCCGCCGTCGGCCAGCGCCAGCCCGTCGCCGTCGTGCAGCACGGTCGCCGCCGGCAGGTCGAGGAGGAACAGCAGGCCGCTCGCCGCCTGCAGCCGCACGCGGCGGCGGAAACGGTCCTCGAAGTCCAGCACGACGCGGTCGACCGCGCGCCGCTCGTCCCAGGTGCCGCGCGGCAGCACGGTCGTCGCGCGCAGCATCCTCAGAACAGGAAGTAGCGCTGCGCCATCGGCAGCCGGGTGGCGGGCTCGCAGGTCAGGTGGACGCCGTCGGCGCGCACCTCGTAGGTCTCCGGGTCGACCGAGATCGCGGGCGTCAGGTCGTTCAGCACCATGTCCTTCTTGCCGATCGTGCGGGTGCCGGCGACCGCCACCAGCGGCCTGGCGAGGCCGTAGCGGGCGGCGATGCCGCCATCCAGCGCCGCCCGGCTGACGAAGGTGACCGAGCTCGCCGTCAGGGCCCGGCCGAAGGCGCCGAACATCGGCCGGTGGTAGACCGGCTGCGGCGTCGGGATCGAGGCGTTGGGATCGCCCATCAGCGCCGCGGCGATCATCCCGGACTTCAGCACCATGTCGGGCTTCACGCCGAAGAAGGCGGGGGACCAGACCACGAGGTCGGCGAGCTTGCCCGGCTCCAGCGAGCCGATCTCGTGCGCCATGCCGTGGGCGATCGCCGGGTTGATCGTGTACTTGGCGATGTAGCGGCGCGCCCGGAAGTTATCGTTGTCGCCGGTCTCCTCGGGCAGGCGGCCGCGCTGGCCGCGCATCTTGTCGGCGGTCTGCCAGGTGCGGATGATCACCTCGCCGACGCGGCCCATCGCCTGGCTGTCGGACGACATCATCGAGAAGGCGCCGA
>JADZBA010000078.1 GCA_020852355.1 Alphaproteobacteria bacterium
TCACCAACCGCATCGGCGACGCCGCGGCGCTGGTCGCCCGCATCGACGAGGCGGCCCCGACAGGCGCGATGGTCTCGATGGTCCGCATCGGCGAGCGATCCCGGGCCCGGTGCTGGCGGCGGTCGAGCGCTCGGGCGGCACCGCCGTGGCGGTTCCCCGCTCCGGCGACGTCGCGCCGGGCACGGCGGCCGCGACGATCGTCGACGGCGGCCTGACGCGGCTCGGCGACGCGCTGGGCGCCGACCAGGAGGCCACGCTGTCGGACGGCGCCGCGCCCCTCCTCGGCATCACCGACCGCGGGGTCGACGCGCACGCCGTCGCGCCCCTAGACGACGACGTCCGGCTCGTCGTCCGCGCCCTCGAGCAGCCGGTGAGGGTCGTGGTGACCGACGCGGCCACCGGCACGGTGCGGCGCGACACCGCCCGCTCCGGCGACCGGGCGTCGCTGCCCCTGCGCGCCGACGGCACCTACACCGTCCGCATCGCCGGGCCCGACGGGCGCCGCTACACCGCCGCGGTGGACTGATGCGCCGCCCACGCCGTCGACGGGAGCCAGCGGCGATCTAGACTGGCCGCATCGGACTTCTGCGACGGCTGTTCCTCAAGAAGGGAAGCTTCCCGGCCGATCTGCGCCAGCGGCTCGAGCAGGAGCGGCTGGTGCTCATGGCCGAGGGCATCCCGGCCACGATCACGCGCATCGACGGCGCCGGCGGCCGCGCGCGCCGGACGGGCACCATCGCGGCGATCGCGCTCAGCCAGCAGCGGCTGGCGGTCTACGGCATGGGCGCGGCGCTGGTCGACGTCACGTGGGACAGCGGGGACGCGGCCGACCTCGACGTCGCGGCCGGCGACGACGGCCTGACCGTCGCCTTCGACGCACAGCGCTTCGGCCACGACCAGCCCGGGCGCGTGGAGCTGCTGCTGCGCATCGGCGACGCCCGGACGCTGCGCGACGCGATCGACCAGCGCCGCCGGCCGCTCGAGCCGCGCCGCTACCGCCCGTCGTAGCGCTCCGGGCCCGGCCGCTACCCGGCCGGATGCGGCGCGAAGAGCTCGACCGGGTTGCCCGAGGGATCGTCGACGAGGACCTGGTCGCCGCCGATGCCGCGGATGATGTCGCTGCGCAACGCAGCGCCCGCGGCCCGCAGCCGCTCGACCTCGGCCTCGAGGTCGGCGACCTCGAGCTGAAACCGGTTCCAGCCGCCGGGCTCGGGCCGGCGGTCGCCGGGCAGGACCTGCCCGCCGCCGCCCTGGCCGCTCGGCGCGCTCAGCAGCAGCCGCAGGTCGCCGCGGGCGAGCATCGCGAACGGCGGCGCCGGATGCATCACCACCTCGAAGCCGAGCTGCCCGGTGTAGAAGGCGATCGCCTCGTCGACGTCGTCCACGATGTACCGCACGCTCACCGTCGCCATCTGCCGTCCTCCATTCGGTCGCAGACCACCCACATTCAAGCCGCCTCCGCCACCGGCCGCCCCGCCGCCGCGCCGTCGTCCGCCGCCGTCTGGCCCCGCGTGTTCGCGAGCCGCAGCGCCAGCACCGCCGCCGCGGCCAGCGCGATGGCGCCGGCCAGCAGCCCCCAGCGCAGGCCGCCGGTCAGCGCCTCGGCGGTCGAGGCGGACGCGCCGGCGGCCAGATGGTGGGTGCGCGACGTCGCGATGGCCGAGAACACCGCCAGCCCGAGCGCCCCGCCCACCTGCTGCGAGGCGTTCAGCAGCGCCGCCGCGAGCCCGGCCTGCTCGCGGGCGACGCCCTCGTTGGCCGCGGTCGTGACCGCCACGAACACCGTGCCGAGCCCGACCGCCGCGATCATCAGCCCCGGCAGCAGGTCGGCGAGATACGAGCCGTCGACCGGCACGCGCGACAGCCAGAACACCCCGCCCGCCGCCAGCACCGCCCCGGCCACCGCGACCGCGCGCGTGCCGACCCGCGCCAGCAGCTGCGACGAGACCCCCGCCGCCACCGCCACGCCGAAGCACAGCGGCAGGTACGCGAGCCCGGACTGGATCTGCGACCACCCGAGGACGTTCTGCATGTACAGGGTCAGGAAGAAGAACATCGACAGGATCCCGGCGACCGCGATCAGCTGCGTGACGTCGGCCGCCGCCAGCCCGCGCACCCGGAAGACCGACAGCGGCAGCAGCGGGTTGCGCACACGCGCCTCGTTGAGCACGAACACGGCCAGCAGCGCCGCCGCCCCGGCCAGACCGGCGGCCGTGCGCACGTTGCCCCACCCCACGTCCGGTGCCTTCACCAGCGTGTAGACGAGCAGCAGCATCCCGACGGTGCTCAGCAGCGCGCCGCGCACGTCGAGGCGCCGCAGGTCCGGCCGCCGCCGGTCGTTCGCGAACAGCAGCAGGGCCGCCGCGATGGCCAGCACGCAGACCGGCTCGTTGACGAGCAGCACCCAGCGCCAGCCCGGCCCCTCCGACAGCACGCCGCCGAGCAGCACCCCGACCGCCGAGGCGAACCCGGCGACGCCGCCCCACACGCCAAGGGCCGTGTGGCGGTCGCGCCCGGTGAACGTCGTGGTCAGCAGCGACAACGCGGCGGGCAGCATCAGCGCCGCCCCCACGCCCTGGGCCATGCGCGCGCCGACGAGCATGCCGGAGCTCTGCGCCAGCCCGCCGGTGAGCGACGCGAGCGCGAACACGACGGTGCCCGCGACGAGCACGCGCCGCCGGCCGGCGAGGTCCGCGGCCCGGCCGCCGAGGAGCATGCAGCCGCCGTAGGTGAGCAGGTAGCCGCTGACGACCCACTGCAGATCCGACACCGAGAAGCCGAGGTCGCGGCGGATCGACGGCAGCGCGACGTTGACGATCGACGCGTCGACGAAGTCGAGGAACGCGATCGCGCACAGCAGGGCCAGCGTGAGGCGCCCACGGCGCGTCGCGAGAGCGGTCGACGAGGGGTGAGATGTCGTCATGGGAGCAGGTCCTCCTGGGCTTCGTCACATCGCTGCGGGCAGCGTCGTCAAGCAGGTGACGACACCCGGCGCGAGGATGTGACAGAGCAATGGACCACCACGACGTGATCGCCGGCGAGTTCGAGGCCCAGCGGCCGCGGCTGCGCGCGGTCGCCTACCGGATGCTCGGCTCGACCAGCGAGGCCGACGACGCCGTGCAGGAGGCGTGGCTGCGCCTGGCCCGCAGCGATACGGACGGCATCGACAACCTGCCCGGCTGGCTGACCACGGTCGTCGCGCGCGTGGCGCTCGACATGCTCAAGGCGCGCAACCGGCGCCGGGAGGACTACGTCGGCAGCTGGGTGCCCGAGCCGATCGTCACGGTCGACACCGGCGCCCCGGACCCCGAGCGCGAGGCGCTGCTGGCCGACTCGGTCGGCCTCGCCCTGCTGGTCGTGCTCGAGACGCTGGCCCCCAAGGAACGCCTGGCCTTCGTCCTGCACGACATGTTCGGCGTGCCGTTCTCCGAGATCGCGCCGATCATCGAGACGTCGCCCGACGCCGCCCGCCAGCTGGCCAGCCGGGCCCGCCGCCGGACCCGCGGCGCGCCGGTCTCCGACGCCGACCTCGAACGCCAGCAGGAGCTCGTCGACGCGTTCCTGCGCGCGGCCCGCGAGGGCGACTTCGAGGCGCTGATGGCGATCCTCGACCCCGACGTCGTCTTCCGCCAGGACACGGGGCGAGAGCCGGTCGCGCCGCTCGTCGGCGCCGAGGCCGTGGCCCGGCGCGCGCTCGGCGGCGGCCCGCGGTTCGCCGCGATCGCGCGGCAGGCGATCGTCAACGGCGGCGCGGGCATCGTCGCCGCCCGCGGCGGCCGCGTGCTCGGCGTGGCCGGGATGACCATCGCCGACGGGCGCATCGTCGAGATCGACCTCGTCACCGA
>JADZBA010000079.1 GCA_020852355.1 Alphaproteobacteria bacterium
CCATCGCGGACGACGACATCGTGTGGATGCCGACCGCCAAGATGGCCGAGATCGACGGGCTCGGCCGCGCCCTGCGAGCGCGCGGCGCACGCCCGTTCGTGGCGGCCTGCTTCCACCATGCGGTGCCGCCCGACGCCGCCCTCGATCCCGGGACGGTGGCGGGGCTGCTGGCGCGCCTCGGGCTGCGCGCCCTGGACCGCGCGGTCGCCCCGCGGGCGCCGCTCGTGACGGCGACGACCGCCGGCCTCGCCGGCCGCCTCGCGCCGATCCTCGGCCGCGCGGTGCCCGTCCTGTCGCTGCCGCACTGGTACGACCCGCTGCCGGGCGAGGATGCGACACCGCCGCCGCTGCCGCCGGGCGCCGGGCCGCTGGTCGGCCTTCTCGGGCGTCCGCGCCCGGACAAGGGCCTGCGGGCGGTGCCGGCGATCCTGGCCGCGATCCGCGCGGCCGTGCCGACGGCGCGCATCGTCGCGCAGGACTACGATCGGCGCTACGGCGTGGTACCGGCCTACGAGGCGGCGCGGGCGGCCGGCCTCGTCCACAGCCTGGCGTGGCCGCTGCCCGACGCCGCCTTCATCGGTCTCGTCCGCGCCCTCGACCTCGTCCTGCTGCCCTACCAGGCGCACGCGTTCGTCGACCGTGTCTCCGGCCCCTTCTGCTTCGCCGCCGCCCTCGGCAGGCCGGTGGCGGTGACCGCGGGGACCTGGATGGCCGGCGAGATCGCGGCCGGCCGCGCCGCCGGCGTCGCGTTCCCGAGCCTCGAGCCGGGACCGGTGGCGCACGCCGTCGCCCGCGCCGTCGCCGAGCTGCCCGTGCACGCCGCGCGCGCGGCGGCGCTGGCCCCGCCCTGGCGCCGCAACGACGGCGCGCGGCTGCTGCGCGAGTTGCTGGAGCGTGCCGCGGCGGCGGCCTGAGGCGGCGCCTACCGTCCTCCGGAGGCCCTCGTCGCGAGCGCCTTCGCCATCGCGCGCCCGCCGACGCCGGGATCGCCGGCGGCCATCGCCATGGCCTTGCCGACCTCCGCCCGGCTCATGACCGTCGTCGCGTCGATGAGAACCGCGGCCGCCTCGAGGTCCGGCGGCCGCCCGCCGAAGCGGGTGCCCAGCCGCCTGGCCTCGACATAGGCGAGGTGCGGGCGCAGGACCGCGTTGTCCAGGCCGGCACGGATCGCCGCGATGCCGTCCGGCAGATGGTCGCCGCCGAAGGCGAGCGTCAGCAGGGCGTCGGGCGTCGTGAGCAGCTTCAGCGCCGCCTCGGCATGGCCGGGATCGATCGCGGCCGTCACCATGACGCTCGCCTCGCCGACGCAGAGGAACACCAGGCCGCCGACCGACCAGTGCGCTTCGACCACGATGCGATAGGCGCCGGGGGCCGGGAAGAGCGCGCCCTCGCCGCCGCGCAGGAGCGTCATCGACCCGTCGACATGCTCACCCGGCTCCAGGATCTGAGTGGCACCGGTGCTCTCGTCGATCGTCAGCGGCGCGAAGCCGCGCACCGTGCCCGCGGGATCGACGACGCGGCCGCGCACCTGCCCCGACGCGAGACCGATGTTCGTCGGGGCGGCCACGCGCCGGTCCGAGATGTTGACGAGGCTGACGTCGATGCGGACCGGCGCCCCCAGCGGGACCGCGGCCAGCACCGGCGCCACGTCCAGCCGGTGCCGGTCGGAGAGGAAGGGCTGGACGGGCGCACGGGCACCCGAGGAGAGGCTGCTGCCGCCGGGACGCACGACGATGTCCGGCCAGTGCCGCAGCCGTTGCTCGTCCTCCGGCGCGTACGACCACAGGATGTTCTCGGGAAAGGGCGTGCCCGGGGTCTGGAGGCTGCGCGCGGCGATGCCGTCGGTCGGATGCATGAAGCCGTTGTCGGCGGTGTTGTGGTCGAGGCCCATGGCGTGGCCGAGCTCATGCACCGCCGTCCGGAAGTAGGTGACCGTGGCTCCCGCGCGCCTGCCCTGCACGAGGCCCCACCGCGCCTCGGTCGGGATCGGCCAGTGCGAGGCGATCATGAGGCCCTCGCGCGGCGTGCGGTTCGCGCCGCCGCTGCCGTCGTCGTACATCACCCCGCGCTCGCCGCCGGGGAAGTCGATGTTCTGTACGGCCAGGACGTAGTAGCGCCATTGCGCGTCGAGGTCGGAGCGGTCGCGCCGGGCGAGCATCGCGGCATGGGCCTCGGCCTTGTTCCACGCGTCGCCGGGCGGCGCCGCGACGTCGCCGTCGCTGACCACCGGCGTGACGTCCCAGCCGACCGCGTCGAACACGGTCCGCCAGGCGACGCCCGCGCCGTTGTCGAGCGGCAGCTCCGACGCCGGCACGCGATCGATCTCGATGATCGCCTTGCGCAGGTAGGCCGAAACCCGGCTCATCGACAACCGGCCGACCGCGGTCCCGGCCTCGTCCACGACCTCGCCGACGAAGTGGCCGGCGCCCCCGGGAACAGCCCGAGGCGGTTCGGCCGGAGCCATCTGCGCGGTGAACGCCCCCTCCCGCGCCCAGTTCGTGCTGGTGCCGTCCAGCAGGGTCACGAACTCGGTTCCGAAGCGATGCACCTCGAACGCCAGGCCGAAGCCGGCCCCGGCCTCGCTGATCGCGGTCACCCGGAGATAGTAGCGATAGCCCGCGATCGGCAGGATGGGGATGCCGGCTGCGGGATCGGGGGGCGGCGCGAGCGCCATCGTGCCCGCCTCGTCGTCGAAGACGACCGCTCGCTGGTAGAGGTCGCCGCTGGCCAGCAGCCGTCCGGTCGCCGCCTCGATGCGCAAGGTGCCGTCATAGGCGACGAAAGGTGCGTTGCCGGGTGCGTAGCTCACGAGATAGCAGCCGGTCGCGGGGATTCGGCCGTCCGCCGCGGACCGCGGCCTCCCGGCGGCCGGGCCGGGGAGCGGGGGAGATGCCCGACGATCGTGCGCGAAGCCGCCAGGTCCATGATCCATGGCTTCCTCCCGGAGTCGCGGCGGCGAGATTCCCTCGCCGTCCGCCGATCCCATGGCATTATCCATCATAGCCCGGCTCGGCCGCTACCGACAGGACGGGCCCGCCAGGAGACCGCGCCATGCCCCGCGTCCGCAAGCATCGGGAACGCCATCTCGTCGCGCGCGTCGGCTGGCTCAGGGCGGCGGTGCTGGGGGCCAACGACGGCATCGTCTCGACGGCGAGCCTGATCGTCGGCGTCGCCGCCGCGGCGACGCCGAGGAGTGGGGTGCTGGTCGCCGGAGTCGCCGGCCTGGTGGCCGGCGCGATGTCGATGGCGGCGGGCGAGTACGTGTCCGTCAGCTCGCAGTCCGACAGCGAGCGGGCGGACCTCGCGCGCGAGCGCCGCGAGCTGCACGACGACATCGAGCTCGAGCGGCAGGAGCTGGCCGCGATCTACGTGCAACGCGGCGTCGAGCACGATCTCGCCCGGCGCGTCGCCGAGCAGCTCATGGCCAAGGACGCGCTCGCGGCCCACGCGCGCGACGAGCTGGGAATATCGGAGATCACCGTCGCCCGCCCGATCCAGGCCGCGCTGACGTCGGCCGCCACCTTCTCGGTCGGCGCGGCGCTGCCGCTGCTGATGGTCGTCGTCGCGCCCGCGAGCATGCTGAGCACCGTCGTTCCGGCCGCTTCGCTGGTCTTCCTCGCGCTGCTCGGCGCGGTCGGCGCCCGGGCGGGCGGCGCCGACATCCTGCGGCCGACCTTGCGCGTCACCTTCTGGGGCGCCATGGCCATGGCGGCGACCGCCGGGATCGGCGCCCTCGTCGGAACGGCGGTCTGACGCAGCCGCGGTCCCGGAGCGATCCGCTCACGGCGCGCGACGCGCGTCCGGCCGCGGTCGCGCCGCGGCGCTGCGCGGCGCTGCCGGCTTTCGCGGTGGCAGCACCGGCGCCGCCCGGGTAGCCATGGCGCGAGGAGCCGAGGCGCGAGCGGACGCGGATCGCGGCGTTGCGGCGCGCACATCGGGCGGCCGCGGCGGCGGGGCTGCCATGTCCCACCGGTAGCGCGGGAAGCCGGCGCCATCCCGGTCGGGCGCGTCCGGGTCGGGCCGGCAAGGGTCGAACATGCCGGCCGGCGCGCCGCCGTCGCCGCAGGCGGCCGGTGCCAGCCGTTCGCCGGGCATCGCGACGGGCACCGGCTCGACCGCGAGCTTGTGGCGATAGAAGGTCGCGCGGACCTTGCCCACGTCGCGCAACAGACCGTTCGATTCGCTGCATCCCGCGAGCAGCAGCCACCCGAAGAGGAGAGCGGCGAAAGCGGCTATGGTCGAGTGTCGCGGGGAATGCACTGCGTCGCGCCGGCCGGTGGTCGGGGTGCCGCCGATCCTGGACGCGCGCCCGACGGAATTCCAGGCTCTCGGCGCGCGAACCGGGTGGCGGCGCGCCGGGCGCGAGCGCAGCCGCGCCTACGCACCCTCCGGCGGCGCACCCTCCGGCGGCGCACCCTCCGGCGGCGCACCCTCCGGTGGATCGTCGCCCGGCTCGGAGAGCCGCCGCAGGTCGTCCGACACGCTGGTGATCAGGCGGTGGCGATGGGGATCCTGGCCTTCCGTGCTGTCGGCGAAGAGCTCGAGGAGATAGATCGCCTTGTACGCCGCATCGCGCCAGTTCGTGGCGCGGAACCCGCCCATGTAGATCTCGAAGTCCGCCTGCTGGCTGCGGAACTCGTCCCGACGGGCGGCGGAGGCCGCGATACGCCGGCGCATCTCGGTCGCCCGCATGGCCGTCATCCCGCGGCGGCCGTCGAGGGAAATCGCGTCACCTGTCATCGGCGTGCCTCCGGCCCGGGGGTTACCCTCGCGCGCCGCCCCGAGGGCGACGGCCACGAACGCGGCGGCGGCATCGAGGCCGATCCGTCGAGGTCACTGCGGGAAAGTAGTCGGGAAAATAGAACCGACCCTGATTGAAAGATATGATAGAGTCCATCGGCTGGGAATACAAAATAAACTTACGACAGGAGCAGGCTCATGCAGACCCCCGTTTGGCTGAAACCGGGAATTTATGGCGCGATCGGCGGTGCGGCAGCGGCGATGATCTTGGGTTTTTCTTGGGGCGGATGGGTGACGGGCGGCACGGTGCGACAACTGGTTTCGGACGGCAGCGACGCCGCCCTGGTCAACGCGCTGATCCCGGTGTGCGTCGACATCTCCAGGCGCGACCCACAGGGGGCCGAGCGCCTCGCCCAGCTCAAGGGCTCTTCCTCCTACGGTCGCGGCGACCTCGTCATCAAGAACGGCTGGGCGACGGTGCCCGGGACGTCCGACCCGAACCGCAGGGTGGCGAACGCCTGCGCCGACAGGCTGGCGTCGGGCTGACCGCCCGGTCCGGCGGCGCCGGCGCGCCCGCGCGCCGCCCCGCGCCGACGGCACGATGACGCGGCCGGCGGCCGGCGCGGCGATGGCTATTGTCGCCGACCCGGCCGACGCGGTACGGGATTCGTCTCGCCCGCCCGTTCCCCGTCCCGGAGCCCCGCCATGATCGACCATTCCTTCAGCCACAACTGGCAGCTGCGCAAGGCCGTCGTCCGTTCCGCGGGCGGCGTCGTCGCCTCGCAGAGCCGGCGCGCGGCCGACGCCGGCGCGGCGATCCTGCGCGCCGGCGGCAACGCCATCGACGCCGCCGTCGCCACCTCCTTCACTGTGGGCGTGCTGGAGAACTGGATGAACGGGCTCGGCGGCGGCGGCTGCATGCTGATCTACGTCGCCAGGGAGAAGCGGGTCTACGCCGTCGACTTCACCATGGTGGCACCGCTCGGCATCGACCCGGCGGACTATCCGCTGACCGGCAGCGGCGGCGGCAGCGACCTGTTCGGCTGGCCGGGGGTGCTGGAGGACCGCAACATCCATGGCCCGCTGTCCATCGCGGTGCCCGGCTACGTCGCGGGGATCGGCCTGGCGCTCGACAGCTTCGGCACCAAGCGGCTGCCCGAGCTGATGGCGCCGGCGATCGCCCATGCCGAGAGCGGGCTGCTGGTCGACTGGTACGCGACGCTGATGATCGCGACCGGCGCCAAGGAGCTGAAGCGCTATCCCGAGAGCGCGGCGATCTGGCTCGACGACGGCGTGCCGCCGATCGGCCAGTGGTCGGGGGCGCCCAAGATGCTGCCCTTCCCGAAGCTGGCGCGGACGCTGCGCCACATCGCCGAGAACGGCGCGGAATCCTTCTACCGCGGACCCCTCGCCGAGCGCATCGTCGCCGACATGCAGGCGGTCGGCGCCAAGGTTTCGCTGGAGGATCTGGCGCGCTACGAGGCGCGCATCGTCGAGCCGATCCGCCTGTCCTATCGCGGCTTCGACGTGCATGCGATGTCGGGCCTGACCGCGGGACCGACCGTCGCGAAGTGCTTCGCCGCGCTTGCCGCCAGGCCGGCGAGCGGCGGCAGGGCGCCGGACACCGCCCAGTACCTCGCCTACGCCACGACCCTGCGCGACGCCTACGCCGAACGGCTGGAGACGATGGGCGAGGCCGAGGGCACGAAGGAGCCGGTCTCCACCACCCATCTCGCGGCGATCGACCGCGAAGGCAACATGGTGACGATCACCCAGACGCTGCTGTCGCTGTTCGGCAGCCGGGTGACGCTGCCCTCGACCGGCGTCCTCATGAACAACGGCGTGATGTGGTTCGACCCGCGGCCGGGCCGCCCGAACTCGATCGCGCCGGGCCGGCGGCCCCTCAACAACATGTGCCCGGTGGTGGTGACCGAGGGCGGCGAGCCGCGCTTCGCGATCGGCGCCTCGGGCGGCCGGCGCATCATGCCCGCGGTGATGCAGATCGCCGCTTTCCAGATGGACCACGGCATGGGCCTGGAGGAGGCCTTCCACCAGCCGCGCCTCGACGTCAGCGGTCCCGAGGGGGTCACCGCCGATCCGCGCCTGCCGCAGGAGACGCTGGACGCCCTGTCGTCGCGCTTCCCGACCACGGTCTTCCCGCGCATGGTCTATCCGAAGAACTACGCCTGCCCGGTCGCCGTCGCGGTGGAACAGGCGACGGGCGAGCGCCTCGGCACCTGCGAGCCCTCGCAGCCCTGGGGCGACGGCGCCCCGGAGGTCTGACGCCGTCAGGCACGGGACTTGCTATCATGCGATACAGGGAAAGGCTTCGGCCGCGAGCCGCAGGGGGCCGCGCTTGTAACCGCGCGCCGTAGGGCTATTCTACGGCGCGCAAACCGGCGCCCGGCGCCACCGATCGCGAATGCGACGGCGGTCCGCGAGTCGTTCGGACGAACAACGCTTGGGGACAAGGGGAAGGGGACATGATGAAACAGTGGGCAACCGCCGTATCGGCCGCAGCGCTGGCGCTCGCCTGCGGCGTGCCGGAAGCGGCCGCGCAGAAGTCCAAGGACACGCTGCGCGTGGCCTGGCAGTACACGATCGAGAACGTCGACAACTACTTCAACACCAACCGCGAGGGGATCCTCTTCTCGCGCATGGTGTTCGACAACCTGATCGACCGCGACCCGAAGACGTTCAAGGCGGTTCCGAATCTGGCCACCGCGTGGAAGTGGGCCGACGACCGGACGCTGGAGATGGAGCTGCGCCAGGGCGTCAAGTTCCACAACGGCGAGGAATTCGACGCCGACGACGTGGTGTTCACGCTCAACTGGATTTCCGACCCGGCCAACAAGGTCCTCAACCAGTCGAACGTCAACTGGATCGAGAAGGCGGAGAAGGTCGACAAGTTCAAGGTCCGTATCATCAGCAAGAAGCCGTTTCCGGCGGCGCTCGAGTTCCTCACCATCCCGCTGGTCATCTATCCGAACGAGTACTACGCCAAGGCCGGCCCCAAGGAGATGGGGCTGAAGCCGGTCGGTACCGGCCCGTACAAGGTGACGAAGATCGAGCCGGCCAAGGAATACACGCTGGAGCGGTTCGACGGACACTTCAAGGGTGGCTCGAAGCCGGACGCCAAGATCAAGCACATCGTCATCCGCACCATCCCCGAGATGTCGACCCAGATCGCCGAGCTGCTCGCGGGCGGCATCGACTGGATCTGGTACGTGCCCACCGACCAGGCGGACCGGCTGGAGCGCGTGCCGAGCCTGAAGGTCGACCGGGCGGAGACGATGCGCACCGGCTATATCGGCTTCGACGCGGCCGGCCGCACCACCAACAAGGCGATCAACGACGTTCGCGTGCGCCAGGCGATCGCCCATGCGATCGACCGCGACGCCATCATCAAGAACCTGATCGGCGGGGCCTCGCGCAAGATCCACGCCCCCTGCTTCCCGACGCAGTTCGGCTGCGACGATTCGGTGGCCACGCGCTACGACTACGATCCCGCGAAGGCCAAGAAGCTGCTCGCCGAGGCGGGATTCGCGAACGGGTTCGACCTCGACTTCTATGCCTATCGCCCGCGCGACTGGGCCGAGGCGATCATGGGCTACCTGACCGCGGTCGGCATCCGCCCGAAGCTGCAGCACATGACGTACATCGCCGTGCGTGACAAGAACCATGAGGGCGTCACGCCGATGTACTTCATGGATTGGGGCTCGTACTCGATCAACGACGTCTCGGCGATCATGCCGAACTTCTTCGGCGGCAGCCCGGACGACTTCGCGCGGGACCCCGAGCTCCAGGCATGGCTGCAGGCCGGTGGCGCCACCGTCGACGAGAAGGTGCGCAAGGAGAACTACGCGAAGGCCGTCAAGCGCATCACCGAGCGCGCCTACTGGCTGCCGATGTTCAGCTTCGTCACCAATTACGCCTACACCAAGGATCTCGACTTCACGCCCTTCCCGGACGAGATTCCGCGGTACTACCAGTACGGCTGGAAGTGAGGAAAGGCTTGCGCGGGGCCGCCGGCGGCCCCGCGCATGCTCCCGGCACGATCGAATAGACCCATCCGGGCGGCCCGATGCTCGTCTACTCGCTGAAGCGCCTGCTCCTCGCCTGCCTCGTGGTGCTCACCGTCTCGGGCATCACGTTCATCCTGACGAACGCCGCGATCGATCCGGCGAAGGCGCTGGCCGGCGATTCGGCGAGCGCCGCCGACATCGACGCCATCCGCAAGGCCTACGGCTTCGACCGGCCGCTGCCGGTGCAGTATTTCGACTGGCTGGGCAGCGCGCTGATCGGCGAGTTCGGGGAATCGGTGCGCATGCGCCGGCCGGTGGCGACGCTGCTGCTGGAGCGCCTGCCCGTCACCATGTCGCTCGGCGCCTGCGCGCTGGCCTTCGCCCTGCTGCTCTCCATCCCGCTCGGCGTCGTCGCGGCGCTCAAGCCCAACTCCGCCGTCGACCGCGTCGCGCTCTCGCTGTCGGTCCTGGGCCAGGCGCTGCCGACCTTCTGGTTCGCGCTGATGATGATCATCCTGTTCGGCGTGATCCTGCGCTGGCTGCCGATCTCGGGGTCCGACACCTGGCTGCATTTCGTGATGCCGGCGATCGCCCTCGGCTACTACGCCACGCCGGCCTTCATGCGGCTGACGCGCGCCGGCATGATCGAGGTGCTGGCGTCCGACTACATCCGCACCGCGCGCGCCAAGGGGCTCCGGCCGCCGACCGTCCTCTTCAAGCACGCGCTGCGCAACGCGGTGATCCCCGTGGTGTCGCTGGCCGCCGTGCAGTTCGGCTTCATGCTCGGCGGCTCGGTCGTCATCGAGACGATCTTCGCCCTGCACGGCGTCGGTTTCCTCGCATGGGAGTCGATCAGCCGCTCGGACATCCCCGTGGTCCAGGCGATCGTCCTGCTGATCTCGCTCTTCTACATCGTGCTGACGCTGCTGGCGGACCTGCTCAACGCCTATCTCGACCCGCGGATCCGGGTGGCCTGAGCGATGGCCGCGCCCGCCACCTTCGACGCCGGACGGCTCGCCCCGGAGCGCGCGCTGGCCCTCGGGCCGGTCGCCCTGCTGCGCCGGCGGATCTTCGGTCATCGCAGCCTCATGCTCGGCATCGTCGTGCTCGGCCTGATGCTCGCGATGGGCCTGCTCGCCTACTTCATCGCGCCGCACGATCCCTACGCCCAGAGCCTCGCCAGCCGTCGCTTCCCGCCGATCTGGCACGCCTGGATCTGGGACGACCCCAAGGCCGGCTGGAACAACGTGCTCGGCACCGACAAGGTCGGCCGCGACTATCTCTCGCGGCTCATCTACGGCGCCCGCATCTCGCTGCTGATCGGCTTCGCCACCATGGTGATCTCCGGGCTGATCGGCACGACCCTCGGCGTGCTCGCCGGCTACTTCGGCGGCCGCGTCGACATGGTCGTGACGTTCCTCGTCACCACGCGCCTCTCGATGCCGGTGGTGCTGGTGGCGCTGGCCGTCGTCGCGCTGTTCGGCAGCTCGCTGGAGATGGTCATCCTGGTGCTGGGGTTCCTTCTCTGGGACCGCTTCGCGGTGGTCATGCGCAGCGTCACCATGCAGGCGCGCGACCTCGACTACGTCACCGCCGCCCGGGCGATCGGCTGCTCGACCCCCTACATCATCGTGCGCGAGATCATGCCCAACATCGTCAACTCGCTGGTCGTCGTGGCGACCGTCGAGATGGCGAACGCCATCCTGCTGGAGGCGGCCCTCTCCTTCCTCGGCCTCGGCGTGCAGCCGCCGCTGCCCTCCTGGGGCCTGATGCTGTCGGAGGCGAAGGAGGACATGTTCTTCAGCCCGTGGATGATCACCCTGCCGGGGATCTGCCTCTTCATGCTCGTGCTCTCGATCAACCTGCTCGGCGACGGCGTGCGCGACGTGACCGCTCCGGAGGGCCGCAATTGAGCGCCATCCTCGAGGTCCGCGACCTCCGGGTCGAGATCCCGATCGCCACCGGCACGCTGGTGCCGGTGCGCGGCGTCTCCTTCCAGGTCGAGCGCGGCAAGACGCTCTGCATCGTCGGCGAGTCGGGTTGCGGCAAGTCGCTGACCTCGCTCGCCATCATGAACCTGCTGCCCAAGCGGGCGAAGCGCACCGCCGGGCAGCTGGCGCTCGCCGGGGCCGACCTGCAGGGCGTCGACGAGCGCGCCATGGCCGACCTGCGCGGCAACAAGATGGCGATGATCTTCCAGGAGCCGATGACGTCGCTGAACCCGGCCTACACCATCGGCAACCAGCTCGAGGAAGCCTACCTGCGGCACCGCAGGGCGACGCGCGCCGAGGCGCGCGAGCGCGCCGTCTACCTGCTGGAGAAGGTCGGCATCACGGCGGCGGGCAGCCGGCTGCGCCAGTACCCGCACCAGCTCTCGGGCGGCCTGCGCCAGCGCGTGATGATCGCCATGGCGCTGATGTGCGGGCCCGACCTGATCATCGCCGACGAGCCGACGACCGCCCTCGACGTCACCATCCAGGCGCAGATCCTGCACCTCCTGGCGAGCCTGCAGCGCGAGTTCCACATGGGGGTCATGCTGATCACCCACGATCTCGGCATCGTCGCGCGCGTCGCCGACCGCGTCGCCGTGATGTATGCCGGCGAGATCGTCGAGACCGGCACGGTGCACGAGGTCTTCGCCTCGCCCCTGCATCCCTACACCCAAGGCCTGCTGCGCTGCATCCCGGTGCCCGGCAAGACCAGGCGCGGCGAGCATCTCGGCTCGATCCCCGGGGTCGTTCCGGCGCTGTTCGGCGAGGCGACGCAATGCAGCTTCGCCAACCGCTGCCCGCACGCGATGCCGGCCTGCACCGCGGCGCCGATCCCGCTGACCGCGATCGGCGCGGACCGCGCATACCGGTGCGTCCTGCCGGTCGAGGCCTGCGTCGCCAACCAGGCGCGGGCCGTCGCCGCATGACCGCCGCCCGCGCGACGCCCATCCTGGAGACCGCGGACGTCCGCCGCACCTTCCAGGTCTCGGCCGGCTTCCTCAAGCCCCGGCGCGCGCTGCACGCGGTCAACGGCGTCTCGCTGCGGCTCGCCAAGGGCGAGGTGCTGGGCCTCGTCGGGGAGTCCGGCTGCGGCAAGTCGACCCTGGCGCGGATGCTGCTCGGCCTGCTGCCGCCGTCGTCGGGCGACATCCTGATCTCGGGCCAGCCGGTGTCCAGCCTCGATCGCAAGGCGGTGGCGCGGCGCATCCAGCCGATCTTCCAGGACCCCTACTCCTCGCTCAACCCGCGCAAGACCATCGCCGACATCATCGCCCTGCCGCTCAAGGTCCATCGCGTCGGCGCGGCGGCGGAGTGGCCCGCGAAGGTCCGCGAGATGATGGACCTGGTCGGCCTGCCGCACCGCTACGTCGGCAACTACCCGAGCCAGCTCTCCGGCGGCCAGCGCCAGCGCGTCGCCATCGCGCGCGCCCTGATCATGCGGCCGGAAGTGGTGATCTGCGACGAGCCGACGTCGGCGCTCGACGTCTCGGTGCAGTCGCAGATCCTGAACCTGCTGCTCGACCTGCAGCGCGAGCTCGGCCTGACCTACCTGCTGATCAGCCACAACCTCGCGGTGGTCGAGCACATGGCCCACCGCGTCGCCGTCATGTATCTCGGCCGCATCGTCGAGGAGGCGGAGACCGACCGGCTGTTCGGCGACCCGCAGCACCCCTACACCCGCGCGCTGCTCGCCTCGGTGCTGACGCCCGAGCCCGGGCTGGGGGTCCCCGACGCCCATCTCGGCACCGCCTTCCCCAACCCGATCGATCCGCCGCCCGGCTGCACCTTCCATCCACGCTGCGCGCACGCGATGCCGGTATGCCGGACCATCGCGCCCAAGCCGCTGGCCACGGCGACCGGGCACGTCGAATGCCACCTCTACGACACGGAGATGAGGCAGGCGTCGTAGGGGACGGGACGGGGCGGGGCTACGGCCGCCGGTTGCGCAGGCGGTCCTCCGGGCCGTCCCACATCAGGAAATGCGGGCCGAGGCGGTCGATGGCGGGGCAGCCGAGCTGCGCCATGGCGAGGTCGATCTCGCGGCGCATGATGGCGATCGCGCGCTCGGCGCCGGGCTTGCCGGCCGCCGCCGTGGCGTAGAGGGTCGGCCGGCCCATGAAGACGAACCGGGCGCCGAGGCAGAGCGCGGTCAGCACGTCGGTGCCGCGGCGCACGCCGCCGTCGAGCATCAGGGTCACCTTGTCGCCGACCGCCTCGTGGATCGCCGGCAGCACCTCGATGGGTGCCGGCGCGCGGTCGAGCTGGCGGGCGCCGTGGTTCGACACCATGATGCCGTCGACGCCGATCTCCGCGGCCCGGCGCGCGTCGTCGGGATGCAGGATGCCCTTCAGCACGAAGTTGCGCGGCCAGGCGTCGCGCCAGCGCTGGATGTCGGCCCAGGTCAGCGGCGGATGGGTCCTCTGCACGACGAAGTCGGCGACCGCGTCGGCATCCGATCCTTCGGGCGCATAGGGTGCCCAGGTGGCGAACAGCGGCGTGCCGGTGCGCAGGTACTCGATCATCCAGCCGGGATGGCGCATCGCCTCCAGTCGCGTGCGCCACGGCATCCGCAAGGGCCGCCCGAAGCCGTTGCGGGTGTTGCGCTCGCGGTTGCCGGAATCCGGCACGTCGACCGTCACCACCAGCGTCGACAGGCCGCCGTCGCGCGCCTGCTTGATCATGCCGTCGCAGATGTGGGCGTCCTTCGCCGGGTAGAGCTGGTACCAGCCGTTTTCGGGCGCGGTCCGGACGAGATCGTCGATCGTGCCGGTGCCGTTGCCCGAGAGGATGAAGGGGATGTCCGCCTCGCGCGCCGCCTCCGCCAGCATGGTGTCGGCGCCCGGGCGGAAGAGGCCGGCCAGGCCCGTCGGCGCGATGCCGAATGGGCTGGCGTAGGTGCGGCCGAACAGGCGCGCGCGCTGGTCGCGGACGGAGACGTCGACCATGAAGCGCGGCACCAGGCGATGGGCGCGGAACGCGTCGACGTTGCGTGCGATGCCGTCCTCGTCCTCCGCCCCGCCCTCGATGAAGTCGTAGGCGATCTTCGGCAGCCGCTTCTTCGCCATCCGGCGCAGGTCGTCGAGATTGACGGCCTTGTCGATATTCATCCTCGGCTTTCCCCCAGGCTCCCGGCCGCCTGGACGGCGACTCGCATATCCATTCTGGTTCCTCCCGCGGCCGCCTCCAAGCATGGACGCGGTTGGCCTGCCGGGCGCCTTCGTCGTAGTCTGCCGCTCCCTCCCGAAGCGTCGGCGCGGGCCCGTGTCCGTCCGCGCTTCGTCCCTTCCCGAACCGTCATCCGGCGAGGCCCGCCATGTCCCGCGACGCCACCATCGAAGAGGTCGAGCGCCATTTCGACACGGGCGCCTTCCACGAGGTCCTCGCGCGCCGGGTCGCGATCCCGACCGAGAGCCAGAACCCCGACCGCCGGCCGGTGCTCTACGACTATCTGCGGGGCGAGATCGGCCCGGCGCTGACCGCGCTCGGCTATGGCTGGGAGGTAGTGGAGAATCCGCTCGCCGGCCGGCCGCCCTTCCTGATCGCCGAGCGGCGCGAGGGCGACGACGTGCCGACCGTGCTGACCTACGGCCACGGCGACGTCGTGCGCGGCCAGGAGGAGCAGTGGACGAAGGGCGCGGGCCCGTGGAAGCTGGCGGTCGACGGCGAGCGCCTCTACGGCCGCGGCACCGCCGACAACAAGGGCCAGCACACGATCAACCTGGCGGCGCTCGCCGCCGTGCTGAAGACGCGCGGCCGCCTCGGCTTCAACTCGCGCTTCCTCGTCGACATGGGCGAGGAGGTCGGCTCGCCCGGCCTCAACGAGGTGTGCGAGCAGTACCGCGACCGGCTGGCGGCCGACGTGCTGATCGCGTCCGACGGGCCGCGCCTGCAGCCGGGTCGGCCGACGCTCTATATGGGCACCCGCGGCGCCTTCAACTTCGACCTGTCGCTGACCCTGCGCGAGGGCGGCCACCATTCCGGCAACTGGGGCGGGCTCCTGGCCAACCCCGGCATCGTCCTGGCGCACGCGCTCGCCAGCCTGACCAGCCCGACCGGCGCCATCCGGGTGCCGGAATGGCGGCCGGCGCCGATGAGCAACTCCGTGCGCCAGGCGCTCTCCGGCCTCGCCGTCGACGGCGGCGCGGACGGCCCCGCCATCGACGCGGACTGGGGCGAGCCCGGGCTCTCGCCGGCCGAGCGGGTCTTCGGCTGGAACAGCTTCGAGATCCTCGCGATGCGCACCGGCAATCCCGACAAGCCGGTCAACGCCATCCCGCCGCGCGCCACCGCCCACTGCCAGATCCGCTACGTCGTCGGCTCCGACCCCGAGCAGTTCCTGCCGGCGCTCGCCCGCTGGTTCGAGGCGCACGGATTCCGGGGCATCGAGATCGCGCGCACGCGCGAGGCGGTGGCGCCGGCGACGCGCCTCGACCCCGACCACCCCTGGGTCGCCTGGGCCGCCGCCTCCGTCGAGCGCACGACCGGTGCGGCGCCGGCGCTGCTGCCCAACCTCGGCGGCACCCTGCCCAACCACGCCTTCGCGCTGACCCTGGCGACGCCCACCATCTGGGTCCCGCATTCCTACGCGTCCTGCTCGCAGCACGCGCCCGACGAGCACATGCTGGCGCCGATCGCGCGCGAGGGCCTGCGCATGATGGCCGGCCTCTTCTGGGACGTCGGCGCCCCCGGCACGCCCGCGCGCGCCGCCGCCTGAAGCCGTTTCCGAGACGAAAGGGACACGTCCGATGACCGAGCTCGTCGACACCTCCGCGGTCGAGCTGCGCCGCCTGATCGGCACCCGCCAGATCTCGCCGGTCGAGCTGCTGCAAGCCTGCCTGCGCCGCATCGACAAGGTGAATCCGAGGCTGAACGCCGTGACGGCGATGTGCGTCGAGCGCGCCCAGGACGAGGCGAAGGCGGCCGAGGCCAAGGTGATGCGCGGCGACCCGCTGCCGCCGCTGCACGGACTTCCGGTCGGCATCAAGGATCTGAGCGAGACGGGCGGGCTGCGCACCACCTGGGGCTCGCCGCTGTTCGCCGACCACGTCCCGGCCAAGGACGAGCGCATGGTGGCGGGCGTGCGCGCCGCCGGCGCCATCGTCGTGGGCAAGACCAACGTGCCGGAGTGGGGCGCGGGCGCCAACACCAACAACCCGGTGTACGGCCCGACCGGCAACGCCTGGGACCCCGCGCGCATCTGCGGCGGCTCGTCCGGCGGCTCGGGCGTGGCGCTCGCCACCTCGATGCTGCCGATCTGCACCGGCTCGGACACCGGCGGCAGCCTGCGCATCCCCGCCGCCTTCTCCGGCGTCGTCGGCTATCGGCCGTCGCCGGGCCTCGTCCCCTCGGAGCGGCGCGCGCTCGGCTGGACGGCGCTCTCGGTCGTCGGCCCCATGGGCCGCTCGGTCGCCGACGCCTGCCTGCTGATGCAGGCGATGGCGTCGGACGACAGCCGGGATCCGTTCGCGACCGCGATCGACCCCGCCGCCTTCGCCATGCCCGGGCGCTGCGATCTGTCCTCGCTGCGCGTCGCGTTCTCCGAGGACCTCGGCTTCGCGCCGGTCGACAACGCCATCCGGGCGACGTTCCGCGAGCGCGTCGGCCTCTTCCAGAACGTCTTCAAGCGCGCGGAATGGCGCAGCCCCGACATGGAGGGCGCCGACTTCGCGTTCGAGACCATGCGCGCCCAGAACTTCCTCGCCTCGCACAAGGAGCGCTACGAGAAGCACCGCGACAAGCTCGGGCCCAACATCGTCGCCAATTACGAACAGGGGCTGAAGTTCACCGCCCTCGACATCGCCGAGGGGCACAAGGTCCAGACCCGCATCTTCCGCGGCTTCCAGGACTTCTTCCGCGAGTTCGACTTCCTGATCACGCCGACGGTGCCGGTGGCGCCCTTCCCGGTGGACCAGCTCTACGTCACCCATATCAACGGCGAGAAGCTGCGCCACTACTTCCACTGGCTGGCGCTGACCTACGGCATCACGCTGACCGGCCATCCGTCGCTCAACCTGCCCTGCGGGCTGGAGCCGACCGGCACGCCGTTCGGGCTGCAGGTGATCGGCCGGCACCGCGGCGACATCCCGATGCTCGCCTTCGCGCACGCGCTGGAGCAGGTGCTGGCCCGCGACCCGCGCACCGCCCGGCCGATCCCCGACCTCGCCCGGCTGGCGAAGTGAGGCCGGCCATGCCACGTCTGCTCCTCGCGCACGTCGCGCACGAGACCAACACCTTCTCGCGGCTCCCGACGGACCTGCCCGCGTTCGGCCGGCGCTACCACCATCTCGGCGACGCCGTGGCGACCGCGATGCGCGGCACCCGCTCGGAGATGGGCGGGTTCCTCGACGCCGCCGACAAGTACGGCTGGGAGGTCGTCCATCCGATCTCTGCCGCGGCCACCCCGTCGGGCCTGGTCACCGCCGACGCCTGGGCGGCCCTGACCGGCCCGGTGATCGCCGCCTGCGACGGGCGCATCGACGGCGTGCTGCTGGCGCTCCACGGCGCCATGGTGGCCGAGGGTGCGGACGACGCCGAGGGCGACCTGCTGACGCGCATCCGGGCGAAGCTCGGCCCCGACGTGCCGATCGCCATCACGCTCGACCTGCATGCCAACGTGACGGAGACGATGTGCCGGCACGCGAACATCGTGATCGCCTACCGCACCTATCCGCATGTCGACCAGTACGAGACGGCGCAGCACGCCGCCCTCCTCATGGCGCGCACGCTGGCCGGCGAGATCCGCCCGCGCGCGGTCGTGACGCGGCGGCCGACGCTGGTCGGGTTCGACGGCGGCAAGACCACGGTCGAGGGCGTGATGACCGAGGCGCTGCGCCGCGCCGACGCCTTCGAGAAGGAGAAGGGCATCCTCGTCGTCAGCGTCCATGCCGGCTTCACCCGCTCCGACATCCACGACGCCGGCCCGTCGGTCGCGGTCACCCACGACGGCAGCGCGGCGCGCGCCCGCGCCATCGCCGAGGAGCTGATGGACTATTGCTGGGAGCGGCGGACGCAGACGTCCTCGCGGCCCTGTACGGTCGGCGAGGCGGTGTCGATCGCGCGCCGTCCGGACACCTCGGGCAAGCCGCTGGTGCTGGCCGACTTCACCGACAATCCCGGCGGCGGCGGCTACGGCGACGCGACCAACCTGGTGCGCGGCCTGCTGGCCGCCGGCATCGCCGGCGTCGCGGTGTGCCCGATCACCGACGTCGAGGCGGTCGCGGCCTGCCGCAAGGCCGGCGTGGGCGCGACGGTGACGCTCGCCATCGGCGGCAAGATCGATCCGGAGTTCGGCGGGCCGCCGATCACCGTCGAGGGCACGGTCGGGCATCTCGGCACCGGCGCCTTCACCTTCGACGGGCCGATGTGGAAAGGCGTGAAATCGTCGATGGGCGACACCGCCGTGCTGCGGGTCGGCGGCATGGAGATCGTGCTCGCCGCCAACCGGTTCCAGACGATCGACCGCCAGCACTTCCTCTCGGTCGGTATCGATCCGACCGAGCGGAACGTGCTGGTGGTCAAGTCGTCGCAGCATTTCCGCGCCACCTTCCAGCCGATGGCGCGCCGGGTGCTGACGGTGGACACCGGCGCCCTGACGACGCCGGACTATTCGCGCTTCACCTACCGCAAGCTGCGCCGCCCGATCTGGCCGCTCGACCCCGTCGCCTGAGCGACGGGCCGCCGCCGACGGCGATCGGGTCGCTGCGGCCGGGGCGTCTCGACACCAGGGCTCGCGGGTCCCGACCTATGGGTGGGCCGGACAACACGCCGGCCGGTGCGTCCCTCGACCGCTCCGCTTCGCTGCGCGCTCGGGATGAGGCTGTTCTTGTTGGTGTGAATGTCTGTGGAAGAAATCCGCCGGCATCGGCATCAGGGTGCGGGCGCGACGGTACGGCCCGGCGGGAACTGCAGGACGACGCTGGTGCCCTGGCCTGGCACGCTGGCGACCGCGAGCCGGCCCTGGTGCAGCGTGAGCAGGTCCTGGACGACGCCGAGGCCGAGGCCGGTCCCCGGCACCTGCGCAGCCGCCGCCGCGGCACCGCGGAAATAGGGCTCGCCCAGGCGGGCCACCACGTCGGGTGCCATCCCGACGCCGGTGTCGCTGACGTCCAGGTCGATGCCGCCGTCCTCGCGTCGCCGCAGGGTGACGGTGACCGATCCGCGCTCCGTGAAGCGCACGGCATTGGACAGCAGGTTGAGCAGCATCTGGCGCACCATGCGCGCGTCGCCGCGCAGGCGCGGCGGGTGCTCGGGCATGTTGAGGACGAGCTGGGTCGCCTTCTCGCGCGCCAGCGGCTGCACCATCGTCGCCTGCCGGCGCATCAGCTCGGCCAGGTCGATCGTCTCCTCGCGGATGCCGGGCCGGCGCGGCCCGTCCGCGCCGCGCTCGGGCAGCTCGAGCACGAGGTCGAGGAGGTGGCGGCCGGAATGGTGGATCAGGGCGGCGCATTCCCGGTACTTCGGCGTCTCCAGCGGCCCGAGGACCTCGTGCTCGATCATCTCGGCGTAGCCCTGCACGGCCGCCAGCGGCGTGCGCAGCTCGTGGCCGAGGCCGGCGACGAAGGCGATGCGCGCCTCGGCCTCGCTCTCCAGCCGCTCCTTGGCCAGCCGCAGCTCCTCCTGGACATGCTTGATGGCGGTGATGGTCGTGCGGATGGAGATACGGCAACCCGAGGGCGTGACGCGGGTCCGGATCAGCTCCCAGCGGCCGGCCAGCGTCATGCGCTCCGACAGCTCCGGCTGGCCGCTGCGGAACTCGGCGACGCGGCGGGCGACGAACGCCTCGGGATCGTCCTTCGCCTGCTGGTCCGCGAACGACCCCGCGGCGAGCGAGCGGCGCAGCATGTGCTCGAAGGTCCGACCCTTCAGCTCCTCGTCGGCGGGCAGGTGGGGATAGCGCTCGTGGTAGGCGCGATTGCCGAAGAGGTAGCGGTCGTCGGCGTCGTAGACGACGAGCGAGGTGTCGATCGCGTCGAGGACGGAACGCAGAAACGGGGCGTCGCCCTCCAGCGGCGGCACCACGACCGCCGTACCACCGGGGAGCGGGACGCGCCGCGCCTGCACCGCGCGGCCGTCTCCCAGATGGAGCAGGCCTTCGCGGAAGGCGGCCACGACGGCAGGCGCATCCGCGCCGAGCAGCCGGACCAGGGCGGCGTTGACATGGACGACCCGGCCCGCGGCATCGAGCACCGCCACCCCGGCGGCCAGCCGGTCGAGGGCGGCGGCGAGCTGGCGAGCGCTCGCGCCGCCCGGCTGGAGTCCGGTCTCAAGGTTCAAGGCTGCGGTCCGGCGGGAAGGAGAGCGTGGCGACGGTGCCCTCGCCGACGGTGCTCTCGATCGCGAGGCGTCCCTGATGCAGGGCGATCAGCTCCTTGACCATGGCGAGGCCGACGCCCGAGCCGGGATCGGAACCGGCCGGCGCGCCGGGGCCGCGGAAGTAGGGCTCGCCGACCCGCGCCAGGATGTCGGGGGCCATCCCGATCCCGTCGTCGGCGACGACGAGGTCGATGCCGCCGTCGGGCCGCCGCCGCAACGAGACGGTGACGGTGCCGTGCACGGTGAAGCGGGTGGCGTTGGACAGCAGGTTCAGCACCATCTGGCGCAGCAGCCACGGATCGCCGCGCAGCGCCGGGAAGCGTCCCGGAAGATTGAGCGCGAGCAGCGTCCCGTTCTCGCGCGCCGTCGCCTCGACCATGGAGATCTCGCGGCGCAGCAGATCGACGAGGTCGACGCGGGCCTCGCTCATCTCGACCCGGCCCGCCTCGAGGCGGCTCAGCTCCAGGATCTTCTCGACCAGCGCCAGCATGCGGCGGCCGGACTGGACGATGAGCCCGGCATATTCGCGGTAGCGCGCCGGCCCGACCGGACCGAGCGCCTCCTTCTCGATCATCTCGCCGTAGCCGAGCACGGCGGTGAGGGGCGTGCGCAGCTCGTGGCTGAGCTTGGCGACGTACGACGCCTGGGCCGCCGCCTCCGTTTCCAGCCGCTCCATCGCGCGCCGGAGGTCCTCCTGGGCGCGCTTCTGCTCGGTGATGTCGATGCGCGTCGAGATGCGGTGGCCCTGGGGCGACAGGCGCAGCCGCATCAGGTTCCACTCCCCGGCCAGGGTGAGCCGCTCGGACTCGCCGATGGCGGTGCTGCGGAACTCCTCCAGGCGGCGCGCGAGGTAGTCGTCGAGATCGGTCACGGCGTCGAGCTCGAAGGGAAGGCCGGCGCGGATCGCGCGGCGGATCATGTCGACGAAGGGCGTGCCGACGATCTCGCGGTCCGGCGGAAGATGCGCGTAGCGCTCGTGGAAGGTCTGATTGCCGTAGAGATAGCGCTCGTCCGCATCGTACACCGCGAGCGCCTCGTCGAGGCGGTCGAGGACCTCGCGGTAGAGACGCTCCTCCCTCGCCGCCGGCGGCACGGTGAGGATGGTGGTCCCGTCCACTTCGCGGGCCCGGTCGACGCCGCTTTCCGGCGCCAGACCGGCCGGATCGAGCCCCGCCGCGCGGAAGGCCGCGTTGGCGTGGAGCAGCCGGCCGTCGCCGTCGAGGATCGCCGAGCCTTCGTCGACCGCGTCGAGGGCGGCGGCGAGCAGAGCCGCCGCGTCATCATCGCCCGGAAGGGACGTGCTCATGTCACCGCGTCCGCTCGGGCGGGAACGACAGGCTGGCGAGCGTGCCGCGGCCGGGTTCGCTCGCCAGCGTCAGGCGGCCGCCATGGAGGGTCATGAGGTCGCGCACGATGGCGAGGCCCAGGCCGGTGCCCGGCTCGCCGCCGCCCGGCGGCAGCGGCCCGCGATAGTAGGGCTCGCCGGCACGCGCCAGGACCTCGGCCGCCATGCCGACCCCCGTGTCGCGCACCTGGATGGCGATGCCGCCCGCGGCATCGAGGCGCAGCGACAGCGTGACGATGCCGTCCGCGGCGAAGCGCACCGCGTTCGACAGCAGGTTCACGACCATCTGGCGCACCATCCGCTCGTCGCCGTGGAGCGCGGGGGAGGTTTCCATCAGGTCGAGGACGAGCTGGATGCGGCTCTGCCGCGCCGGCCCTTCCATCGCCACCATCTCGCGGCGCAGCAGGCCGACGAGGTCGACCGTCTCCTCGTGCATCGCGTGATGCTCCCCGTCGTCGCGACCGTACTCCGCCAGGCTCTCGACGAGGTCGAGGAGCCGGCGGCCGGCCTGCAGCACGAGGCTCGCATACTCGCGGTACTTCGGCGTGCCGACCGGCCCGGCATACTCCCCCTCGATCATCTCGGCGTAGCCCAGCACGGCCGAAAGCGGCGCCCGCAGCTCCCGGCTCAGCCTGGCGACGAAGCGCGCTCGTGAAGCTGCGTCGGCTTCGAGCTGCTCCTTGGCCAGGCGCAGCGCCTCCTGGATGCGCTTCTGCTCGGTGATCTCGGTACGCATGCTGATACGCAGCCCGGACGGCGTGAAGCGCGTGCGCAGCAGGTCCCAACGGCCGAGCGTCGACATCCGCTCCGAATCGCCCTGCGGCACCTCGCGGAACTCGGCGACGCGGCGGTCGACGAAGCCCTCGGGATCGTTGGCCGCCTGAGGCTCCGCGAAGAAGCGGGCCTCCAGCGTCGCGCGCAGCATCGCCTCGAAAGTCTTGCCGATCAGCGCGCCGTCGGGCGGATGGTGCGGGTAGAGGCGATGGTAGGCGGCGTTGCCGAAGCGGTAGCGCTCCTCGCGGTCGTAGACCGCGATGGTACTGTCGATGCTGTCCAGCACTTCGCGGAAGAGCGACGCATCGCCGTCGCCGGCGACCAGCAGCGTGCCGTCGGCGACGGCGACGCGGCGGACGATCATGGTCGGATGCGTCTCCAGGCGGGCGATCGTGGCGGGCACGTCGGCGTCACCGGCGGCCCGGCGCCACGCCGCGTTCGCCCAGCGCAGCCGCTCGTCGGCACCGACCAGCGCGACCGCGTCGGTCACCTCGTCGAGCGCCGCCGCCGCCGTCGCGGCGTCGATCTCCGGCGCGGCGGCGCTCATCGCCGCCGGCGGGGCATCGGCAGGCCGGGACTCACGCGGCGGCCTGCAGCGCCTGGCGGCGCAGCAGGCGTCCGGGATGGGCGCCGGTCACCGCGCCGTCCTGCCACACCGCGCGGCCGTTCACGTACACGCGCTCGATGCCGCGCGCCGGCGTCGCCGGCGCGGCGAAGGTGGCGCTGTCGATCACCGTGGCCGGGTCGAAGATGGTGATGTCCGCATGGAATCCGGGCGCCAGCGTGCCGCGGCCGGCGAGGCGGAAGCGCTCGGCCGGCAGGCTGGTCATCCGCCTGACCGCCTCCTCCATCGGGAACAGGCCGACATCGCGGGCATAGTGGCCGAGGACGCGCGGGAAGGTGCCCCAGAGGCGCGGATGGGGATGCGCGTCGTGCGGCAGCCCGTCGGAGGCGACGATGGTGTGCGGGTAGCCCAGGATGCGCCGCACGTCCGGCTCGTCCATCATGAAGTAGATGGCGCCGGCCGGGTTGAGCCGGTCGACCGCGTCGAGCTGGGAGATGCCCCATTCCGCGGCGATGTCGGCGAGATCCCGGCCGCTCACCTCCGGATGCTTCGTCGACCAGGTGACCATGATGCGGCTGCAGCGGTCGAGGCGGTTGCCGTCGAGCACCGTCGAGGCGGCGATGTAGGGATAGCAGTCGAGGCCGATGTCCTGCCCGGCCCGGGTGCGCTCGATCAGCGCCAGCGTCTCCCGCGAGCGGCCGAAGTTCGCCGTCCCGGTCACCTTGTGGTGGCTGACGATGGCACGCACCCCCGCCTCCCGGCCGATCCGGAAAGTCTCCTCCAGGGACTTCATCACGTCGTCGGCCTCGTCGCGCATGTGCGTCGTGTAGAGCGCGCCCGCCGGCGCCAGCAGGCCCGCCAGCGCGATCACCTCCTCGGTCGGCGCGGCGTTGGCCGGGCGGTAGAAGAGCCCGGTCGACAGGCCGATCGCGCCGGCCTCCAGCCCCTCGGCCAGCCTTTCCCGCATCCGGCCGATCTCCGACGCGGTCGCGCCGCGCATGAGGTCGTCCATGACGCCGACGCGCAGCGTCGAATGCCCGACGAGGCAGGCCGCGTTGACCGCCGCCGGCGCCGCGTCGACGGCCGCCATGTAGTCGGCCATGCGCGGGAAGCGGTACCATTCGCGGTCGCCCAGCAGGTCGAGCGGGGGTGGCGGCCGGCGGTCGATCGAGAGCGGCGACAGGCTGACCCCGCAATTGCCGACGACGACCGTCGTGACCCCCTGGCTGGTCTTCATCGCCATGTCGGGGTTGGAGAGCAGCGCCCGGTCGTCATGGGTATGGACGTCGATGAAGCCCGGCGCCACCGCCTTGCCCGTCGCGTCGACCACCGAGCGCGCCGTCGCCGTCGCGAGGTCGCCGACGGCGGCGATCCGGTCGCCCGTGACGGCGACGTCGGCCCGGCGGGGCGCGGCGCCGGTCCCGTCATGGACGGTGCCGCCGCGGACGAGAAGGTCGTAGGGCTGGTTCATCGACTCACCTGAAGCCTGGGGGATGGCGCCGAGGATAGCCTCGGGGCGGACGTCACGCCATGTAGGCGGCCACGGCGGCACGGCCGGCTGGGTCCAGATGCAGCCCTTCCTTGGTGCGCCGCCACAGCACGTCGTCGGCCGTCTCCGCCCATTCCGCACGGCGCAGCCAGTCGACCTCGCAGCCGTACAGCGCGGCGCCGAAATGCCGGCCGAGGTCGGCCATGGAGCGCGCCTCGCCGATGATGTCGTCGGCGACGGTGCCGTGCCGCCGGGCGAGCCGGCGCAGCCACGCGGCGTCGAGCCCGGGCCGCCGGCGCGCGAGATCGGCCACGAAGCGATCGAAGTCGGCGTCCGGCATGGCGCCGCCCGGCAGCGGCGCGCCGGCGGTCCACGCCGGCGCCAGGCCGGGCAGCACGGTCGCGATCTTCTCCATCGCGTGCTCGGCCAGCCGGCGATAGGTCGTGATCTTGCCGCCATAGACGTGCAGCGACGGCGGCCCGCCGTCGGCCTCCAGCGAGAGGACGTAGTCGCGGGTCACCGCCGAGGGGTCGGCGGAGCCGTCGTCGTAGAGCGGGCGGACGCCGGCATAGCTCCACACCACGTCGGCCGGCGCCAGCGGCCGGGCGAGGTAGCGCGACACGGCGGTGCAGAGATAGGCGATCTCGTCCTCGCCGATCGCGGCGTCGGCGGGATCGCCGGTCACCGGCACGTCGGTAGTGCCGATCAGCGAGAAGACGCCCTCGTAGGGGATGACGAAGACGACGCGGCGGTCGTCGTTCTGCAGGATCAGGGCATGGTCGCCGTCATGGACGCGCGGCACGACGATGTGGCTGCCCTTCACGTGGCGCAGCGGCGGCCTGCGGTTGCCGCCCATGACGCCGGCCGCCACGCGGTCGGCCCACGGCCCGGCGGCGTTCACCAGGAGGCGCGCGACGGCCGTCGTCTCGCCGCCGGTGCGGACGTCGCGCAGCACCGCCTCCCACAGCGGCCCGGTGCGGCGCGCGGTGACGCATTCGGTGCGCGTGCGCACGACGGCGCCGCGGGCGACGGCGTCGCGCGCGTTCAGCACGACCAGGCGCGCATCGTCGACCCAGCAGTCGGAGTAGACGAAGCCCTTGCGCAGCTCCGGCCTGAGGCCGGCGCCGAACGGCGTGCGCCGCAGGTCGACCCCGCGCGACCCCGGCAGCCGCCGGCGCCCGCCGAGATGGTCGTAGAGGAAGAGGCCCGCGCGGATCATCCAGGCGGGCCTGAGGGAGGGCGCGTGCGGCAGGGCGAAGACCAGCGGCCAGATGATGTGCGGCGCCATGGCGAGCAGCGTCTCGCGCTCGGCCAGCGCCTCGCGGACCAGGCGGAACGCGTACTGCTCGAGGTAGCGAAGGCCGCCATGGATCAGCTTGCTCGACGCCGACGAGGTCGCCTGGGCGAGGTCGGCGCGCTCGACCAGCAGCACCTTGAGCCCGCGCCCCGCCGCGTCGCGCGCGATGCCGGCGCCGTTGATGCCGCCGCCGACGACGAGAAGGTCGAAGATGTCGTGGTCCGCGGGCATCCCGCCTAGCCTCTTCTCTGCCGAAACCGTGGGCACACTCCGCGGAATCGGGCGGAATCTCAAGCCGCGGGACGATCGAACACCGCGATCTTGGTGAGGAAGCGCAGCTCGACCGCGCGCGCGACGAGGCCGGCGGCCGCGAAGATCGCCGGCAGGTCGGCGGCGAGCCAGCTCGCGAAATAGGGCTCGTGGAACGCGTCCGGGAAGCGGTCGAGCAGCGCGTCGTAGTCGGGCCGGTCGCCGTGCTGCAGCGAATCCACGACGACGAGACGCCCGCCCGGGCGCAGCACGCGGGCGGCCTCGGCGGCGACGCGGCGGCGGACGCCGGGCGGCAGCTCGTGCAGCAGGTAGACGCAGGTCGCGACGTCGACGGCGGCATCGCGCAGCGGCAGCCGCTCGGCCGCGGCCTGCGCGAAGGCGGCGGACCGCCAGGGACGCAGGTTGCGGCGCGCGGCGGCGAGATAGGCGGGGCTGAGGTCGACGCCGAGAACGGCCAGGCGCGGCCAGTTGTCCTTGACGAAGGTGAGGAAGCGCCCGGTGCCGCAGCCGATGTCGAGGAGGCCGGCGGCGGGCCCGGCCCGGGCGAGCGCCTCGCCGATCGGAATCAGGGCGCCGCGGCGCATGGCGTCGGCGCCGCCGGAGAACAGCACCTCGACCTGGAAGTCGTAGAGCCGCGCCGAGCGCTCGCTCAGCCAGCCGTCGGTCTGGTAGTGGAAGTTCTGCCGGTAGTAGCGCGGCAGGTGCGCGAAGGCGGGATCGCGCGCCACCTCCTGGTGATCCCCGCGGCGCCGGCGGGCCGAGACGGAGGCGAGGTCGGCGAGGAACGCCCGGCTCGCCGCGAGGGCGCGGCGCGGGTCGGTCCACAGGTCGTGCGGCGTGGCGTAGAGGCCGGCTGCGATCGCCGCCCAGTCCCGTTCGAACAGCGCCTCCAGGTCGGCGCGCAGCCGGTCGCGGCCGGGCAGCCTCCGGCGCGGCGCCGGCACCCCGTCGCGGCGCTCGGCCGCGGCCGCCAGCAGATAGTGCCCGTAGAACCACGAGCGGCGCAGGCCCTGGGAGGCGGCGTAGGCGAGGCGATCGAGGGCAGACGGCATGGCCCTCCCGATGTGTCGCGGGCCGGGCGCGGGTCAACCCCGCGCGCCGGCATATGGACACCCTGCCGCACCATCGATAGTAGACTTCCGCCTCCCCACCACGCGACCGGCAGCCATCCCCAATGACCGCGCCCTTCCGTACCCTCGACGACCTCGACGTCGCCGGCCGCATCGTGCTGGTGCGGGCCGACCTCAACGTCCCGATGACGGACGGCCGCGTCACCGACGCGACCCGCATCGAGCGCGTCGCGCCGACCCTGGCCGAGCTCTCCGCCAAGGGCGCCAGGGTCGTCGTCCTGTCGCATTTCGGCCGGCCGAAGGGCCGTGACCCCGCGCTGTCGCTGGCGCCCCTGGTGGCGCCGCTCTCGGCGGCGCTCGGCGGCCGCCCCGTGACCTTCGCCGAGGACTGCGTCGGCCCGCTCGCGGAGGCGGCGGTGCGCGCCCTGCCGGCCGGCGGCGTGGCGCTCCTGGAGAATCTGCGCTTCCACAAGGGCGAGGAGAAGAACGATCCGGAGTTCGCCCGCGCCCTGGCCGCGCTCGGCGAGATCTACGTGAACGACGCCTTCTCCGCCGCCCACCGCGCCCACGCCTCGACCGAGGGGCTGGCGCATCTGCTGCCGGCCGCGGCGGGGCGGCTGATGCAGGCGGAGTGCGAGGCGCTGGCCGGCGCCCTGGAGACGCCGGCCCGGCCCGTCGTCGCCATCGTCGGCGGTGCGAAGGTGTCGACCAAGCTCGACCTGCTGGGCAATCTCGTGACCCGCGTCGACCGGCTGGTCATCGGCGGGGCGATGGCCAACACGCTGCTCTACGCCCGCGGCGTCGCGGTGGGGACCTCGCTCTGCGAGCGCGAGATGGTCGGTACCTGCAGGGAGATCGAGGCCGCCGCGGCGCGGGCCGGCTGCGCGCTGGTGCTGCCCGTCGACGCCGTCGTGGCGGCCAGGCTGGCGCCGGGCGAAGCGACGGCGACCGTGGCGATCGACGCCGTGCCGGCCGATCGCATGATTCTCGACGTCGGTCCGGCCACCGTCACGGCGATCGGCCGCCATCTGGCGGACGCCCGCACGCTGGTGTGGAACGGGCCGCTCGGGGCCTTCGAGACGCCGCCCTTCGACGCCGGGACGGTCGCCGTCGCGCGCGAGGCCGCGCGCCTCACCGCGGCCGGCGCGCTGCTCAGCGTCGCCGGCGGCGGCGACACCGTGGCGGCGCTGGCCGCGGCCGGCGTCGTCGACGCCCTCAGCTACGTCTCGACGGCGGGCGGCGCCTTCCTGGAATGGCTGGAGGGCCGCACCCTGCCGGGCGTCGAGGCGTTGCGCCGGCGCTGATCGCTCAGAGCAGCGAGAGCTGGTCGCCCGGCGCGGGCGGCGGGCGGAACTGGCTGGTATCGAGCTGCCAGTCGCGCCTGGTCAGCCCGAGACGCCGCTGGGCGACGGCGAAGCGCTGCGCCAGCAGCTCGGCATGCGGGCCGGTGCCCTTCATGCGCTTGCCCCAGCGGCTGTCGTAGGCCTTGCCGCCGCGCATGTCGTGGACGTTGGCCATGACATGGGCGGCCTTGCCCGGCGCGTGCGCGGCCAGCCATTCCTCGAACAGGCCCTTGATCTCCAGCGGCAGGCGCAGCACGACGTAGCCGGCGGTGGTGGCGCCCGCGCCGGCCGCCGCCTCCAGGATGCGCTCCAGCTCCCAGTCGTTGAGGGCGGGGATCATCGGCGCCGCCATGACGGCGGTCGGGATGCCGGCCGCCGCGAGGCCGCGGATCGTCTCCAGCCGCCGCTCGGGCGTGGCCGCGCGCGGCTCCATGCGCCGCGCGAGGTCGCGGTCGAGCGTGGTGACGCTGACCGCGGCCGCCGCCAGGCCGCGCGCGGCCATCGGCGCCAGGATGTCGAGGTCGCGCAGGATGAGGGCGGACTTGGTGACGATCGTCACCGGATGGCCGTAGGCCGCCAGCACCTGGAGGATCTGCCGCGTCACCTGCATCTGGCGCTCGACCGGCTGGTAGGGATCGGTGTTGGTGCCCATGGCGATGATGCGGCACCGATAGCTCTTGTGCCGGAGCTCCTTCTCCAGCAGCCGCGCGGCGTCGGGCTTGGCGAACAGCTTGCTCTCGAAGTCGAGGCCCGGCGAGAGGCCGAGATAGGCATGCGTCGGCCGGGCGAAGCAGTAGACGCAGCCATGCTCGCAGCCGCGATAGGGATTGATCGACTGGTCGAACGGCACGTCCGGCGAATCGTTGGTCGTGATGATCCGCCGCGCCGCATCGATGCCGACCGTCGTGCGCAGCGGCGGCGGATCGGCGTCGGCGCTGCCCCAGCCGTCGTCGGTGGCGACGCGCGCCTGCGGCTCGAAGCGGCCGGTGGCGTTCGATACCGCCCCGCGTCCCTTGCGCGCCCTGTCCGCGACCTCGTCCATGGCCGGGATGATTCCCCAGCGATTGGAACAAAGCAAGAACAAGATGGGTTGCGGCCGGGCGCCCGAACGGAATAGCCTCCCCGGCCGAACCGCAGGAGCGCGCGTGCCCGAGATCGCCATCCGCCCCGCCACCGTGGACGACGTGCCGACGCTGCTGGCGCTGGTCCGCGGCCTCGCCGCCTACGAGAACCTCTCCGACAAGGTGGTCTCGACCGAGGCCGATCTGCGGCGCGACGGCTTCGGTCCCCACCCCGCCTTCGAGGCGCGCATCGCCACGCTCGACGGCAGGCCGGCGGGCCTCGCCCTCTTCTACCCGACCTACTCGACCTTCGCCGGGCGGCCGGGGCTGTTCCTGGAGGACCTCTTCGTCGAGCCCTGGGCGCGCGGCCACGGGCTCGGCCGGCTGATCATGGCCGATCTCGCGCGCACGGCGGCCGCGCGCGGCTGGCAGTCGATCGTGCTGCACGTCCTCGACTGGAACCCGACGCGCGAGTTCTACCACCGCCTCGGCTTCCGCCGGCATCAGGACTGGCTGCTCTACACGCTGACCGGCGCGCCGCTGGAGCGGCTGGCCGACGCTTCCGGATAGGGGACGGACGATGGGCCTCGAATCCGTCCGCGCCGTCGCCATGGTGCCGGCGGCGACGCAGTGCGTCGTCTATGGCGGCATCCTCGTGGGCCATGTCGGGCTGGCGGCGCACCGGCCTCAGTTGCACTGGCCGATCGAGCCCTCGGCGCAGACCCGCTTGCCGTCGGTCCAGGTGGCGCCCGAGAGATCGGCGTTGGCGAAGTCGGTGCCGCGCACCGTGGCGCCCGAGAGGTCGGCCTTGCGCAGGACGGCGCGGAAGAAGCGCGCGCGCGACAGGTCGGCACGCACCATCGAGGCGTCGGAGAGGTCGGCCCGCGTGAAGTCGGCCTCGGTCAGCCGCGCCTCGTCGAGGCGGGCGGCGAGCAGCCGGGCCGAGATGAACTTGGCGCGCGAGGCGTCGGCCTTGGCGAGGTTCGCCCTGGACAGGTCGGCGCGGGCGAAGGTGGCGTCGCGCAGCGCCGCCCCGGAGAGGTCGTGGCCGACCAGCTCCGCCTCGTCCTGGTAACAGCGCCGCCAGTCGACGCCCGGGCCGGCCGGGTCGTTGCAGCCGGCCATGGCCGCCGCGGGCAGCAGGAGGAGCGTCGCGAGCGCGACGCCGGCGAGGCGGCTTCGCCGGCCCGCGTCAGGCCGCACGTCGCCGCTCCATGGTGATGGAGCGGCCGGCCTGCGGCGGGCGCGGCACCCGGCCGTGCAGCTCGGCCATCGGCGCCAGCGACGCCGTCGCCGTCTCCGGCCAAGGCGCGGAGCGGCGCGCCGCCAGGTCGACATGCAGCGCCATCAGCTCGTTGGTGGCGGCGAGGAAGCCCTTCTCGGCATGGTGCATGGCATGGAAGAAGTGCAGCCGCTTGGCGTCGAACCCCAGGATCTGGGTGACGATGCGGAACTCCTCGCCCTCCAGCATCTCGCGCTCGTAGGTGAGATGCGTCTCCAGCACGAAGAAGCCGCCGCCGGTCGCCAGCGTGTAGGCCGAGCCGATGCCGTGATGGTTGAGGAACGCGTCGGTGCCGTGGTCGAACGCCAGGAGGTAGTAGGCGAGGTTCATGTGGCGGTTGACGTCGATCCATTCGGGCAGCACGCGGCCCGTGTGAACGGCGAAGAGGCGGGGGTCGAAGGGAGGTTGCGTCATGGCGGGCGAGGATAGTCGATTGGTAGCGCCGATCGAAAGCATGTAGCGTCGGCGGCCGAGCCCCCGCCCATGCTGCTCCCCGCCCTCGCCTTCCTCGGCCGCCACGGCACGCGCGTGCTGGCGGTCGGCATCATCGTCGGCCTGGCGCTGCCCGACCTCGCGCACGCGCTCAAGCCGTTCCTGCCCGCGATGGTCGCGGCGACGATGACCGGCGCGCTGCTGCGCCTGGAGTGGCGCGACATCGGCCGGCAGCTCCGCGCCTGGCCGCGCATCGCGGCGACCACGGCATGGCTGATCGTCGCGACTCCGGTCCTGGTCGCCGTCGTGGCCAAGGCGCTGCCGCTGCCCGACGGCCTGGTCGCCGGCATGGTGCTCTCGGCGGCCGGGCCCTGCATCATGGCCGCGCCCTCGATCGCCCTGCTGCTCGGCCTCGACGCCGCCCTGTCGCTCGTCGCCATGGTCGCGGTCCACCTGCTGGCGCCGCTGACGGTGCCGCCGCTCGCGCTGGCGCTGCTCGGCATCCATCTGCACATCGGCATGGTCGAGCTGACGGTGCGGCTCGCCGCCTTCGTGCTGGGTGCGGCGATCGTCGCCGAGGCGATCCGCCGCGTGCTGGGCCGCGAGCGGCTGCGGGCGGCGGGCGAGGCGATCAACGGCGCCAACATGCTGGTGCTGGTGGCCTTCGCCATCGCCATCATGGACGGCATCACCGCCGCGGCGCTGGCCGACCCGGGGCTGGTGCTCGTCTACCTGTTCGCGGCGCTGGTCTTCAACGCGCTGCTGCAGGTCGCCGGCGCCCGGCTGTTCCGGCGCACCGGCGCGCCGGCCGCGCTCGCCGTCGGCTTCATGACCGGCAATCGCAACATGGGGCTGATGTGGGCGGCGCTGGGCGCCGACACGCCGATCGCCATCGCCCTCTACTTCGCCGTGGCGCAGCTCCCGATGTACCTGTTCCCGGCCGTGCAGTCGCCGCTCTACCGGCGCTGGCTCGCGCGGTAGGCGAGCG
>JADZBA010000080.1 GCA_020852355.1 Alphaproteobacteria bacterium
CGTCGTGCCGGCGCAGACCTGGCCGGTCAGGTGCTTGAACTCCGTCACCCGGGTGTAGCCGGGCGCGTCGGGGTGGTTGATGCTGGCGACCGGCTGCACCAGCGCCCGGTCGGCATGGTGCTCGGCCTCGAAGCGCAGCGAGCGGTAGGGCAGCGGCCCGAAGCGCAGGCCGAACCAGGCGTCGATCGGGCCGGTATAGACGACGTGGCGCCAGCCGGCGGCGTCGCGCGCCGCGTCGAACGCGCACCCCAGCGCGACGCGGATGCCCGCATGGTCGAGGATGCGCGCGAACAGCGCGGCGTAGCCGTCGGCCGGCATGCACTGGTGGAGGTCGTCGAAGTAGCGGTCGTCGTCGCCGGTGCGCACCGGGATGCGGCCGGCGACCTGCGGCGCCAGGTCGGCCAGCTCGCGGCCCCACTGCTTGCGGCTGTAGCCGCGGAAGATCGCCGCGCAGAGGTCGTGCCCGACGGTCGACAGCAGCAGCTCCTCGCTGTTGGCCGGCGGCCGGCCGAGCGGCGTGCGCACGCGCGCCAGGTGGCGCGCCACGCCCGCCTCGTCGAGATCGAGGCCGTAGAGCCGGTTGATGGTCGTGCGGTTGATCGGCACCGGCACCAGCATGCCCCTGACCGCGGCCAGGACGCGGTGCTCGTAGGGCCGCCAGCGGGTGAAGCGCGACAGCCAGGCGAGCACCCGGTCGCTGTTGGTGTGGAAGATGTGCGGGCCGTAGCGGTGCAGGACGACGCCGTGCGCGTCGGGCGCGTCGAAGGCGTTGCCGGCGACGTGGTCGCGGCGGTCGATCACCTGCACGCGCAGGCCGGCCTCGGCCAGCTCGCGGGCGCAGACCGCGCCGGCGAACCCGGCGCCGACCACCAGGACGTCGCTCACGCCCACATCCCGGGAACCGGCCAGGTCGCCTCGTTGAACAGCAGCCCGAGGTCGTGGCGCATGAAGTAGTAGCGATAGACCAGCGCGGCGGAGAAGGGATTGCTGGTGAGGGCGACGTCGTCCCGCAGGTTCCGCCGCTCCGCCCGCTGCATCGCGCCCATCAGCTCGCGCTGCTCCGCGACCGGGAACGGGAAGCCGGCCTCGTCGAAATAGGGGTCGATCGCGCGCATCAGCGCGGCGGTCGGGACCTTGTCGTAGAAGGAGAGGACCGGGATGCGGCCGGGATGCAGCTCGGGCCGCAGCTCGCGGAAGATCATCAGGCACGAGAGCTGGTTCAGGAACGGCTTCTGCATGTGCCAGAAGGCGACCGGACGGCCGTTCAGCAGGTCGGTCCCGCCGCGGCGCGCGTAGCGCATCGGTGCCGGCACCGCCGCCGGGGCGCCGCGGGTGCGCACGGCGCTGTAGAGGCGGGGCAGCAGCTGCGGCTGCGGCACGATCCACCACGGGAAGTCCTCGGGCAGCGGGTCCTGGGGCAGCTCGCCCGCCTCGATCAGCAGCTTGGCGAACAGCTCCTCGGGATTGGTGCGGAAGTCGCAGCCGGCGGCGGCGAGCGCGCCGGCGCGCCGTGCGACGAACCCGTCGACGTCGGCGTCCAGCGCGACCACGTGCCGCTCCCACTGGCGGAACCATTGCGGGTCCGAGACGGCGGCGAAGCAGGTCGAGGTGGCGGTGGTCGTGCGGCCGGCGAAACCGCGCCCGAGCTCGGCCAGCGGCACGTTGTGGATGACGTCGCCGTCGTAGCAGAGCACCGGCTCGTCGGGGAACAGCTCGGCGATCAGCAGCCAGCGCAGGAAGGCGAAGCCCAGCACCTGGTAGGGTCCGCCGAAGGCGGCCAGCAGCCGCGGAAAGCGGGCGATCAGGCGCTCGTAGGGGGCCTGCGCGCAATGGAGGCGGCAGGGCGGCGTGTCGAGCTGGGCCCGCACCCCGGGCGACAGGCCGTCGACGTCGCCGACCAGCACGATCTCCAGGGTGGCGTCCTGGGCCAGCCGGTGCCGGCGCAGATGGGCGGCGTTCTCGACGAGGCAGGTGTAGCGCAGCAGGCCCGCCTCGCCGAGCCCGCCCGCGAACCTCAGGAAGTTGACGGTGACGTGGCGCAACCGGAGGGCGTCCAATCCCGCGAATCGCTCGTGCCGGCCTGGATACACGCGGCGGATGGGCGGCTCAACCGGCGATCGCGCCCGATCGCGCTCACGCCCACATGCCCGGAACCGGCCAGGTCGCCGCGTCGAACAGCAGCCCGAGGTCGTGGCGCCGGAAGTAGTAGGCGTAGACCGCCGCCGCGGCGAACGGATTGTCGATCGGGGCGATGCCGGTGCGCCAGTTGCGCTCCTCGCCGGCGATCATCCGGGCGGCCAGCGGCGCCAGCGCCGCGTCGGGCACCGGGAAGCCGCCTTCGTCGTGATAGGGGTCGAGCGGGCGCACGCGCGCCGCGTCCGCCGGCCGGCCGTAGAAGCTGAGCGGCGGCACCCGGCCGGGATGCAGGTCCGGCCGCAGCTCGCGGAACGCCAGCAGGCACGAGAGCTGGTTCAGGAACGGCTTCTGCAGGTGCCAGAAGGCGACGGGGCGGCCGTTCAGGGTGTCGACGCCCTGCGTGGTGCGCGCGTAGCGCATCGGGGCGGGCACCGCGGCCGGGGCGCCGCGGGTGCGCACGAAGGCGTAGAGCCGGGGCAGGAAGTGCGGCTGCGGCACGATCCAGTAGGGGAAGTCCGCGGGCAGCGGGTCCTGCCGCAGCGTGCCGTCCTCGATCAGCAGCTTGGCGAGCATCTCCTCGGGCGAGCGCCGGATGTCGCAGCCCGCGGCGGCCAGCGGCGCACCGCGCCCGCGCATGAAGCCGTCGGCGTCGGCGTCGAGCGCCGTCAGCGCCGCCTCCCAGGCGGCGAACCAGGCGGGGTCGGAGATCGCCGCGAAGCAGGTCGAGGTCGCGGTCGTGGTCAGGCCCGCGCAGGCGCGGCCGAGATCGCCCAGCGGCACGTTGTGGATGATGTCGCCGTCGTAGCAGAGCACCGGCTCGCCGGCGAACAGCTCGGCGATCACCAGCCAGCGCAGGAAGCCGAAGCCGAAGGTGGCGTACGGCCCGCCGGCGCGGCCCAGCAGGCGCGGGAAGCGCGCGATCAGCCGGTCGTAGACCGGCTGCGCGCGATGCACCCGGCATGGCGCGGCGGCGAGCGCCTCCAGCGTCGCCGGCGCCAGCGCGTCGACGTCGCCCAGCAGGACGATCTCCAGCGTCGCGTCGCGGGCGAGGCCGCGGCGGCGCAGATGCGCGGCGTTCTCGACGAGGCAGGTCGCCCGGCGCAGCCCCGCCTCGCCGCGACCGGCGGCGTCGAAGCGGACGAAGTTGACCGTGACATGGCGCACGCGGGAACCGCCGCCCCTGCTTACACGCGCCGGGCGCGCCGCTCAACGCGGGCGCGGCAGGCCCGCCTCGTACCAGCCCTTGCTGGCGTTGACGATGCGCACCACCGACAGCATCACCGGCACCTCGATGAGGACGCCGACGACGGTCGCCAGCGCCGCGCCGGAGCGGAAGCCGAACAGGCTGATGGCGGCGGCCACCGCCAGCTCGAAGAAGTTGCTGGCGCCGATCAGGGCCGACGGCGCGGCGACGCAGTGGGCCTCGCCGGCGGCACGGTTGAGGAGGTAGGCGAGGCCGGCGTTGAAATAGACCTGGATGAGGATCGGCACGGCGAGCAGGGCGATGACCGTGGGCTGCTCGATGATGCGGCCGCCCTGGAAGCCGAACAGCAGCACCAGCGTCGCCAGCAGCGCCGCCAGCGACAGCGGTTGCACGCGCGCCAGCACGCGGGCCAGCGCGTCGGCGCCGCCGGCGGCGAGCACGCGGGCGCGGGCGAGCTGCGCCAGCGCCACCGGCACGACGATGTAGAGGCCGACCGACAGCAGCAGCGTCTCCCAGGGCACCGTCATGGCCGAGAGGCCGAGCAGCAGGCCGACGATCGGCGCGAAGGCGAAGACCATCACCACGTCGTTGAGGGCGACCTGCGACAGCGTGAAGTGCGGCTCGCCGCCGCTGAGGCTGCTCCACACGAAGACCATGGCGGTGCAGGGGGCGGCGGCCAGCAGGATCAGGCCGGCGATGTAGCCGTCGATCTGGTCGGCCGGCAGCAGCGGCCGGAACAGCCAGCCGATGAAGAGCCAGCCGAGCAGCGCCATCGAGAACGGCTTGACCGCCCAGTTGACGAGCAGCGTCACGGCGATGCCGCGCCAGTGCGCGCGCACCTGCCCCAGCGCGGCGAAGTCGATGCGCATCAGCATCGGGATGATCATCGCCCACACCAGGATCGCGACCGGCAGGTTGACGCGGGCCAGCTCCGCCGCGCCGATCGCCTGGAAGACCGCCGGGAAGAGATGCCCCAGGGCCACCCCGACGACGATGCATGCCGCGACCCAGAGGGTCAGCCAGCGTTCGAACAGCGACATCGGGTCAGCCTTTCCGCCGCGCCGGAGCAGGCGCCCCGGCCGGTGCCACGAGGTGCAGGAAGCGGCGCAACGGGGCCAGCGCCACGGGGTTCAGCGAGCAGCAGACGCGCGGCCGCACGATCCGGCCGATGACGATGCCCGCCGCCTCGAGGATGCGCAGGTGCTCCGCGGTGGTCGACTGCGCGCGGCCGATCTCCTCGACGATGTCGCAGGCGATACAGCCCTGCCGCGCTCGTCCGCCTCGTCCATCGTCGTTCGACGATGGATAGCAGGCGCTCCCGCCGCCGGCAACCGCGCCCTAGAAGGACGAGCCCGGCTGCCGCAGGAAGGCCGCCTCCTCGGCGGTGGTCGGCCGCGCGAGGGCGGCGTTGCGGTGGGGGAAGCGGCCGAAGCGGCGGATCACGGCGCGATGCCGCTCCGCGTAGTCGATGTAGAGCGGGCCGTTCTCGTCGTCGGCGAGGGCGGCGAAGAGGGCGCAGGAACGGTCCTGGTCGGCCATGTCCTCGCTGTGCTCGAACGGCAGGTAGAAGAAGATCCGCTCGCAGGCCGGCCGGCCGCGATCGAAGCCGCGGGCGAGCGCACGGCCGGCCACGGCGCGCGCCCCGGCGTCGCCGGCGAACGCGCGGGGATCGCCGCGGAAGAGGTTGCGCGGGAACTGGTCGAGCAGCAGCAGCAGGGCCAGCGCGCCGTCGGCGGTCTCCTCCCACGCGGCGAAGGCGCCGGCGACCGCCGCCGCGCTCGCAGCGGCGAAGCGGGCGTGGATCGCCCCGTCGAAGTCGGGATCCCTGGCGAACCACTGGCTGCGGTGGCGGCCGCGCGTGGCGCCGCCGACCGGCCCGAACCAGAAGTCGAGGACGGCGGCCGGGTCGATCCCGGGCGCCGCATCGGCGTTCGCGCTCAATTCGCGACGGCGCCCGCCGCCTTCAGGATCGGCGTCCAGCGCGCGACCTCGCTCTTCACGAAGTCGCCGAGGTACTCGGGCGTGCGCTCCTTGCCCTCGGGGATGACGCCGCCGAGGTCGAGCAGGCGCTTCCTCGTCGCCGCGTCGGAGAGCGCCTTGGAGAGGGCGTCGTTGAGCTTCGCCACGATCTCCCCGGGCGTCCCCTTGGGCGCGAAGACGGCGTTCCAGGCGCTGACCTGGTAGTCGGGCAGGCCGGCCTCGGTCGTCGTCGGCAGGTCGGGCAGCGCCGGCGAGCGCACCGGCGTGGCGATCGCATAGGCCTTGATGGCCCCGGCCTTCACCTGCTCGACCAGGTTGACGATCTGGTCGCACATGAAGTCGACCTGCCCGCCGACGAGGTCGTTCAGGGCCGGGCCGGTGCCGCGATAGGCGACCTGGGTCGGCTTGATGGCGAGCTGGTGGTCGAGCATCGTGCAGGTGGTGTGCGACACCGAGCCGACGCCGGCATGGGCCTGGTTGATCTTGGCGGCATTGGCCTTCACGTAGGCCACGAACTCCTGCAGCGTCTTCGGCGGGAAGTTCTTCCTGGCGACGATCAGGATCGGCGTGCCGGCGGCGAGCCCGATCGGCGCGAAGTCCTTGGTCGGGTCGTAGCGCAGCCGGGGATAGAGCGCGGGCGCGGCGCCGTGCGTGCCCATGTGGCCCATCATGATGGTGTAGCCGTCGGGCGTCGCCTGGGCGCCGCGGGTGATCCCCGTGGTGCCGCCGGCTCCGGCCACGTTCTCGACGACGATCTGCTGCCCCAGGGTGCGCGACATGTGCTCGCCGACGATGCGGGCGATGACGTCGGTCGGCCCGCCGGCGGCGAACGGCACGATCATCACGATCGGGCGGCTCGGATACGTCTGGGCGGTCGCCGGCGTCGCGGCGAGCGCGACGGCGGCCAGCAGGCCGAGGATTGTGCGTGTCACGGTCTCAGTTCCTCTCGCTCGGTGTCATTCCTGGAAAGCCTCCTCGCGGCGTCGCCGGATGGCGGGCATGACGGCCGCCACCAGCACCACGACCGCGACCAGCAGCAGCCCGGCCGAGACCGGCCGCTCCACGAAGGTGAGGAAGCTGCCGCGCGACAGCACCAGCGCCTGGCGCAGCTTCTCCTCCATCAGCCGGCCCAGCACGTAGCCCAGCAGCAGCGGCGCCGGCTCGTAGCCGAGCTTGATCAGGGCATAGCCGGCGAGGCCGAAGAAGGCGGCGAACAGCACGTCGGAGGGGTTGTTGTTGATCGAGTAGATGCCGATGCAGCAGAACAGGAGGATCGCCGGGAACATCAGGCGGTAGGGCACCTTCAGCAGGCGCACCCACAGGCCGATCAGCGGCAGGTTGATGACCAGCAGCATCAGGTTGCCGATCCACATGCTGGCGACCATGCCCCAGAAGAGGGCGGGGTTCTTGGTCATCACCTGCGGGCCCGGGATGATGCCGTGGATGGTCATGGCGCCGACCATCAGCGCCATCACGGCGTTGGGCGGGATGCCCAGCGTCAGCAGCGGGATGAAGGCGGTCTGCGCGCCGGCGTTGTTCGCCGCCTCCGGCCCGGCGATGCCTTCGATGGCGCCGCGGCCGAAGCGCGAGGGGTCGCGCGCGATCTTCTTCTCCAGCGAGTAGGCGGCGAAGGGGCCGAGCACCGCGCCGTTGCCGGGCAGGATGCCCAGGGCCGCGCCGAGGCCGGTGCCGCGCAGGATCGGGAAGATGGCCCGGCGCAGGTCGTCCCGCGACGGCAGCAGGCGGCCGATGGCGGTGCCCACGACGTCGCGCGATTCCGGGCTGTCGAGGTTCCGCAGGATCTCGGCGAAGCCGAAGATGCCCATCGCCAGCACCGCGAAGTCGACGCCGTCGGAGAGGTCGTCGAGGCCGAAGGTCAGCCGCTCCTCGCCGGTCTCCAGGTCGGTGCCGACGGTCGACAGCAGCAGGCCGACGACGATCATGGCGATCGCCTTCAGCACCGACCCGCGCGCCAGCACCACCGCGAAGGCGAGGCCCATCGCCATCAGCGAGAAATATTCGGCCGGCCCGAACAGCAGCGCCAGCCGGGTCAGCGGCAGGCCGAGCGCCGCGATGACGAAGGTCGCCACCGTCCCGGCGATGAACGAGCCGATCGCGGCGATGCCGAGCGCGATGCCGGCGCGGCCCTGGCGCGCCATCTGGTGGCCGTCGAGCACGGTGACGACCGAGGTCGCCTCGCCGGGGATGTTCACCAGGATCGCCGTCGTCGAGCCGCCGTACTGCGCGCCGTAATAGATGCCCGCCAGCATGATCAGCGCGCCTGTCGGGTCGACCTTGAAGGTCAGCGGCAGCAGCATCGCGATCGTCGCGATCGGCCCGACGCCGGGCAGCACGCCGATCAGCGTGCCGACGAGGCAGCCGACGAAGCACAGCAGCAGGTTCTGCACCGAGAGGGCGGTCGCGAAACCGAGCGCCAGGTTGCCGAACAGGTCTTCCATCGCGGCTACCCCCTCAGCGACCGATCAGCCAGGGGGCGATCGGAATCGGCAGCCCGAGCATCACGACGAACAGCCCGAGGCAGAAAAGGGTGAGGAGGACGGCGAAGACCAGGGTTTCGACCAGCCGGGTCTCGCCGCCGGCCAGCGCGCCGACGGCCAGCGCCAGCGGCCCAGCGACGGCGAGGCCGAGGGGGCGTACCGCCAGCCCGAAGATGACGATGGCGCCGAGGATGAAGAGGGGGCCGCGCAGCGACCACCGCTCCAGCGCCGGGCCGTCCCAGCGCAGCGAGCCGATCGCGATGGCGAGCCCGCAGATCCCCGTCAGCACGGCCAGCGCCCGCGGCAGCATGCCCGGCCCCATCTGGCTCAGGCTGCCGGCCGGTAGGTCGGCGCCCTGCCACAGGGCCACCAGCGCGACGGCGACGAGGAACAGGCCGGCGGCGAGATCCTGCGGTGACCGCACGGTGCGGCCACGGCCTTGCGTCATGCGTTCCTCCCCCTGGGGCCTCCGGCTTGGCGCAGAGGCGCGATGCTGGTCGACATTGCTACAGATATCGAGCGCGGTTGCCACAGATATGGGCGTGTCCGCCGACGATTTCCTTCGCCGCCCGCCCGTGCCAGATTGCGCGCCCGGCGTCGGGAGGGAGAGCGGAGATGGGCGAGACGAAGACGGTCGGCGTGGTCGGCGCCGGGACGATGGGAGCCGGCATCGTCCAGGTCGCGCTGACGGGCGGCTGCGACGTCCGCCTGTTCGACGCCGCGCCGGGTGCCGCCATCAGGGCGAAGGCGGCGATCGCCGGCCGGATCGACCGGCTGGCGGAGAAGGGTACCCTCGACGCCGCCGCGGCGGCGGCGGCGAAGGAGCGCCTGACCATCGTCGACGACCTCGCCGGCCTCGCCCCCTGCGGGGTCGTGGTCGAGGCGGTGGTCGAGGACCTCGCGGTCAAGCACGCGGTGTTCACGATGCTGGAGGCGCACTGCGCGCCCGACGCCATCCTCGCCAGCAATACCTCGTCGATCCCGATCGCCCGCATCGCTCAGGCCCTCCGGCACCGCGGCCGGGTCGCCGGCATGCATTTCTTCAACCCCGTGCCGGTGATGCGCCTGGTCGAGATCATCGCCGGCCCGGACACCGAGCCGGCCGTGGCCACCGCGCTGGCGGCGCTGGGCAAGCGTTTCGGTCGCGTCCCGGTCATCGTCAAGGACGCGCCGGGGTTCCTCGTCAACCTCGGCGGCCGCGCCTTCGGCAGCGAGGGCCTCGCCATCGTCCACGAGGGGGCCGCGACGCCCGAGCAGGTCGACCAGGTGATGCGCGACTGCTGCCATTTCCGCATGGGCCCGTTCGAGCTGATGGACCTGACGGGCATCGACGTGAACCATCCCGTCTCGGAGATCATCTGGCAGGGCTACTACAACGACCCGCGGCTGCGCACGACGCCCTACCACCGCTCGCTGCGCGAGGCCGGGCGGCTCGGCCGCAAGACCGGGCAGGGGCATTTCGCCTACGACGCCGCCGGCAACCGCACGCCGGGCGCCGTGCCGCCGCTGCCGGCCGCGCCTGTGGCGACCCGCGCCGTCCTGCTCGACGTGTCGACGCCGCTGGCCGAGCTGATGGCCGGCGCCGAGATGGTCGCGCACGACGACGGCGAGAGCCCGCTGCTCGTCTCGCCGGTCGGCGAGGACTGCTCGACCGTCGCCGCCCGGCTCGGCGTCGACCATCGCCGGCTGGTCGCCGTCGACCTGCTCTGCGACATCTCGAAGCGGGTCACGCTGATGACTGCACCGGGCGCCGACCCGGCGATGCTGGGCGCGGTCGCCGCGCGCATCGCCGGCAACGGCCGTGCCGTGACGGCGATCAAGGATTCCCCGGGCTTCATCCAGCAGCGCGTGCGCGCCATGGTCGCCAATCTCGGCTGCGAGATGGCCCAGATCGGCATCGCGGCGCCGGCCGACATCGACACCGCGATGCAGCTCGGCCTCAACTATCCGCAGGGGCCGCTGGCGATGGCCGACGCGATGGGGGTGGCGACGGTCCACGCCATCCTGGCGGCGCTGCAGGCGGCGACCGGCGACGACCGCTACCGGCCGAGCCAGTGGCTGCGCCGGCGCGCGCAGCTCGGCCTGCCTGCCGCCACGCCGGCCTGAGACCGCGCGGCCGCGTCGCCGCGCGCAGCCGTATGCTCGGCCGGCGAGGGCGTGTAACATGACGACAGGGAATGTCGTCGGCCGCACGGAGGGGTAGCGATGAATTGTCGGCGGGGATCGGGCGGCGGGAGAGGCCGGCGGGCGACGGTGCTGGTGGCCGCCGCGGCGCTGACCATCGCGGGCGGCGCGGCCGTCGCGCAGCCGCTGGGCGCCGCCGCCGATCCCTGGACCTTTCTTTCCTCGCCCCGAGCGGGACGGCACGAATCGCGAGCCATCCCCGTCAAATCCTACGGTCCCAATTTCCCGTCGCTCCCGGGCGACTCCGTCGTCGAGCCGAACGGCGCGATGACGCCGGAGGTCAAGCAGAGCGTCGGCTGCCTGATCTCGGGCACCGTCGCGACCCTGGCGGCGATGGGGGCGGGCGGCGAGAACCTGGTGAACATCATCGCCGGCGGCACGGTGGCGCCCACCAATACGGCGGTGCTCTATATCGGGCTCGTCGGCGTCGTCTTCGCCTCGTTCTGCGCGATCGGCCAGGCGATCACGCCGCTCTATCTCTACTACTTCGACAATGGCGCCGCCGCTCCGCCGCCGCCGGCCGACACGCTGAGCAGTTGCCCGACCTGCCGGGAGGCCGAGCGGGACAACCGCCGGCAGCCGGCGACGGGGCCGCTGGCGCCAGAGCTCCGGCGCGCGGGCTACGTGATGACGGAACGGGTTCGCCTCGCCGGGCAGGGGGCTGCACCAGTGACCGTCCCCGCCGTGATGTCGAACCTGGCCGGCCCGCTCGCGGTTCGGCGCTGATCCC
>JADZBA010000081.1 GCA_020852355.1 Alphaproteobacteria bacterium
CGGCAGCGACAGCGGGGCGATGACGTCGCCGTCGCGGCCGGCGTAGTCGTGGCGGGCGGCGTCGCGGAGCATGCGGGCCTGGGACTCCGCCAGGACGCCGGCGGCCTCGACGAGGTCGAGGCCGGTCGGCCGGCCGTCGGCATAGGCGAGGCGGCCGTCGACGTAGACGCGCGCCACGGCGCGGTCGGCGGCGTGGTAGACGAGCGCGCGCAGCGGGTCGCGCGGCGGGCTCATCAGCGGATGCGACAGGTCGACCAGCGCCACGTCGGCCCGCGCGCCGACCGCGAGGCGGCCGAGATCGGCGCGGCCCAGCGCGTCGGCGCCGCCGGCGGTGGCGGCATGAAAGACCGTGGCGGTGTCGGCCGCCGCGATGTCCCGCGTCGCGTTGCGCGCGGTGACGATGGCGAGCCGCATCTCCTCGATCAGGTTGTGCGGCGCCACGTCGGTGCCGATCGCCATGCGCACGCCGCGTCGGGCATAGCTGCCGAAATCGCGGAGATGCTCGCCGTAGCGCGCGAAGGGCGACGGGCAATGGGCGACGGTGGCGCCGTGCTCGGCCATCAGCGCGACGTCGCGGCGCGTGTGCCAGGCGATCGAGGGGTGCTCGTCGACGAAGATCGCGTGCCCGAGGATCGAGCGCGGCGTCAGCAGGCCGAGGTCGGCCGCCCATTGGATCGGCGTGACGCCGTGGCGGCGCACCATCTCGCGCACCTCGACGACGGCCTGGGCGATGTGCGTGGTGAAGGGCCAGCGGCGATCCCGGGCCAGCGCCATCGCATCGCGCAGCAGCCCCTCCTCCACCGTGTCGATCTGGGCGGGAAAGACGATCGGCGACAGCCGTCCCGACGGGTCGGCGGCCGCCTCGTCGAGCAGCGCCTGGGCGCTCTGGAAGGCGCTGCGCCCGGCCGCCGCGTCCCACTTCCAGGTGACGGTCTGCGGCGCGCTCATCCCCCAGCGCGCCGAGGCGAAGTTCGGCCCGGCCCAGACGCGCAGCCCGCTCGCGCGCATGATGTCGAACCAGCCCGGGAACGGCGCGGACAGATCGACCAGGGAGGTCACGCCTCCGGCGAGCAGCTCGCCGTAGGCCAGCGTCTGGGCGGCCCGGCGCCCTGCCTCGTCGAGGCGCATCGCCTGGCTGCGCTCGAAGAGGCCGGTCATCTGCTGCGCCGGCACGCCATGGTCCTCGCGCACGCCACGGTAGGCGGGCTCGGTGGTCGGGTGGGAATGGATGTCGACGAGGCCGGGCATCGCCATCATGGCGGACGCGTCGACCACCGCGGCGGCCGCCGGGGGCGGTGCCTCGGGCGCGTGCGGCGCGATCGCCGCGATCCGTCCGTCGGCCAGCGTCAGGTCGACGCCGCGGCGATAGACGTGGCGGCCGGCCGCCGCGTCCCAGGCGATCGCCCACGCGGCATTGCGGATCAGCACGCCTTCGGCCATCGTTCCCTCCGCATCTGTGATGGTCCTGCTCTTGCATTCCATGCTGGGCATCGCCCCGGGCAACGGCAAGCAGATATGAACCGCGCCCCGCAATGAACCGCGACCGGCCCGCCTGGCGGCTCGCCCGCGTCGTGCTGCGCCGTCTGCTGCAGGCCGTGCCGATCGTGCTCGGCGTGCTCGTGGTCAACTTCCTGATCCTGCGGCTGGCGCCGGGCGACATCGCCGACGTGCTGGCCGGGGAATCGGGCGTCGCCACGCCGGGCTACGTCGCCGAGCTGCGCACCCGCTTCGGGCTCGACCGGCCGGTGTGGGTGCAGCTCTTCGCCTATGTGTCGAACGCCGCGCTGCTCGACCTCGGGTGGTCGTTCCGCCACGCCCGTCCGGTCGCCGAGCTGATCGCCGCGCGTCTGGTGCCCACCCTGATCCTGATGGCCGCCAGCACGACGCTGGCGGTCGGCCTGGGTATCGTGCTGGGCGTGCTCGCGGCGCGGCGGGTCAACCGGCCGATCGACGCGGTGATCTCGACGCTGGCGCTGCTGTGCTATGCGACGCCGCTCTTCTGGATCGGGCTGATGATGATCGTGCTGTTCGCCGTACAGCTCGGCTGGCTGCCCTCGGGCGGCTTCGAGACGCTCGGCACCGGCGCCACCGGCCTCGGCCGCATCCTCGATATCGCACGGCACGCGCTGATGCCGGCCGTCGCGCTCGCCCTCTTCTATCTCGCGCTCTACACGCGGCTCACCCGCGCCTCGATGCTGGAGACGCTGACGCAGGACTATGTCCGCACGGCGCGCGCCAAAGGCCTGCCGGAGCGCCTCGTGGTCTTCAAGCATGCGCTCGCCAACGCCGTCCTGCCGACGGTGACGATGACCGGCGTGCAGATCAACTCGCTGCTGGGCGGCGCGGTGCTGGTGGAGACGGTGTTCGCCTGGCCCGGCATCGGCCGGCTCGCCTACGAGGCGGTGTTCACCCGCGATCACAACCTGCTCCTCGGCATCCTCTTCCTCTCCTCGGTGCTGGTGATCCTCGTCAACCTGCTGGTCGACCTGCTCTACGCCGTGCTCGACCCGCGCATCGAGGCGGCATGAAGGCGCTGGCCGGCTTCGCCCGCCGCTACGCGCGCAACCGCGCGGCCGTGCTCGGCCTCGTGCTCGTCGCCATCGTCGCGGCGATGGCGCTCGCCGCCCCCATCCTCTATCCCGAGAGCCCGTGGGAGATGGTCGGGCGGCCGCTGCTGCGGCCCTTCCAGAACCCCGAGTTCCCGCTCGGCACCGACGCGCTCGGCCGCGACGTCGCCGCCGGCATCCTGCACGGCGCCAGCGTGTCGCTCACCATCGGCATCGTCGCGACCGTCGTCTCGGTGGTGCTGGGGACGCTGGTCGGCGCCGTCGGCGGCTGGTACGGCGGCTGGATCGACGACGCGCTCGGCCGGCTCACCGACGTCTTCCAGACCATGCCCTTCTTCGTCTTCGCGCTGGCCCTGGTCGCGATCCTGTCGCCGTCGGTCGGCACCATCATCTTCGCGATCGGCATCGTCACCTGGCCGCCGGTGGCGCGCCTGGTGCGCGGCGAGTTCCTGGCACTGAAGTCGCGCGACTTCGTGCAGGCGTGCCTCGGCATCGGAATGAGCGACGCGCGCATCATCGCGACCCAGCTCCTGCCGAACTGCGCCGCGCCGATCATCGTCACCGCGTCGATCAAGGTGGCGACCGCGATCCTGACGGAATCCTCGCTCGCCTTCCTCGGCCTGGGCGATCCCAACGTCATGTCCTGGGGCACCATGATCGGCCAGGCGCGCGACCTGCTGCGCACCGCCTGGTACCTGACCGCCATCCCCGGCGTGGTGATCCTGCTGACGGTGATGGCGCTCAACCTCGTCGGCGAGGGGCTGAACGACGCCCTCAACCCACGGCTGAAACCGCGATGACGGCCCCGCTGCTCGCCGTCGAGGGCCTGTCGGTCCGCTTCCGCTCGGGCGGGCGGATGCTGCCGGCGGTCGACGGCCTCGACATCGCCATCGCCGCCGGCGAGACGGTCGCCGTGGTCGGCGAATCCGGCTGCGGCAAGTCGGTGACGGCGCTGGCGATCATGGGCCTGCTGCCGGCGCCACCGGACTGCGCCGTCGCCGGCCGTGCGGCGCTCGACGGCGTCGACCTGCTCTCGCTGCCGCCCGAGGGGCTGCGCCGGCTGCGCGGCCGCGCCATGGCGATGGTCGTCCAGGAGCCGAGGACCAGCCTCAACCCGGTCTTCACCGTCGGCGACCAGATCGCCGAGGCGGTGCGCGTCCACACCGCCTGCTCGGCGCGCGCCGCCCGCGCCCGCGCCGTCGAGCTGCTGGAGCTGGTGCGCATCCCCGACGCCGCGCGCCGCCTCGACGATTATCCCCACCGCTTCTCGGGCGGCATGCGCCAGCGGGTGATGATCGCCATCGCCATGGCCTGCGACCCGCGGCTGCTGATCGCCGACGAGCCGACGACGGCGCTCGACGTCACCATCCAGGCGCAGATCCTCGACCTGCTGGGCGACCTCCAGGCACGCTTCGGCATGGCGCTGCTGCTGATCACCCACGATCTCGGCGTAGTGGCGCGCATGGCCCGCCGCGTCGTCGTCATGTATGCCGGCCGCAAGGTCGAGGAGGCGCCGCTGCGTCCCCTCTTCGCGGCGCCGCGACACCCCTACACGCAGGGGCTGATGCGGGCGAGCCCGCACCATGCGCCGGCGGGCGGCGGGCGCCGGCTGGCCGAGATCCCCGGCGTGGTGCCGCCGCTCGACGCGCTGCCCCTGGGCTGCGCCTTCGCGCCGCGCTGCCCGGTCGCCTTCGATCGCTGCCGCGACGAGCGGCCGGCGGTGCTGCCGGCCGGCGACGGGCGGCTCGCCGCCTGCTTCCGCGCAGCCGGCGAAGCGGCGCCCGCATGACCGGCCCGATGCTCGCCGTCGAAGGGCTGGCAAAGTCCTATCGCGCCTCGCGCGGCACCGTGCGCGCCTTCGAGGACGTGTCGTTCGCGGTGGCGGCCGGCGAGACCGTGGCGCTGGTCGGCGAATCCGGCTGCGGCAAGACCAGCCTCGCCAAGACCATCTACCGCCTGCAGGACGCCGATGCCGGCAGCGTGCGGCTGGCCGGCACCGACATCACCCGCCTGTCGCGCCGCGCGCTGCGGCCGCACCGGCGGCTCATGCAGATGGTCTTCCAGGACCCCTATGCCAGCCTCAACCCGAGGCTGACCGTCGGCCGCATCCTGGAGGAGCCGCTGATCGTCCACGGCATCGGCGACCGCGCCGGGCGCCAGGGCCAAGTGCGCCGGGCGCTGGAGCGCGTCGGCCTGGCGGCGGCCGCGGCCGAGCGCCACCCCCACCAGTTCTCCGGCGGTCAGCGCCAGCGCATCGGCCTGGCGCGCGCGCTGATGCTGGAGCCGGGCGTGCTGCTGTGCGACGAGCCGGTGTCGGCGCTCGACGTCTCGGTCCAGGCGCAGGTGCTGAACCTGCTGGCGGGCGTGCAGGAGGAGCGGCGGCTCGCCATGCTGTTCATCAGCCACGACCTCGGCGTCGTCCGCCACATGGCCGACCGCGTGCTGGTCATGTATCTCGGCCGCATCGTCGAGAGCGGCCCCGCCCGGCGCATCTTCGCCCGGCCGGCCCATCCCTACACGCGCGCCCTGCTGGCGGCCGCCCCGGTGCCCGACCCTGACGTCGAGGCGGCGCGGCCGCGCGAGATCCTGCAGGGCGACCCGCCCAGCCCGATCGACCCGCCGCCCGGCTGCGGCTTCCATCCGCGCTGCGCCTTCGCCGAGGCCCGCTGCCGCACCGAGCGGCCGCCCCTGCGCACCGTCGGCGACCGCCGCGTCGCCTGCCATCGCGCGACGGGGGACGACGAGGCGTCGTTGCGGCTACCCTTTGCGCCACAGCCCCACTGACCGGAGCGCCACCGATGGCCCAGATGACCGACGCCCGACCGCAGGTGATGCCGGTCGCGACCGAGGCGGACGCCCGCCTCCACCTCGCCGCCGTCTATCGCCTGCTCGCCCACTACGGCATGGACGACACCATCTTCACCCATGCCTCGGTGCGGGTCCCCGGCGAGAGCGACACCTTCCTGATCAACCCATACGGCCTGCTGTTCAGCGAGATCACGCCGTCGAGCCTGGTGAAGATGTCCTACAAGGGCGAGCTGCGCGGCCCGTCGAACTACCCCGCCAACGCCGCCGGCTACGTCATCCACAGCGCCGTGCTGCAGGCGCGCCCGGACATCACCTGCGCCGTCCACACCCACACCCGCGCCGGCGTCGCGCTCTCCTGCCTGGAGGAGGGCCTGCTGCCGCTGAACCAGTTCGCGCTCGAGTTCCACGGCAAGGTCGCCTACCACGACTACGAGGGCGTCGCCCTCGACATGGACGAGCAGGAGCGGCTCGGCCGCGACCTCGCCGACAAGCCGGTCATGGTGCTGCGCAACCATGGGCTGCTGACCGTCGGGCAGAGCCCGGCCGCCGCCTTCTATCTGATGTACTATGTCGAGCAGGCGGCCCGCGTGCAGATGGACGTGCTGGCGAGCGGCCGCCCGTTCCGCCTGCCGCCGCCGGAGGTCAGGGACCATACGGCCGGGCAGTTCACCACCACCACCAACCCCGCGATGACCGGCCAGCGGATGTGGCCGGCGATGCTCCGGCTGCTCGACGAGAAGCAGCCCGGCTGGCGCAACTGACCCGACCAGAGGACGACCACCGATGCCCGACGGCGCAACCTCGCCTTCCCTGCTCTTCAGCCAGTACCGCCTGCGCGGCGTGACGTTCCCCAACCGCATCGTCATCGCGCCGATGCAGATGTACATGTCCGGCCCGGACGGCATCGCCACGGACTGGCACTTCCAGCATCTCGGCAAGTACGCGGTCGGCGGCGCCGGCACGGTGATGACCGAGGCGCTGATGGTCGATCCCATCGGCCGCAACACCTACGGCGACCTCGGCATCTGGTCGGACGCGCATGTGGCGCCGCTCGCCCGCATCGCCCGCTTCGTGCAGTCCTGCGGCAGCCTCGCCGCCGCCCAGCTCCACCATTGCGGCCCCAAGGCCTCGCGCCAGCGCCCCTGGGAAGGGCTGGGTCCCCTCGGCGAGGCGGAGGCGGCGCGCGGCGAGCCGCCATGGCAGCCGGTCAGCTCGACCGCGACGCCGACGGTCGACGGCTGGCACCGGCCGCACCGGCTGACGCCCGCCGAGATCGCCGACCTCGTGCGCGCCTACGGCGCCGGCGCCGGGCGCGCGGCGGAAGCCGGGTTCGACGTGCTCGACATCCACGCGGCGCACGGCTATCTGCTGCACTCCTTCCTGTCGCCGGTGAACAACGACCGCGACGACCGGTACGGCGGCGACTTCGCCGGCCGCACGCGCATCGTGCTGGAGATCGCCGAGGAGCTGCGCCTGCACTGGCCGGAGGACAAGCCGCTGTTCTTCCGCCTCTCCTGCGTCGACTGGCGCGCCGATCTCGACACCCGCAACGACGGCTGGAAGATCGAGGACAGCATCGCGCTGGCGCGCGAGCTCAGCGCGCGCGGCGTCGACGTCATCGACTGCTCGTCGGGCGGCATCCGGGCGCCCAACTCCGGCATGGACTACATCTACAAGCGCCAGCCGGTGAAGAAGGGCCACCAGGTACCCTATGCGGACGCGATCCGGCGCGAGGCCGGCGTGCCGACGATGGCGGTCGGCGCGATCGTCGACGGCCCGCAGGCCGAGCGCATCCTGCAGGAGGGCAAGGCCGACCTCATCTGCATCGGCCGCCAGGCGCTGTACGACCCGCACTGGCCGCTGCATGCCGCCCGCGAGCTCGGCATCGACCCGAAATGGGAGAAGTGGCCGCCCTCCTACGGCTGGTGGCTGGAGCTGCGCGACCGGGTCGGGCTGGCGGACTGACGTTCGCCCGGGACCGACGCCGACAACCCCACCTTGGAACCAATCCAAGGTGGGCGCTTTTACTCCCCGGAGCGTGGGGCCTCTGCCCCGCGCGGACGACGTCCGGAACGCCCGGGGAGACGACGATGGCCAAGCGCGCGACCAAGCGATCCGATTCGACCAAGAAGGCCGGTGCCCGCGCCGGCGGCGAGACGCATCAGACGGCCGCCGCCGACGGCCCGCTGCTCACCACCAACCAGGGCATGCCGGTCTCCGACAACCAGAACTCGCTGCGCGCCGGGACGCGCGGCCCGACCCTTCTCGAGGACTTCGTGCTCCGCGAGAAGATCATGCATTTCGACCATGAGCGCATTCCCGAGCGCATCGTCCACGCCCGCGGCTCGGGCGCCCATGGCTACTTCGAGACCTACGAATCCCTGGCCGACGTGACGCGCGCCGACTTCCTGCAGCGCGCCGGCGAGCGCACGCGGGTGTTCGCGCGGTTCTCGACCGTGGCGGGGGGTGCCGGGTCGGGCGACCTGCCGCGCGACGTGCGCGGCTTCGCCGTCAAGTTCTACACCAACGAAGGCAATTTCGACCTCGTCGGCAACAACATCCCGGTCTTCTTCATCCAGGACGCCATCAAGTTCCCGGATCTCATCCATTCGGTGAAGATGGAGCCGGACCGCGGCTTCCCGCAGGCGGCGTCCGCGCACGACACGTTCTGGGACTTCGTGTCGCTGATGCCCGAGAGCATGCACATGATCATGTGGGCGATGTCGGACCGGGCGATCCCGCGCTCGCTGCGCATGATCGAGGGCTTCGGCATCCACACGTTCCGCCTCGTCGACGCCGACGGCAAGTCGACCTTCGTCAAGTTCCACTGGCGCCCGAAGCTGGGGATGCAGTCGGTGGTGTGGGACGAGGCGGTGAAGATCAACGGCGCCGACCCGGACTTCCACCGCCGCGACCTGTGGGCCGCCATCGACCGCGGCGACTATCCCGAATGGGAGCTCGGGCTGCAGCTCTTCACCGAGGAGGAGGCCGCGACCTTCCCGTTCGACGTCCTCGATGCGACCAAGCTGATTCCCGAGGAGCTCGTGCCGCTGCGGATGGTCGGGCGCATGGTGCTCGACCGCAACCCGGACAACTTCTTCGCCGAGACCGAGCAGGTCGCCTTCTGCCCGGCCAACATCGTGCCGGGCATCGACTTCAGCGACGACCCGCTGCTCCAGGGCCGCCTCTTCTCGTACCTCGACACGCAGCTCTCGCGCCTGGGGTCGCCGAACTTCCAGGAGATCCCGATCAACCGGCCGATCTGCCCGATGCAGAACTTCCAGCGCGACGGGCACATGCGCATGGCGGTGCCGCAGGGACGGGTGAACTACGAGCCGAACACGCTGGCGCCCGACGGCCCGCGCGAATGCCCGGTCCGCGGCTTCACCACCATGCCGCGTCCCGAGGCCGGCGAGACGCTGCGGGTACGGGCGGAGTCCTTCGCCGACCACTATTCCCAGGCCCGTCTCTTCTTCCGCAGCCAGACGAAGCCCGAGCAGGACCACATGGTCTCGGCCCTGGTGTTCGAGCTGAGCAAGGTCGAGACGCCGGCGGTCCGCGCACGCGTCGTCGCCCATCTGCTGCAGGTCGAAGCGACGCTGGGCGAGCGCGTGGCCGCGGGCCTGCGCCTCGAGCCGCTGCCCGCACCGCACCCGACCGAGGTGCCGGCGAACGACGACCTCGAACCGTCCCCGGCCCTCAGCATCCTCGCCAAGGCGCAGAAGACGCTGCAGGGCCGGGTGGTCGCCTGCGTCGTGACCGACGGCGCCGACGGCGATCTCGTCGCTGCGCTGCGCGAGACCGTCGAGGCGAACGGCGCCATGCTGACACTGATCGCGCCCAGCGTCGGCGGCGTGCGCACGGCGAAGAAGCGCCTGCTCGCGGTCGACCACCAGCTCGCCGGAGCGCCCTCGGTGCTGTTCGACGCGGTCGTGCTGGCGCCCTCGGAGGCGGGTGCCGCGGCACTCCTGGGGGACTCCGCGGCGGTCGCCTTCGTCCATGACGCCTTCGCCCACCTCAAGGTGATCGGCCATGTCGCGGCGGCGGCGGCGCTGCTCGACGCCGCCGGGGTCGAGCAGGATGCCGGCATCGTGGCGGTGCAGGACATCGGCGACGTCGCGGCCTTCGTCGAGGCCGCGAAGGGTCAGCGCATCTGGGAGCGCGAGCCCGCGGTACGGCCGGTCCCCTGACCGCGGCGCGGAACCGCGACAGCGACCGCGCGTTGGCTGGCGATCGATCGTGAGAGGTGACCCATGCGCGGTGTGCTGCTCTGGCTCGTCGGGGTGCCGATCCCCATCATCATCCTGCTCTACATCTTCAACGTGCTGTAGCGGCGGACGTAGGATGCGGTGCAGGGCCGGCATCCCGGGGGCATCGCTTGGGGTTCCCTTTCGTCCGATCGATCTTCCTCGCCGCGGCGGCATCGCTGATGCTGTGGGCCGGCGGCGTCGCCGACGCGACCGCCGGCTGCCGTCAGGTCTGCTCCGGCGGTTCGGACTGCAACGATCTCTCGGGCGATGCGCGCTGGCGCTGCATCCGGGGGCCGTCCAGCGGCGGTTGCCGCACGGTCTGCGCCGATGGCTGGGGCGCCATCGCCTTCTCCGCCCAGACCGGGGCCTGGGGCTATTCCTTCGACCATGACAGCCGGGGGCGTGCCGATCGCGTGGCCCTCGGCCATTGCGGGCGCCGCGCGCCGGACTGCCGGATCGTCACCAGCTTCGTGAACGCGTGCGGTGCGCTCGCGGTCCAGGGGCGGACGGCGGCCGGCGGCACCGGCAAGAGCCGTGCGGAGGCCGAGGCCGCCAGCCTCGCCGCCTGCCGCGCCACCGCCGGCGGCGGCTGCGCGGTCACCGCCTGGGCCTGCAACGCGAAATAGCGGCCCGGCGGTCCTACGTCGCCCCGGCGATCCCGGCGACCGCTCCCGCGCGCCGGACGGCGGCGGCGCGGTCGTAGGCGGCGTAGAGTGCGGCCTCCTGCGCGAAGACCGGCGTCTCGGCGAAGAGCTGGTAGGCCTGGGCGCGGCCGGCGTAGCCCGACGCGGTGAGGTCGCCGACGAGGGCCAGGGTGCGCAGCCGCGTCTCGGCGTCGACCGTGCCGATGCGGAAATACTTCTCGACGTCGGCGCGCGTCTCGGCGCTCTCCAGGGTGCGCCGGTCGGGCAGCATCACCGCCGCGCCGCCGGCGATCTCGCGCAGCAGATGGACCATCGCGGCATAGCCCTGCGAGCAGTGCACGCGGCCGGCGTTCTGGATCGCCTGGTTGGGCATGACGTAGCCCGACACGGTCGTCTCGCACGCCGCCTCCGACGCCAGCAGGAACGATTCCACCGTCGCCTTGAACACCATGAGCTGGCTGATCTTCGAGCGGATCGCGGGAATGCGGTCGGTGCCGCTCTGCTCGGCCACCAGCAGAGCTGCGCCGACCAGCAGGTCGGCCTTGGCGAGGCAGCGCGCGAGATAGCCCTGCGGCGCCCAGCGCACCATGTCGGCGCGGAGCAGCGAGGCCAGCTTCGGCTGCCGGCTGAACAGCACGTTCTCCCACGGCACCAGGACATCGTCGAATACGATCAGCGTGTCGACCTCGTCCCAGCGCGCCGAGAGCGGGCGGTCGAAGGGGCTGCCGGCGAACGGCTCGCCCGCGTGGCCGTCGCCGCGCGGCAGCGGCATGCGGCAGACATGGCGCACGCCCGGTGCGTCCATCGGCACGATGGCGCTGACCGCGTAGTCGCGGTTCTGCTCGACCCAGTTGCCGACCGTCGGCTTGACGCAGGCGACGTGGGCGTAGGGCGCGCCGGTCTCGAACTTGGCGCCGCGGATGACGA
>JADZBA010000082.1 GCA_020852355.1 Alphaproteobacteria bacterium
CTAGAGCGGGCGGACATTCTGGGAGTGCTGGCTAGGTTCCGCCCAATGCCACCTCCAGCCCCTCGGCCGTTTCGACGGTCGCCGTGCCGGCGGCAGCGCACAGCGACCGCATGTTCGCGGTGATGGCCCTGAACTGATCGCCGGTCGCGACCGTGGGCGGCCACGGATGGATGACGACCGGGACGAGCTGCAGCCGGGCGGGCCGCCCGTCCTCGACGACGAGGTTGAACGCGAACGACCAGTTCGTATGCCGAAATGGAAACTTCCAATAGTCGTCGATGAAGTCGCCGGTGTCGTAGAGGATGACGCCGCGCCCGCGCCGCTCGATCGCCTGGGTGACATGCGCCGAATGGCCGTGGATGACGTCGATGCCGCGATCCACGGCGGCATGCGCGAAGCCGCGGAGGTCGCGGCTCGGCGACGTACGCATGTTCGGCCCCCAATGCACCGACAGGACGATCAGGGCGGCGCCGGCGCGCCGGAGGTCCGAGGCCGAGCGTTCGATCCAGTCGAGATCATGCGAATCCGGCCGGAAGATGCGGTGGTTGGTTCCGGGGCCATGCGGCGCGGCGGCGAACTCCCGCATGTTGTCCGTCGCTGCGACGAGCCCGACCTTCAGCCCGCCGACGTCCAGCATCACCGGCGCCGACGCCTCGACAGCGCTGCGGCCGGCTCCCGCATGGGCGATGCCGGCCCCGTCCAGGGCATCGATGGTATCGAGCAGGCCGCGGTCGCCGTAGTCGAGCATGTGGTTGTTGGCCAGGCACGCGAAACGGATGCCGCCCGCGGCGAGGATGCCCAGCGCTTCGGGGTCCGCCCGGAAATGAAAGAACTTCCAGCCGAGCCGCCAGCGGCCGCGATGCGCCGTGATCGGCGACTCCAGGTTCGCCAGGACGGCGTCCGCGCGCCGCAGCATCGGCAGGGTATCGCCCCAGAACCATTCGGGCGGGCGGCGGCGCAGCTCCCGGCTCACGCCGCGGCCGAGCATCAGATCGCCCAGGAACGCCAGTGTGACGCGACCCGGCATGGCACCCCCTGGCCAATCGCTACCGCAACCGCCGGCAGCAGATCGAGAACTATCGACGGGCCTCGGATTCGCCGTAGCTGGGCTTGTCCGGGGCGTTGCCGCTCCCTATCTCGCTCGCGCGGGCCGGGCCCCTCTGACGACGCGATCGCGTCGTGATGTCGGACCGCATCGGGGTTGCGCTCGATGCCGGGTCCGGGACCGCCTTCCTGTCGACGGTCGCGCGCCGCCCCCTCGAATGGTGAGGGAGCGATGGAAATGCTGTCGACCGTGTCGTTTCTCGGCCAACCGCTGTGGATGTGGTGCGGCTTCCTGGCCGTGGTGGCCCTGCTGCTGGCCTTCGATCTCGGCGTCCTGCACCGGAACAGCCGCGCCATCGGTGTGCGCGAGAGCCTGGCGCTCTCCGCGTTCTATATCGCGCTCGGCCTCGCCTTCGGGGCCTTCGTCTGGGCACAGCTCGGCGCGCGGGCGGGCGTCGAGTACCTCACGGGCTTCATCGTCGAGAAGAGCCTGGCGATGGACAACGTGTTCGTCATCGCCATGATCTTCGGCTTCTTCGCGATCCCCAGGAAGTTGCAGCACCGCGTGCTCTTCTGGGGCGTGCTCGGCGTCGTCGTCCTGCGCGCCGTAATGATCGGCGTCGGCGCCACCCTGGTCACCGAGTTCGCCTGGATCCTCCATCTGTTCGCCGCCTTCCTGATCGTCACCGGGCTGAAGATGCTGTGGTGGGGCGACCGGGAGGCGGACCTCTCCCGCAACCCGGTCCTGACGCTGCTGCGCCGCCGCTTCCGGGTAACGGACGCGCTGCACGGTGAGCGCTTCCTCGTCCGATTGCCGGTGGCCGGCACTGGCCGCCGCGCGGTCCATGTGACGCCGCTCTTCCTGGCGCTGGTGCTGATCGAGGTGGCGGACGTCATCTTCGCCGTCGACTCGGTTCCGGCGATCTTCGCCATCACGTCCGACCCCTACGTCGTCTACACCTCCAACATCTTCGCGATCCTCGGCCTGCGCGCGCTCTATTTCGCGCTGGCTGCGGTGCTGCACCGCTTCGCCTACCTGAAGCAGGCGCTGGCGGTGCTGCTGGTCTTCATCGGTGCCAAGGTCTTCGTCGCCGACGCGCTGGGCTGGACCAAGTTTCCGGCGGAATGGTCGCTCGCCGTCACCTTCGCGATCCTCGCGGCCGGCGTGCTCTGGTCGCTCTGGCGCACCCGCGCCGCTGCCCCCTCGCATCCCTGAAAGGAGTATCGGTCATGCCCCTGCTCGTGTGCCCCAATGACGACGCCGCCATGCAGACCATCAAGCGGTCGGGCGTCGAGTTCGACTTCTGCCCGACCTGCCGCGGCGTGTGGCTCGACCGCGGCGAATTGGAGAAGCTGATGAGTGCGGCCCGGGACGTCGGCGGCGACGAGGAGGAGCCCGACCATGGCTATTCCCGGCCGGCGGCCCCACCCGCCGGCCGTTCCGCGCATGATCGGCGCTGGGACGACGACGCGTACCGTGGCAAGAAGCGGCGAGGGTTCGATATCTTCGACATCTTCGACTGAGGCATCTGATGGACCGTCTGCTGGAAGGCTATCGCCGGTTCCGCGCCGGCGTCTGGCCGGCCGACCGCGCGCGCTACGAGACCCTTTCCATCCGGGGCCAGCGGCCGGAGACCCTGGTGATCGCCTGCTCCGACTCGCGGGTCGATCCGCAGACGGTGTTCGGTGCCGGCCCGGGCGAGCTGTTCGAGGTGCGCAACGTGGCCGGCCTCGTGCCGCCGTACACCCCCGACGCCGGCTACCACGGGACCAGCGCCGCCCTGGAGTTCGGCGTCCGCGTCCTCAAGGTGCGCCGGGCGGTGGTGCTGGGCCATGGCCAGTGCGGCGGCGTCAGGGCGATGGTCGAGGGCGCCCCGGCGGAGGCGCGCGACTTCGTCAAACCCTGGATGGAGATCGCCGCCCATGTCCTGGGGCCGCTGCAGGAGCCGCCCCCCGGGGTGGACATCCTGTCGCACTACGAGGAGGAGGTGGTGCGGGTATCGCTCACCAACCTCGCGACCTTTCCGTGGATCGCCGAGGCGGTCGCCGCGGGCCGGCTGGCGCTGCGCGGCTTCCGTTTCGACATCCTGACCGGGGTGCTCTCCCATCTCGAAGGAGACCGGTTCGTGCCGGTGGAGTGAGCGGGCCGCCGGCGCGGCCGGCGATCGCCGCGTTGTTCGCACTTGCGAAATGAGCTAATGTGACGGTGCGACGACTCCTCCGGGCCGGCGGTGCGTAAGGCGGTTCCGCCGACGCCCGCTCGCCGCCATTACCACCGATCAGAGACAGAATTTTGGCAGACGCCCCGTCCAAGCCGCACGACATCGTGCCCGTGACCATCGAGGAGGAGATGCGCCGCTCCTACCTCGACTATGCGATGAGCGTGATCGTCGCGCGGGCGCTGCCCGATGTGCGCGACGGGCTGAAGCCGGTGCACCGCCGCATCCTCTACGCGATGAAGGAGGCGGGCTACGATTGGAACCGTGCCTACCGCAAGGCGGCGCGCGTCGTCGGCGACGTGATGGGCAAGTACCACCCGCACGGCGATACCGCGATCTACGACGCCATGGTGCGCATGGCGCAGGACTTCTCCATGCGCCTGCCGCTGATCGACGGGCAGGGCAACTTCGGCTCCATGGACGGCGATCCGCCGGCGGCGATGCGCTACACCGAGGTCAGGCTGGCGCGCTCGGCCGAGGCGCTGCTCGACGACATCGACAAGGACACCGTCGACTTCCAGCCGAACTACGACGACACGGGGCGCGAGCCGCGTGTCCTGCCGGCACGCTTCCCGAACCTGCTGGTCAACGGCGCCGGCGGCATCGCCGTGGGCATGGCGACCAACATCCCCACCCATAACCTGGGCGAGGTGATCGACGCCTGCTGCGCCATCATCGCGGACCCGGCGATCGACGACGCCGACCTCATGGCGATCGTGCCCGGCCCCGACTTCCCCACCGGCGGCATCATCGTCGGCCGCCGCGGCATCCGCGAGGCCTACCTCTCGGGCCGCGGCTCGATCGTCGTGCGCAGCAAGGCCGACGTCGAGGAGATCCGCAAGGACCGCGAGGCCATCGTCGTCACGGAGATCCCCTTCCAGGTCAACAAGTCGCGGATGATGGAGCGCATCGCCGAGACGGTGAACGAGAAGCTGATCGACGGCATCTCCGACCTGCGCGACGAGAGCGACCGCGACGGCGTGCGCGTGGTGATCGAGCTGAAGCGCGACGCCAATCCCGAGGTCGTGCTGAAGCAGCTCTACCGCTTCACGCCGCTCGAGACGACGTTCGGCATCAACATGCTGGCGCTCGACGCCGGCCGCCCGGTGTTGATGGGCCTGCGCCGGGTCATCGACGCCTTCCTCGCGTTCCGCGAGGAGGTGGTGACGCGCCGCACGGCCTACGAGCTCGCCCGGGTGCGCGAGCGGGCGCATATCCTGGTCGGGCTGGCGCTGGCGGTCGCGAACCTCGACGAGGTCATCGCGCTGATCCGCGCCGCACCGGACCCGGCGACCGCGCGGGCCGAGCTGCTGGCGCGCGCCTGGCCGGTGCACGACATCGCGCCGCTGATCCGCCTGATCGACGAGCCCGAGCATCCGATCGTCGACGGCGCCTACCGCCTGTCGGACGAGCAGGCCAAGGCCATCCTGGACCTCCGCCTGCAGCGCCTGACCGGGCTCGAGCGCGAGAAGATCGCCGAGGAGCTGGAGGCGATCGTCAGGCAGATCACCGACTATCTCGACATCCTGCGCTCGCGCCCGCGCCGGCTGGAGATCATCCGCGACGACCTGCTCGCCATCAGGGAGCAGTTCGGCACGCCCCGGCGTACCCGGATCGACGAGGCCGAGGACGAGACCGACCTCGAGGACCTGATCAAGCCCGAGCCGATGGTGGTGACCGTCAGCCACGGGGGCTACATCAAGCGCACGCCGCTCGCCACCTACCGGGCGCAGCGCCGCGGCGGCAAGGGCCGCTCGGGCATGGCGACGCGCGAGGAGGATTTCGTCGCCCAGGTGTTCGTGGCCGGGACCCACGCGCCGGTCCTGTTCTTCACCTCGCTCGGCAAGGTCTACCTGCTCAAGGTCTGGCGCCTGCCGCCCGGCACGCCGACCTCGCGCGGCAAGCCGATGGTGCAGCTCCTGCCGCTCGACGCCAAGGCGGGCGAGCGGGTGACCAGCGTGCTGGCGCTGCCCGAGGACAAGGAGGCGCATGCCGGCTGCTCGCTGATGTTCGCCACCTCGACGGGCAACGTGCGGCGCAACGACCTCGCCGACTTCACCAACGTCAAGGCCAACGGCAAGATCGCCATGCGCCTGGAGGAGGAGGGCGAGCGGCTGGTCGGCGTCGTGCTGTGCGACGAGACGCAGGACGTGCTGATCGCCACCCGCGGCGGCAAGTGCATCCGCTTCCCGGTGCCGGAGGTGCGCGTCTTCCAGAGCCGCACCTCGACCGGCGTGCGCGGCATTCGCCTCGCCGACGGCGACGAGGTCATCGACATCTCGATCCTGCGCCATGTCGAGGCCGATGCCGGCACCCGCGTCGCCTATCTGCGCCGGGCGGCGCAGGAGCGGCGCGCGCCGGCCGACGACGGCGGCATCGACGAGCCGGCGAACGACACCGACGAGGGGGCGGACGCCGAGGCCGCCGCTCCCGAGCGCCCGCTGTCGGACGAGGAGTACGCCGCGCTGGCGGCGAGCGAGGACCTCGTGCTGACGGTGACCGCCAACGGCTTCGGCAAGCGCACTTCGGCCTACGAGTACCGGGTGACGCGGCGCGGCGGCCAGGGCATCGCCAACATCGCCGCATCCGCCCGCAACGGCCCGGTGGTCGCCTCGTTCCCGGTGCCGGCGGATGCCGAGATCATGCTGGTGACCGACGGCGGCCAGGTGATCCGCATGCCGGTCGCCGACATCCGCATCGCCGGCCGGCCGACCCAGGGCGTCATCCTGCTGCGCGTCGCCGAGGGCGAGCGCGTCATGTCCGCGGCCCGCCTGCCGCGCGAGGAGGCCGACGGCGACGAGCCGGGCGAGGCCGAGAGCGGCGAGGCGCCCCCGGCGGCGCCCGACGAGGGGGCACCATGAGCACGCAGCGTCTGGGCGTCTATCCCGGCACCTTCGACCCGATCACCAAGGGCCACATGGACATCATCGCCCGGGCGACCAAGCTGGTCGACCGGCTGATCATCGGGGTGGCGCGCAACGCCGGGAAGGGCCCGCTCTTCAGCATCGACGAGCGGGTGGAGATCGTCCGCGACGAGGTCGCGGCGCTGAACGGCGCCGGCGCCCAGATCGAGGTCCGGGCCTTCGACAACCTGCTGATGCATTTCGTCGAGGACTGCGGCGCCTCGGTCATCATCCGCGGACTGCGCGCCGTCTCGGACTTCGAGTACGAGTTCCAGATGGCCGGCATGAACGCCCGCCTCAACAGCGAGATCGAGACGGTGTTCCTGATGGCGGCCGACCGCTACCAGTTCATCGCCTCGCGCTTCGTCAAGGAGATCGGCCTGCTCGGCGGCGACGTGCGCCACTTCGTCGGCCCGCGCGTCGCCGACCGGCTGGAATCCCGCTTCGCGCGCGAGCGGCCGGCCGCCGACGAGGACGCGTTGCGAAAAGCCACGGGGCGGTGACCCGGCGCGCGGGCGGTTGACCCGCCCGCCGCCGCCCCATAGCTTCCGCCCCGCCCGGCATCCCCAGGGCGAGCCCGTAGCTCAGCCGGTAGAGCATCTGACTTTTAATCAGAGGGTCCCGGGTTCGAATCCCGGCGGGCTCACCAAGATGACGGAACGCGAGCTCGGAAATTGGGCGCATCGGTCATGGTCGGCCGGACTTGGTATAAGTCCGCTCAACCCGATGGCCAGGCCGACACCGCGTCGCTGGACTTGGCCCGCTTCACGATGGCACGTGGTACCTTGCCCGCGGTCCGGCCGGTCGGCAGCAGCAGCGTCGTTCGACAAAGGCGGTTGCGTGTCCCCGCAACCAGACATTCCAGACGCCCCGTGCCATCCTGGCCGGGGCGCTCGGCAGCAGCCCTGGCCCGGCCATATGGTCTTCCCCGATCATCCGCGGCGAAGGTCGTCATGAGAAACGTCGGGCGCGCCTGGTGGGCCACACTCGCTCTGCTGACCGGGCTATGGCTCATCGCGGAGCCGTCGGCGCTCGGCGCGGCGGATTTCTTCGCGCTTCGCGCGACGGTGGTGCAGTACAGCGGCATCATCGCCATGGCCTGCATGAGCGTGGCCATGATCCTGGCGCTGCGCCCGCGCTGGCCGGAGTCGTGGCTGGGCGGGCTGGACAAGATGTATCGGCTGCACAAGTGGCTCGGCATCACCAGCCTCGTCGTCGCCGTGGCCCATTGGCTGTGGGCGCAGGGAGCGCGCTGGGCGGTAGGGCTGGGCTGGCTCGAGCGCCCGGCGCGTGGTCCGAGGGCGGCTGCCGACAATGTGGCCGCAGAGCTCTTCGCGAATCTGCGCGGCGCGGCGGAGGGCCTGGGGGAATGGGCCTTCTACGCCGTGGTGCTGCTGATCGTGCTGGCGCTGATCAGGCGCTTCCCCTACCGGCTGTTCTACAAGACCCACCGCCTGCTGGCGGTGGCCTATCTCGTGCTGGTGTTCCATACGGTGGTGCTGACGAAGTTCGGCTACTGGATGTCGCCCATCGGCCTGGTCATGGCGTTGCTCCTCGGCTACGGCACGATCGCGGCGGTCATTGTGCTGCTGCGTCGCGTCGGCGCCGACCGGCGCGTCGCCGGCAGGATCGCTACGCTCCGCTACTATCCCGACGTGCAGTCTCTCGAGACCACGATCGAAGTGCCGCACGGCTGGCCCGGGCACCGGGCCGGCCAGTTCGCCTTCGCCACCTCCGATGCGTCCGAGGGTGCCCATCCCTACACCATCGCCTCCGCGTGGAACGACTCCGACCCGCGGATCACCTTCATCACCAAGGAGCTGGGCGACCACACGAGCCGCCTGCGCGAGAAGCTGCGCGTCGGCCAGGACGTGAAGATCGAGGGACCGTACGGCTGCTTCACCTTCGATGACGACAGCCCCCGCCAGATCTGGATCGGCGGCGGCATCGGCATCACGCCCTTCGTCGCCCGGATGAAGCACTTGCAGTCACGGCGCGGCACACCCGCGGATCACGTGCCGTCGCAGGCGATCGACCTGTTTCATACCACCGCGGGGTACGACGCGGCGGCCATCGCCAATCTCGAGGCGGACGCCGCGGCCGCACATGTCCGGCTGCACCTCCTGGTCGATGCCCGCGACGGCCGCCTGACCGGCGCGCGCATTCGTGCGGCGGTGCCCGAATGGCGCGACGCCAGCATCTGGTTCTGCGGCCCGCCGGGATTCGGCGCGGCCCTGCGGCGGGATTTCGCCGCGCAGGGCCTGCCCGTGGCACGGCGCTTCCATCAGGAGCTGTTCGCCATGCGGTGACGCGTGGGCTCGTCCCGGCGCCGGCCGGCGCTGCTCAGAACGCGGCGATATGGCCCGCCACGATGCGGTCGAGCGACTCGACGTCGCGCCGGCGGATGGCGTCGACCATGGCGTGATGCTCGGCGCCGCTCGCCTTCAGGCCTTCCTCGGTGCGCCAGCGGCCGGTCGTGCCGAAATGGCTGCGTTCGCGCAGCCCCTGGATCGTCTCGACCAGCACGGGATTGCCGGCGATGGCGAAGAACCGGTCGTGGAACGCCCCGTTCGCCGCCGCCTGGCGATGGCGGCCGTCGCTGCCGACGGTCCTGTCGAAGGCGTCGGCGAGGCGCTCCAGCGCCGCGACGTCCGCCGCGCCGGCGTTGGCGACCACCAGCGGGCCGGCGCTGCGCTCCAGCACCGCGCGCACGAAGTAGAGCCGGTCGCGCTCGACCATGTCCTGTACGGCGACGCGGAAGCCGTGGTTGGCGCGATGCTCCACCAGACGCTGCCCGCGCAGCTCGGCCAGCACCTGGCGGATCTCGAACTGGGTCGCGGCGTAGCGCCGCTGCAGGTCGATCAGCTTCAGCCAGGCGCCCGGCTCGAAGCCGCCGAACTTGATGTCATTGCGCACGCGCCCGACGAGGGCGGCGAGGCGGCCGGCCGACGCGTGCGACTTCGCCATCCGCTCCCCGGCGGCGTCAGGCCTTCGGCGGCGGCGGCGCGGTGGCCGCGAACGACGGCGCGGCCGTCATGGACGCGAACCATTCGGCCAGCCCGGGGCGGCCGGCCCGCCAGTCGCTGCCGGTCGGCAGGCGATCGAGATAGGCGAGCGCGCACGCCAGCGTCACCGGCCCGAAGGTCAGCGTGCGTGGCAGCGTGCCGGCCCGCGCCTCCAGATGATCGAGGCAGCGGCGCGCGCGATTGACCTCGCCGTCGAAGATCGCCGGCGAGCGCTTGTCCTCCGGTCGTCCCAGCTCGCGCCCGTAGGCGATGAATCCGTCGAGCAGGCCGATGGCGAACGCCTCGAACGCGCGCTCCTGCCACAGGTCGGGACCGCCGTTGGGCACGAAGCGCGGACCGACATGCAGCCGGTCGAGATACTCGCAGATCGTCCGCGTGTCGCCGAGCGCGAGGCCGTCGTCGGCCTCCAGCACCGGGACACGGCCGAGCGGGGAGTAGGGCAGCACGACGCTCGCGGGGTCGCGCAGCGTCGTCGGCACCTCGGTGATGCGCGGCGCGAGGCCGAGCTCGCGCGCGGCGATGCGGACGATGCGGGCATAGGGCGATCCCGCGGTCATGAATAGGCGCATGGTTCTGGTCACTCCGCGGCGGCCCGGGCCGCCTCCTTGCCGAAGACGCGTTCGAAGATCGTGCCGACGTGGCGCGTATGGTAGGCGAGATCGAATTGCGCCTCGATCTCGGCCGGGCTCAGCCAGCGGCGCACTTCCGCGTCCTCGCGCAGCAGGTCGAGGAAGCGGCCGCGGCCGTGCCATGCCTCCATGGCGTTGCGCTGCACCAGGCGGTAGGCGTCCTCGCGGCTGGCACCCTTCTGGGTCAGCGCCAGCAGCACGCGCTGCGAATGCACGATGCCGCCGCCCATCTCCAGGTTCTCGCGCATCCGCTCGGGATAGACGACGAGGCGCTCGACCACGTCGGCCATGCGTGCCAACGCGAAGTCGAGGGCGATGGTCGCGTCCGGCGCGAAGATGCGCTCGACGGCGGAGTGCGAGATGTCGCGCTCGTGCCATAGCGCGACGTTCTCCATCGCCGGCACCACGGCGGCGCGCACGACGCGGGCGAGGCCGGTCAGGTTCTCCGTCAGCACCGGATTGCGCTTGTGGGGCATCGCCGAGGAGCCCTTCTGGCCCGGCGCGAAATACTCCTCCGCCTCCCGCACCTCGGTGCGCTGGAGGTGGCGGATCTCGGTCGCCAGCCGCTCGATCCCGCTGGCGACCACGCCGAGCGTGGCGAAGAACACGGCGTGGCGGTCGCGCGGGATCACCTGGGTCGAGACCGGCTCCACCGCCAGGCCCAGCCTGGCCGCGACATGCGCCTCGACCCGCGGGTCGATGTTGGCGAAGGTGCCGACCGCGCCCGAGATGGCGCAGGTCGCGATCTCGCGGCGCGCCTCGGCGAGGCGGGCGTGGTGGCGCTGGAACTCGGCGAAGTGGCCGGCGAGCTTCAGGCCGAAGGTCGTCGGCTCGGCATGGATGCCGTGGCTGCGGCCGATGCACACCGTCATCGCATGCTCGAGTGCGCGCCGGCGCAGCGCGGCCATCACCGCCTCGACGTCGGCCAGCAGGATGTCGGCGGCCTGGGTGAGCTGTACGGCGAGGCAGGTGTCGAGCACGTCGGAGGAGGTCATCCCCTGATGGACGAAGCGCGCCTCGGGCCCGACATGCTCGGCGAGGTTGGTCAGGAAGGCGATGACGTCGTGGCGCGTCTCGCGCTCGATCGCGTCGATGCGCTCGATCTCGAAGCGGCCGCGCTCCCAGACCGCCCTGGCGGCCTCCTTCGGGATGACGCCGAGCTCGGCCTGCGCGTCGCAGGCATGGGCCTCGATCTCGAACCAGATCCGGAAGCGGTTCTGCGGTTCCCAGATCGCCGCCATCTTCGGCCGGCTGTAGCGGGGAATCATGCGGGTGGTTCCTGGCGGTTGGGGCCGCACTTTCGCAGAACCGCCCCAGGGGATAAAGGGTCGTGCGGCACGACGTCGTGGACGGGCCGACGGCCGGCCGCTACCGTAGCGGCGGCTTCAGGAGGGTTCCATGGAAGGCACGCGGGGACTGAACACCGATCTCGATTCGGCGCTGGCCGAGGCGCGGGCGGAGTTCGCCGCCCGCAATCCGCGGAGCGCCGCGCGCCAGAAGGAGGCGGCCGAGGTCATGCCCGGCGGCAACACCCGCACGGTGATCTACTACCCGCCGTTCCCGCTCGCCGTGGTGAAGGGCGAGGGGCAGCGCCTGTGGGACGCCGACGGGCACGAGTACCGCGACTTCCTGGGCGAGTACACGGCCGGCCTCTACGGCCACTCCCACCCGGCGATCATGAAGGCGATCCGCGGCGCGCTGGACCTGGGCATCGCGCTCGGCGGGCCGAACCTGGTCGAGGCCAGGCTGGCGAAGCTCGTCTGCGACCGCTTCCCGTCGATCGACCGCGTGCGCTTCACCAATTCCGGCACCGAGGGCAACCTGCTGGCGGTGTCGGCCGCGCGCGCCTTCACCAACCGCTCGAAGATCCTGGTGATGGAGGGCGGCTATCACGGCGGCGTCTTCTACTTCTCGGGACCGACGCCGCTGAACGCGCCGTTCCCCTTCGTCTTCGGCCGCTACAACGACATCGAGGCCACGACCAAGGTGATCCGCGAGCACGCCGCGGACCTGGCCGCGGTCATCGTCGAGCCGATGATGGGCGGCGGCGGCTGCATCCCGGCCGACGACGCGTTCCTGGCGGCGCTGCGCAGCGAGGCGACCAAGGCCGGGGCGCTGCTGATCTTCGACGAGGTGATGACCTCGCGCCTGTCGCCGGGCGGCATCCAGCAGCTCTCGGGTATCACCCCCGACCTGACCTCGCTCGGCAAGTACATCGGCGGCGGCCTCACCTTCGGCGCCTTCGGCGGCCGGGCCGACATCATGGATCATTTCGATCCCGCGAGGCCCGACGCCTGGCCGCACGCGGGCACCTTCAACAACAACATCCTCACCATGTCGGCGGGCGTCGCCGGCCTGACGGAGGTCTATCCGCCGGAGGTGGCGGTCGCCCTCAACGCCCGCGGCGACGCGCTGCGCGAGCGGCTCAACGCCGTGTGCCGGGCCAAGGGCCTGCCGGCGCAGTTCACCGGCCGCGGCTCGATGATGAACATCCATTTCGGCTGGGAGCCGGTGCGCGGGCCCGAGGGCGCCAAGCGCACGCCGCAGGCGCTGCGCGATCTCTTCCACATGGATCTCCTGGCGCGCGGCATCTACCTGGCGCGGCGCGGCATGATCAACCTCTCCGTGCCGATGACGGACGGCGACTTCGACGCGCTGGTCGCCGCCGTCGACGAGGTGCTGACGGTGCGCGGGCCGGTGATCCTGGCCACCATGGGGCCGGCGAAGGCGGCCGCCTGAGCGCGGCGTAGCGCCCGCCCCGACGGTTCGGCGATCGGGGCGCACGGTTTTCGATTGGCAGTCGCGCCCCGGCGTGGAATGCTGGGTTGCGCTTCTCGCCGGTCGTTGCCGCCATGGTGCAGGTCAGGATCGAGAACTTCGCGGTCGACGCCATCGACGTGGCGTCGAACATCGACATCAATACCTTCGGGTATCCCGTCCAGCCGACCGTGACGCCCACCTTCCTCTCCGCCTACTACGGCGAGCGCGGCGAGATTCTCGTGAGCCTGGTCGGCACGTTCCAGCCGGTCGTCGACGCGTTTCCCTACAATCTCGGTCTCATCACCGCGCGCGCCAATGAGCTGGTGCTCTACGAGGTGACCGTCACCGTCGACGGCGATCCCTGGCTCGAGTTCCGCCAGATGCAGATCACCGGTCCCGAGGCGCTCCAGTTCCTGCCGGGTAGCGCGACCGACGTCGCCGAGGCCCTGGCCTTCATCCTGAGGGACGACGACACCATCGAATCCGGCGCCGCCGACGACACCGTGCTGGGCTTCGCGGGCGACGACATCGTGCTGGGCGGCGACGGCAACGACCTCGTCCAGGGCAACGAGGGCGACGACGACATCAACGGCAATGTCGGCGCCGACACGGTCCAGGGCGGCAGCGGCGCCGACTTCGCGCGCGGCGGCAAGGACGACGACCTCGTCCAGGGCGGCGAGGGCGACGACTGGCACGTCAACGGCAACAACGGCGGCGACTCGGTCTACGGCGGCAAGGGCAACGACCTCGTGTTCGGCGGCCGCGACGACGATCTCGTCTCGGGTGACGCCGGCGCCGACCGCATCTCGGGCGACCTCGGCGACGACACGCTGGTGGGCGGGCTCGGCGCCGACACCTTCGTGTTCCTGGGCGGCAGCGGCGACGACCGCATCGACGACTTCGACCCGGCGACGGGCGACCGCATCGCCGTGGCGCTGGCGATCAACGGCAGCGGCATCCTGTCGGCCTCGGACATCCTGGCGCGCACCGCCGACGGCGCCGGCGGCGCCCTCGTCGATCTCGGCGACGGCCACTCGATCACCATCGCCGGCTGGCAGAAGGCGCAGCTCGCCGAGGGGTATTTCCTGCTTCTTTGAGGGTGCCGCGGACCCTCAGCCCCACACCTCGCGGAAGATGCGCACCCAGTTCTCGCCCAGCACCTTGCGGATGCGCGGCTCGCTCCAGCGGCGCCGCTCCATGCCGGCGGTGAGGTTGGGAAAGGCCTCGATCCGCGGGAACTCCTTGGCGTTGTGGAACTCCTTCAGCGCGATCAGCTCGCGGCCGTAGCCCTTGTCGTGCACCCAGTACTGGGCGCCCTCGAAGGTGACGTCCTGGGTGAAGTCGGTGCCGATGCCCACCTGGTCCTCGCCGCAGACGTCGATCGTGTGCTCGATCGCCTCCAGATAGTCGTCGAGGGTGGAATCGTTGCCGCGCCGCATGAAGGGCGGGAACATCGTGACGCCGACCATGCCGCCATGGTCGGCGATCAGCTTCAGCTCCTCGTCGGACTTGTTGCGCGGATGGTCGAGCTGCCATTTCGGCGCGCAGTGCGTGTAGGCGACGGGCTGCTTCGACGCGAGGATGGCGTCCCGCGAAGTCTGGGTTCCCACATGGCTGAGGTCGACCAGGATGCGCTCCTCGTTCAGCGTCGCGATCAGGTCGCGGCCGAAGTCGGTGAGGCCGAAGTCGCGGCTCTCCATGCAGCCGGCACCCGCCATGTTGGCGGTGTGGTAGGTGAGCTGGACGATGCGCAGGCCGAGCTCGCGGAAGATCGGCACCAGGCGCAGGTCCTCGCCGAACCCGACGGAGTTCTGCCAGCCCAGGATGATGCCTACCTTGCCCTCGGCCTTGGCCCGGATGATGTCGTCGGCGGTGTAGACCTGGGTCAGGATGTCCGCGCTCTCGCGCAACCAGTGCTTCCACTGCGCCATCTGGCGGATCGAGCCGTCGAAGCCCTCCCAGATGCTGCAGGTGCAGTTGGCCGCCGTCAGGCCGCCCTGGTGCATCGCCTCGAAGAGCTTGCGGCTCCATTTCGATACGATCAGCCCGTCGATCACGATCGCCCGGCTGTGAAGATCGCCCCCCGCCATCGTCCTCTCTCCCCTGTGCGTCAGTCCTTGCGTCCGCGCGTCGTGCCCGTCTGCCGGCGCAGCGCGCGGCCGGGCCGGGCACCGGTCGACGCGCCGTCGCGCCACACCGCCTCGCCGTTGACCATGACCAGCGCGATGCCCGTCGCCGGCTGCTTCGGGTCGGCGAAGGTGGCGGTGTCGGCGATGCGGTCGGGGTCGAGGACGACGAGGTCGGCATAGGCGCCCGCGCGCAGCACGCCGCGGTCGCGCAGCCCGAACTCGCCGGCCGGCAGGCCGGTCATCTTGTGCACCGCCAGCGCGAATGGCAGCAGCCCCTCGTCGCGGGCGTAGTGGCCGAGGACGCGCGGGAAGGTGCCCCACAGGCGGGGATGGGGAAAGCTGTCCCAGGGAATGCCGTCGGAGCCGATCATCGACCTGGGATGGGCGACGACGCGGCGCACGTCCGCCTCGTCCATCGTGAAGTAGATCGCGCCCGCCGGGACGAGCGCCGCGGCGGCCACGGCCCGCGTGAGGCCGCCCAGCTCGCGCGCGACCTCGTCGAGGTCGCGGTTGGCGTACTCGGGCCGGCCCTTGCACCAGGTCACGTGGACGCGCTGCGCGCGATCGACGATCGCGGGCAGCAGCGCCGTCGAGGAGGCGACGTAGGGATAGACGTCGAAGCCGATGCGCTGGCCGGCGCGCAGCTTCTCGATCAGCGGCAGCGACAGCGCGGTCTTGCCGAAGTTGGCGCGGCCCGCCGCCTTGTGGTGCGAGAGGACGACCTGCACGCCGGCGCGGCGCCCGATCTCGGCCGCCTCCTCGATCGATTCGAGCAGCCGGTCGCCCTCGTCGCGGATATGGGCGGTGTAGATGCCGTCGTCCGCCCGCATCTCGGACGCGATCTCGGCGACCTCCGCGGTCGTCGCCTTCTGCGCGCCGGGATAGAAGAGGCCGGTCGACATGCCGATGGCACCCGCGTCCAGAGCCTCGCGGAGCTGGCCGCGCATCTGTCCGATCTCGGCGTCCGTCGCCGGCCGTTCCAGGTCGTCCATGCAGTTGAAGCGCAGCGAGCGGTGGCCGACGAGCATCGCGGAGTTGACGGCGGCGGGTCCGGCATCGAGCGCCGCGAAGTACTGCCCGGCCGTGGGGAAGCGCCAGCGCGGGTCGTCCAGCATGGCGGACGCCTGCTTCGGCAGCTCGGGCCGCGTATAGGGGGCGAGCGAGGACCCGCAGTTACCGACCACGACCGTGGTGACGCCCTGGCTCGCCTTGGCCGGCATCAGCGGCTCTTCCAGCAGGTAGCGGTCGTCGTGAGTGTGGACGTCGATGAAGCCGGGCGTCACCACCCGGCCGCCACAGTCGATCTCGCGGTCCGCGGCGACGCTGCCGAGGTCGCCGATCGCGGCGATCCGGTCGCCGGTGACGGCGATGTCGGCGCGTCGGCGGGCGGCACCCGTCCCGTCGAGAATGTCGGCCCCACGCAGGATCAGATCGGGCCGGCCGTCGATGCCACTCATCGTTCCTCCGATGTCGGAGCGTCACTGTGCCCGCCGGCGCGGCCGCCGTCGATCCCCGAATCAATCGGCGAAGCCATTGAAGCTGCTCTGTGTTTTTACAATGATTGCGCAATAGGCGCAGCTCGTGGAATCAATTGAAGCAATAAGCGACAAGGGCGGCATCACGGCTGTTTCGTAGCGGGGAGGACTCCATGGTCGCGGTTTCCATCCAGAACTTCGCGATCGACGCGACGGACATTCTGGGCATCATCGCGCCCGAGAACGCCGAACTCGCCGGCACCCCCTTCCTCAGCGCAGACGTCATCGCCGCATCCTTCACCGATGGCCGTGCCGTCACGGTGTACGGGTATTTCCAACCGGCGATCGACGCGTTGCCCGGCGGGCTCGATGCCGTCCTCGACACGGTCCCGCAACTCTATCTCGACGCCTTCTCGACGACGGTCAACGGCATTCCCTACGTCGACATGTGGGGCATCGACCTGCGCGGCGAGGAGATTCTCGGCTTCCTGGGGTCGCAGGATCTCGACGGCGGCGTCAGCTACGTGCTCAGCCTCAACGACACCGTCGTCTCCGGCCCCGGCGACGATACGCTGCGCGGTTTCGCCGGCGACGACGTGATCCTCGGCTCGGACGGCAACGACGCCATCTATGGCGACGACGGCCAGGACGAGCTCTACGGCAACCGCGGCTTCGACTTCATGGATGGCGGCTTCGGCGCCGACTTCGTGCGCGGCGGCCAGGAGGGCGACTATGTCGACGGCGGCGAGGGCGACGACTGGCACCTGAACGGGAACAACGGCGACGACACGGTCCTCGGCGGAAACGGCAACGACAACCTGTTCGGCGGGCGCGACCAGGACGCCCTGTACGGCGAGGCCGGGGACGACTGGCTCTCCGGCGATCTCGGCGACGACACGCTGGACGGCGGCTTCGGCGGCGATATCTTCCTCTTCCGCAGCAACGGCGGCGTCGACCTCGTGGCGGACTACTTCCCCGACGAGGATGGCGACGTCTTCGCGATCGAGGCGAACATCAACGGCTCGGGGATCTTCAGCGGCGCCGACGTGCTCACGCGCATCTTCGACGTGCAGGGCGGCTCGTTCGTCGACCTGGGGGCGGGCAACGGCTTCTACGTCGCCGGGCGCTCGGCCAACTTCTTCCTCGCGGGGGACTTCTTCATCGTGTGACGCGCCCGCCCGAAGAGCGGCGGGCGCAATGTCGAAACCGGCGTTCGCGATCATCCTCCGGTCGATGCCCACCGGAGGAGGCGGACATGTCCTGCGTCGACGGTTTCGTGGTCGCCGTGCCCAAGGCCGGGCTCGAGCCGTATGAGGCGATGGCGCGCAAGGCGGCGGCGGGCGCCGTCGATCGTCGCAGGACTGGGTCCCGCAGCCGGGCGCGGTGCCAGGGAGCGGCAGGGTGGACCGGCGTGCGGCCGATGCGCGGCTTCCCGCGCGAGGGGTATACTCGCAGCCAGACTCGCCGAGGAATGAGGATGGTCGCCAGCGACGGCTTCGCCGAGTTCCTGCGCGAGAAGCTCGCCCCGCTCGGCCGCATCACGATGCGGCGCATGTTCGGCAAGACCGGCGTGTTCTGCGACGGGCTGATGTTCGCGATGGTGACGGACAACGTGCTCTACCTGCGGGTCGACGATCTCAACCGGGTGGCCTTCAAGGAAGCGGGCTC
>JADZBA010000083.1 GCA_020852355.1 Alphaproteobacteria bacterium
AACGGCTTCTACTGGCGCATCGCCTGTTCCGACGAATGGCCGGGGGCGATCGAGGTGCGCCGGGCCGAGGGCGGCACGCGGCCCTGGATCGCCGAGCCGGGCGCCTACCGTCACGCCCTGGGCGGCGAGATGGGCGGCCTGTGGCGCCGTCTGGGCCGGCCGCCCAACGCCCTGGTCGGCGTCGGCTTCGCGGGCCAGGGCTTTCCCGACAGCACCTGGTACCGCAGGACCGCGGCCGCCGCCGATCCGCGCGCGAGCTTCGTCTTCGCTGGCGTCGACGGCGACGTCTTCGGCGACTTCGGGGCGAACGGGGGCGGCGCGGCGGGGGAGGAGGTCGACCGCTTCGACCATCGCCTCGGCTCGCCCGACCACGGGCTGGTGCTCGCCAGCTCCGAGCAGCATGCGCCCAACGTGCTGCGCACCATCGAGGAGGTGACGACCTCCAACGCGCTGCTGCGCGATGGGATCCAGCGGCGCGACCCGGAGGTGCGTGCCGACCTCGTCCTATTCCCCTGTCCGCATGGCGGCGCGGTGTTCTCGACCGGGTCGATCGCCTGGGCGGGCGCGCTCGCCCATCGCGGCTACGACAATCCGGTCGCGCGGATCACCGGCAACGTGCTGCGGCGGTTCCTGGACGCGGCGCCGCTGGAGTGGGGCTCCGCCGACGGGGTACGATGACCGTCGTCGAGGGAGGAGCGCGAATGGCGGCGGCGAGAGTGGCGGTGATCACCGCGGGCGGCAGCGGGATGGGTGCGGACGCCGCGCGCCGGCTGGCGGCCGATGGGTTCGAGGTCGCCATCCTGTCGTCGTCCGGCAAGGGCGAGGCGCTGGCGCGCGAGCTGGGCGGCTTCGGCGTCACCGGTTCGAACCGGTCCAACGACGACCTCCGGCGCCTGGTGGACGGAACCATGGAGCGGTGGGGCCGCATCGACGTCCTGGTGAACAGCGGCGGACACGGCCCGCGCGCGCCGGTCCTCGAGCTGACGGACGAGGACTGGCACACCGGCCTCGACGTCTACCTGATGAACGCCATCCGGCCGACGCGCCTGGTGACCCCGATCATGCTGAAGCAGCGGGACGGCGCGATCATCAACATCTCGACCTTCGCGACGTTCGAGCCCGATCCGCTGTTTCCCACCTCCGGCGTCTTCCGTGCCGGGCTCGCCGCCTTCACGAAGCTCTTCGCCGACAAGTACGCCGCCGACAATGTGCGGATGAACAACGTCCTGCCCGGCTTCATCGACAGCCTGCCGGAGACCGAAGATCGCCGCCGGCGCATCCCGATGCAGCGCTACGGCCGGGTCGAGGAGATCGCCGCGACCATCGCCTTCCTCGCCTCGCCGGGCGCGGGATACATCACCGGCCAGAACATCCGCGTCGACGGCGGCATCACCCGCTCCGTCTGATCGCCGACCGGCGCCGCCCCTCCCGCACGGAAGGCGCCGCGCCGCCGGTCCGCGGCGGCATTGACCCAGCGCAAGGCGCAGGCCTTGCACCGCATCCATCCTGCCGGCTCACGGCGCGGTCGGCAGGAGATGGCGGCGATCATGGATACGGTGGCGTGATGGCGGGGAAGCCCTGGGCGGCGCTCTGGTCGCATCGGTGGTTCGTGCTCGTCGCGACGATGGCGGCTGGCATCGGCGCGTGGGAGGGCGCGCGGGTCGTCGTCGGGACGGCCGTCGTCGTCGATCCGGCGCGGCGGGGCGACCTGATCCAGACGGTGGTCGCCAGCGGCCACGTCGAGACGCCGTTCCGGGTGGAGATCGGCAGCCAGATCACCGGCACGGTCGCCGAGGTCCTGGTCGAGGAAGGCCAGCGCGTCGCCAAGGGGCAGCCCCTGGTGTCGCTGGACGCACGCGAGCTGAAGGCCGCGACGGTGCAGGCGGAGGGGGCGGCGGCGCAGGCGGAGGCGCGCATCCGCCAGCTCGCGGAGCTGACCCTGCCGGCGGCACGCCAGGCGCTGGCCGAGGCGCAGGCCAACCTGCGCAACGCGCAGAGCATCTTCGACCGGACCTTCGAGCTGGCGAAGAGCGGCTATGCCACCCGCGCGGCGCTCGACGACGCCCAGAAGAACCTCGACGTCGCGCGGTCGCAGGCGCGCACGGCGGAGCTGCAGGTCTACACGGCCAGTCCCGGCGGCAGCGACCACGTCATGGCGCGGACGCAGCTCGAGCAGGCCCGCGCCAACCTGGAGACCGCGACGTCGCGCCTCGCCTACGCGACCATCACGGCGCCGCGCGACGGCGTCCTCATCACGCGGAACGTCGAGCGCGGAACGGTGGTGCAGGCGGGGCGGACGCTCCTCGTCCTGGCCCCGACCGGCGAGACGCAGCTCGTGCTGCAGATCGACGAGCGCAATCTCGGCATGGTCGCCGTCGGCCAGCCGGCCGTCGCCTCGGCGGACGCCTATCCCGACCAGCGCTTCGCGGCCGTCGTCACCTATATCAATCCCGGCGTCGACATCACGCGCGCGTCGGTCACGGTCAAGCTGGCGGTCCGCGATCCGCCGCCCTATCTGCGCCAGGACATGACGGTCTCCGTAGACATCGAGATCGCGCGCCGGGCCGGCACCCTCGTCCTGCCGGCACGCAGCGTGCGCGACGCGCTGTCGGGCGATCCCTGGGTGATGGGGGTGCGCAGCGGGCGCGCCTACCGGCAACCCGTCCGCCTCGGCCTGCGCGGCAGCACGCGGTTCGAGATCCTGGAGGGCGTGGCGGAGGGCGACGTCGCGGTGCCCGCCAGCTCGGGCGTGCTGACGGGGCAGCGCATCAGGCCGGTCCTGCCATGAATCGCTGGCTGCCGTTCGAGTGGATCACCGCGGTCCGCTTCCTGCGCGAGGGCCGCCTCCAGACCCTGTTCATCGTCAGCGGCATCGCCATCGGCGTCGGCGTGATCGTCTTCATGTCGGCGATGCTCGCGGGGCTGGAGGCCAATTTCATCAAGCGCGTCCTGACCTCGCAGCCGCAGATCCAGCTCCAGCCCCCCGACCAGATTGCGCGGCCGTTGCGCAGCGGGCCCGGCGAGATCGAGGATGCGATCATCCAGCGGCCGAGCCAGCGCATCATCTCGATCGACCAGTGGCCGAAGATCCGCGAGCACCTGCTGGCGATGCCGGAGGTGAGGGCGGTATCGCCGACCATTGCCGGCTCGGCGCTGGCCGTGCGGGGCGATGCCAGCCGCTCCGTGTCGATCTCCGGCGTCGAGCCGGCTTCCTACTTCCAGATCGTCCGGATCCCCGAGTACATCGTCGCAGGAGAGCCGCGGCTGACGAGCGAGGACATCCTCATCGGCACCGAACTGGCGAAGGATCTCGGCGCGACCGTCGGCGACAAGCTGAACATCCGGGCGGCGTCCGGTCCCACGCGGGTGCTGACGGTCACGGGGCTGTTCGATCTGGGCAACAAGGGCGCGAACCAGCGCAATACCTATATCGCGCTGCGCACCGCGCAGTCGCTGCTGGGCATGATCGGCGGCGTCACCACCATCGACGTGACGATCGCGGACATCTTCGCCGCGGAGACGTTCGCGCGGCAGATTCAGGCCTCCAACGTCGTGCAGGCGGACAGCTGGATCACCACGAACGCGCAGTTCTTCACCGCGGTCCAGGCGCAGAAGACCTCGAACACGCTGATCCGGCTGTTCGTCGGCCTGTCGGTCGCGTTCGGCATCGCCGCCGTGCTGATCGTCTCGGTGATCCAGCGCTCGAAGGACATCGGCATCCTCCGGGCGATGGGCACGTCGCGGGGCCAGATCCTGCGGGTCTTCCTGCTGCAGGGCGGCCTGCTCGGATTCGTCGGTTCGCTCTTCGGCTCGGCCGCCGGAGCGGGCGCCCTCGTCTACTGGCATTCCGTGCTCCGGCAGGCGGACGGGTCGGAGTTCTTCCCGCTGATCCTGGAGCAGCGGCTGTTCGTCGCCACGGCCGTGCTGGCGACGCTGACGGGGTTGCTCGCGGCGATGGCGCCGGCCTTGCGCGCCGCCAACCTCGATCCCGTGGCGGCGATCCGTGGCTGACGAGGTCTTGCGGCTCGAGAAGGTCTGCAAGATGTACAATGTCGGCCTGCCGTCGCAGACCGAGGTGCTGCACGACATCGACCTCGTGCTGAGGCACGGCGAGTTCCTGGCGCTCATGGGCCCGTCCGGCTCGGGCAAGAGCACGCTCCTCAATATCGTCGGGCTGCTCGACCGGCCGACCTCGGGACGGATCCTCATCAAGGGCCGCGATGTCGGCACCATGGGAGACGCGGAGATCACCCATCTCCGCGGGCACACGATCGGCTTCGTCTTCCAGCAGCATCTGCTGATCTCGGCCTTCACCGCGCTCGAGAACGTGATGATGCCGATGCTGGCCGACCGGGGCTTTCCCGGGCCGGCCATCGCCGCCCGCGCGCAGGACCTCATGGCCCGGGTCGGGCTGGAGAAGTTCGCCGGCAACCTCGCCATGAACATGTCGGGCGGCCAGCAGCAGCGGGTCGCCGTGGCGCGGGCCCTGGCGATGAATCCCGACCTCGTACGGGCCGACGAGCCGACGGGCAATCTCGACACGAAGTCGGCCGACGGCGTGTTCGAGCTGATGCGCCAGGTGAACCGCGAGGGCGGCACGAGCTTCCTCGTCGTCACCCACAACATGGATCTGGCACGCCGCTGCGACCGCATCATCGAGGTGGTGGACGGGCGGATCCGGCCGGGGTCCGGAGCGGCTGCGTAGCGGGCGGCTACAGCCCGGCCGGGCGGCGGTGGTGCCAGGGCTGCGCCTGCTCGAGCTGTGCGGCCACCCGCAGGATGGTGGCCTCGCCGCCCAGGCGCGCGCCGAGCTGCACGCCGAGCGGCAGCCCATCCGCCCGCCAATGCACGGGCACGTTCGCCGCCGGGCATCCCGCGGCGTTGTAGAGCGAGGTGAAGGCCGAGTGCTTGCGCAGCCCGGCGTAGTAGGCGTCGAGATCGTCGGACATCATGTCGATCGTGTTGATCGGCAGCGGCGGCGACGCGAAGGTGGCCGTGAGGAACAGGTCGTGCTTCTCGAAGAAATGGCCGAGCGCCCGGCCGACGCGATGGATCGTCGTCACCGCCCAGGCGTAGTCGGCGCCGGTCAGGGTCAGCGATTCCTTCGACCACAGCTCGGTGATCCGCTCGACATCCCCGTGCGCCGGCTCACGGCCGATCGCCCGGACCCGCATGTTCAGCACGTTCCTGATGTTGCAGCCGACGAGGATCCGGGTCGCTCTCTTGAGGCCCGCCATGTCGAGATCGGGCCGCGTCTCCACGACGTCGTGGCCCAGTCGCTCCAGCAGCCGCGCCGCAGCGACGACGGCCTCGGCGACGTCGGGGTGGATCGCCCCGCCCTCCAGATCGGTGCTGCAGAACGCGATCCTGAGGCGGCCCGGATCGCGCCCGACCTCGTCCAGGAAGGGCCGCTCCGGCGCCGGGCAGGCGTAGGGCATGCCGATCTCGGGGCCCTGCGTCAGGTCGAGCAGGGCCGCGGAATCGCGGACGGTGCGGGTGATCGCATGGCCGACGGAGAGGCCGTTCCAGCCCTCGCCGAGATCCGGGCCGAAGGGGTTGCGGGCGCGTGACACCTTGAGCCCGAAGGTGCCGCACATCGCCGAGGGGATGCGGATCGATCCGCCGCCGTCGGTCGCGTGCGCGATCGGCACCTCGCGGGCCGCGACCGCCGCCGCTGCGCCGCCCGAGGAGCCGCCCGCGGACAGGGTGAGGTCGTAGGGGTTGCGCGTCGCGCCGTAGAGCACCGGCGCCGTCTCGCAGGCCAGCCCGAGCTCGGTCGAGTTCGACTTGCCCACGACGGCGAGCCCGCCCGACCGGTAGCGTGCGACGATGGTGCTGTCGTGGTCGGCCACGTTGCCGACCCAGAACCGGCTGCCGTTGGTGGTCGGGAATCCTGCATAGAGCGCGTGCAGATCCTTCAGCAGGAACGGCACGCCGGCGAACGGCCCCGCGGGCAGCGGCGCACGCGCCACCCGGCGCGCCTCCTCGTACATCTCGATGCAGACGGCGTTGACCCGCCCGTCCACGGCCGCGATGCGTTCGATCGCCGCCTCGACGGCCTCGGCCGCGCTGACCTCGCCCTTGACGATCAGCGCGCCGAGCGCGATCCCGTCGAGCTCGACATATTCCTTGAACGACATCTTCCGCGCCTCCGGCCCCCGGCCTCTCGAAGGCCGGGACTGTCGCAGGCGCAACGGCGCGCTGTCACCCCTCGTGTCAGACGGGGACCTCTCCGGCGATGCCGGCGCGATACAGGCGCCGCCGCCGGTCGCCGTAGTCGAAGACCGCGAGGTGGTGGGCCGTGCAGTTGTCCCAGACCACAAGGTCGCCGACCCGCCAGTTGTGGCGGTAGATGAAGGCCGGGTTCTTCAGGTGCGCCCACAGCCGCTCCAGCAGCGCGGCGCTCTCGTCTTCCGGCAGGCCGACGATCGAGGCGGTGTGGCCCTCGGTCACGAAGAGGCACTTGCGCCCGGTGACCGGATGGGTGCGCACCACCGGATGGTCGACGTCCGGCGTCTCCTTCTTCTGCGCTTCGGTCAGCGGCGCCCGCTTGAGGTTGCCGAGCAGCCGCTTCTTCTCCAGATGGTGGGTGAAGCTGTGCACCGCGCGGACGCCCTCCAGTGCCCGCTTGTCGGCGTCCGGCAGCGCCTCGTAGGCGGCGGCGGCGTTCACGAACATGGTGTCGCCGATCGCCTTGCCGCCCTCGTGCGGGATCTCCAGCGAGTAGAGCAGCGTGTACATGTCCGGCTGACGCAGGTAGGACGCATCGGTGTGCCACAGCATCCCGGCATCGGCGATGCCGATGGCGCGGCCGTCCTCGACGATGTTCGAGACGACCGTCAGCTCGGGATGATCGGGCACGGCATAGCGGTTGTAGAACGAGATGCGCATCGGCCCCAGCCGCTTGCTGAAGGCGATCTGGTCGGCCGGCGACAGATGCTGGTTGCGCAGCACGATGACCGCGTGGCGATGCAGCGCGTCGCGCACCGCCTGGAACTGCGCCTCGCCGATGCCATCGGCGACGTCGACGCCTTTCACCTCGGCGCCCAGCGCCGCACCGAGCGGGATCACGGTCACCGCCGTCGCGGCGGGTGCCTCGAGGACGCTGGCTTCTGCTGCGTGCATCGTCGACTCCGATCGTCGTGGGAGGCCGGCAACGGACTTCCCGTCGCCCCGCTTACATGCTTATACTAAATATAAGAATGAATTCCATGGGAGGTCAACGTGGCTTCGGCCACGCACCCTTCGATCCCGTCCCGCCCGGTGGTGAAGCGTGCCCGATCATTCGGTTCCGGGCAGGGTGACCTCGTCGGCGAACTTCGGCAGCAGCCGGGCGATGCGCGGCAGCACGACGTCGCGCAGGACCGCGACGGCGGCCGTCTGGATCGTCGTGCCGATCCGCGCGTGCTCGCCGCGGCGCATGGCGAGGATGACGGCGCGGCGCATCGGCCGGCCCGGCAGCGGCACGGCCCGCACGGCGTCCATCGGGCCGATCGACTTGTAGAAGATCATCGGGGTGACGATGGTCCAGCCGAAGCCGCCGCCGACCATGCGCATGACCGCGTCGGTGGTGTTGAACTGGAAGCGGCGCGGCGGTTGCACGCCCTGCTCGCCGAGATACTGCTCCAGCGGCGAGCGCATGTGCGCCTCGCGGCCGTAGCGCACGAAGTCGAGCCGCGCCACCAGCTCCGGCATGCTGTCGACCGGCCCGCGATAGCTCTTCGGCAGGACCAGCATGAAGGGCTCGGACAGGATCGGCAGTGCGACGATGTCGGGCGGCACCGGCGATTCGTCGGAGGACACGACGATGTCGACCTTGCGCTCGGCCAGCGCGGAGAGCCGCGTGTCGGCATAGCCCGAGACGATGGTCCATTCGGTCGCCAGATCGCGCACCCGGTCGATCACCATCGGCCCCGCGGTCGCGACGAAGCTGTCGAGCATGCCGACCCGCAACAGCGGCAGGGGACCCGCCGCGTCGGCGCGCGTGGCGCTGCGCAGGGCGTGGACGCGCTCGACGATCGCTGCCGCGTGGACGAGGGCGGCGCGGCCGGCCATGGTGAGGCCGGGCGGACGCACCGAGCGGTCGAACAGCGCGACGCCCAATGTCTTCTCCAGGGCGCCGACCGCCTGCGAGGCCGCGGGCTGCGTCAGGTCGAGCCGGGCGGCGGCGGCGCTCATGCTGCCGGCGGTGGCGACGCCGACGAAGATCTCCAGATGGCGCAGGTTGAGGCCGGACGCGCCGGAGGGCGCGGCGCTCGCCGTGCGCGGTTCGGCCTTGGTACGACGCGGCATGTCGCCTCCTCGCGGGGACGCGGCTGGCGGATGAACGGGCGCGGCGGCGATCTTGCCAGATCGGCCGCCGCCGCGGTGGGAGGATGTGGATGAGCTTGGAGATCGTGCGCAGCGACGCCCCGCTGGGGGCGGAGATCAGGGGTGTGGACATCGCGGCGGGGGTCGGCGACGCCGACTTCGCCCGCGTCCGCGACGCGCTGCATCAGCATTCGGTGGTGGTCATCCGCGGCCAGCGGATCACGCCGGAGCAGCAGATCGCATTCTGCGGCCGGCTCGGCACGCTGGAGCCGCATGTGCTGCCCCAGTACCTGGTGCCCGGCTACAAGGAGCTCGTGCGCATCTCCAACGTCCTCGACGACGAGGGCAAGCCGATCGGGATGATCGACGCCGGCCGCGTGTGGCACAGCGACGGCCAGTTCGCCGAGCGGCCGAACATGTACTCCATGCTCTATGCGCTGGAGGTGCCGACGGCCGACGACGGCAGCCCGCTGGGCGCCACCCGGTTCGTCAGCACCGCGCTCGCCTACGACCGGCTGCCGGCGGCGATGAAGGCGCGCATCGCCGGCCTCAAGGCGGTCAACAGCCTGGCCGCCGTATACGAGAGCCTGAAGCGCGGCGGCCATGCCGCCAAGCGCGCGCCGTTGACCGAGGAGCAGAAGCGCGAGGTGGTCCATCCGCTCGTGCGCACCCATCCCGTGACCGGGCGGAAGTGCCTCTACGTCAGCAAGGCCGCGACCCTGCGCATCGTCGGGCTGCCGGAGGAGGAGAGCCGGGCGCTGATCGACGAGCTGTCCGAGAGCATCCTCGGCGACGACAGGACGTACGACCACCGCTGGCAGGTCGGCGACCTGCTGATGTGGGACAACTGCTCCAGCCAGCATTTCGCCGTCGGCGACTATGCATTGCCGCAGCGCCGGCTGATGCATCGCACGAC
>JADZBA010000084.1 GCA_020852355.1 Alphaproteobacteria bacterium
GGGGCGTCAGCCGCTCGCTGCTGCAGACGCACAAGGCCTATTTCGCGCCCTATCGCTCGATCAACCACGACGCGATCCCGGCGGAGTTCCGCGACCCCGACGACCTGTGGATCGGCAACAACCTGCACATCCTGGTGATCCTCCAGAACACCAAGGCGCTGCCGGCCGAGCAGGGCCCGAAGACCTGGGCCGACCTGCTGGACCCCAAATACAAGGGCAAGATCGCCTTCACCGACCCGGCCAACTCCGGCTCCGCCTACACCAATGCGACGCTGATGGTCGACCTGTTCGGCGGCGGCGACGCCGGCTGGGCGAAGGTGACCGACTTCTTCCGCAACACCCGCGTGCTGAACCGCTCGTCCCTGGTCTTCCAGGGCGTCGGCCAGGGCGAGCACGCGCTCGGCGTCTCGCTGGAATATGCGGGATACCTGTGGGCCGAGAACGGCGCGCCGGTGAAGGTCATCTACCCCACCGACGGCACCTATGCCGCGATGGAGGGCGTCGCCATCATCAAGGGCGGCCCCAACACCGAGAACGCCAAGAAGTTCGTCGACTACATCAACCGCAAGGACACGCGGGAGATGATCCTGCGCAAGACCTTCCGCCGGCCCGCACGCCAGGACATCGACCTCTCCAAGCTGCCGGGCGGGATGCCGGCGCTCTCGACGATCAGGCTCGCCCCCTACGACGAGGCGCGCTGGACCGCGGCGCGCACCGCCACGCTGGCGAAGTTCAAGGAGACCATCGTCTCGACGCGGTGAGCCGGGGGGCCATCGATCGCCCCTCCCTTGACCTTCGCCCCTCCCTTGACCTTTGACGGGCTCAGGGTGAGGACGCGCACTTCCTGAGCGAGGATCATCGGCACCTTGACCGCCGTCACCATCTCCCGCGTCGCGCGGACGTTCGGCGCCGTCCGCGCGGTCGCCGGCGTGTCGATCGCCATCGAGGCGGGCGAGCTGTTCACGCTGCTCGGCCCGTCCGGCTGCGGCAAGACCACCCTGCTGCGCATGGTCGCGGGCTTCTGCGACCTCGACGAGGGCAGCATCCACTTCGCCGACCGGCGGATCGATACGCTGCCGCCGCACCGGCGCAACACCGGCATGGTGTTCCAGAACTACGCGATCTTCCCGAACCTGACGGTCCACGGCAACGTCGCCTACGGCCTGAGCGCGCGCGGCGTCGCGGCGGACGACATGCGCGGCCGGGTCGAGCGCGCGCTGGCGCTGGTGCATCTGCCGGGCTACGGCGAGCGCTGGCCGCACCAGCTCTCGGGCGGGCAGCTCCAGCGCGTGGCGCTGGCGCGCAGCCTCGTCATCGAGCCCGACGTGCTGCTGCTCGACGAGCCGCTCTCCAACCTCGACGCCCAGCTCCGCGTCGACATGCGGCGCGAGATCCGCGCGCTGCAGCAGCGCCTCGGCATCACCGCGATCTACGTCACCCACGACCAGGAGGAGGCGCTCGCCATCTCCGACCGCATCGCGGTGATGCGCGCCGGGCGGCTGGAGCAGGTCGGCGCGCCGGCCGCCATCTACCGCGCCCCCGCCACGCCCTTCGTGGCGGAGTTCCTCGGTGCCACCAACCTGTTGACCGGCCGTGTCGCGGGCCGCGAGGACGGGCATCTGCTGGTGGACGCGCTCGGCCGCCGCTTCCGGCTGCCCGCCGTCGACGCGGCCGCCGGCACCGACGTCACCTTCTCGCTGCGGCCGGAAGCGCTGCAGCCGGTCACGGTGGCGGTCGCCGGCGCGGCGACGGTGGCCGGCGAGATCGCCGCGGCCGAGCATCTCGGCGCGCTGCTGCATCTCGAGGTCCGGCTCGGCGACGGACCACCGCTGCGCGTCGCCATGCTCGACGACGGCGCCGTCGCTCCCGCCGTCGGCCGGCCGGTGACGCTCGCCTACGATCCCTCGCGCATCACGGTGTTCCCGCCGTGAGGCGGCTGCTGCCGCCGCGCTCGGCCTTCCCGCTGACGGTCGCGGCCTTCGCCTTCGCCTTCCTCGGCCTCTTCCTCGCCTGGCCGCTCTACAAGGTGCTGGCGTCGAGCTTCCTCGACGCCGAGGGCGCGCGCTTCACGCTCGACGCCTACGTGAAGGTGTTCGCCACCGGCTACTACCGCTCGGCCGTCGCCAACAGCCTGGCGATCGGCGTGATGACCACGCTCGCCTGCATGGCGATCGGCCTGCCCATGGCCTTCCTGCTGGCGCGCATGGCGATCCCCGGCCGCTCGGTGCTGCTGGCGCTCTCCGCCCTGCCGCTGATCCTGCCCTCCTTCATCGGCGCCTATGCCTGGGTGCTGCTGTTCGGCCGCGCCGGCATCGTGACGCAGTGGCTCCAGGGCCTCGGCCTGCCGACGACGACGATCTACGGCATGCCCGGCATCGTCATGGTGTTCACGCTGCACTCCTTCCCCTACGTGCTGCTGCCCGCCCTCGCCGCGGTGCGCGCGGTCGACGCCTCGATCGAGGAGGCCGGGCAGAATCTCGGCGCCTCGCGCTGGCGCGTGTTCCGCACGGTGACGGTGCCGGTGATCATGCCGGCCGTGCTGGCCGGCGGCCTGCTGGTCTTCATCGAGACGCTGGAGAATTTCGGCGTGCCCTTCGTGCTGGCGGAGGACATGCCGATCCTGGCGATCGAGGCCTACAAGCTGTTCGTCGGCGAGGTCGGCGCCAACCCGGCGATGGCGGGCGCGCTCGCCATGCTGCTGGTCGTCATGGCCGCGCTGGCGCTGCTGCTGCAGCGCCACTACCTCGCCCGCCGGCGCTTCGCGACGGTGGCGCGCAGCGCGCCGCCGGTGATCCGCACCGGCCCGCTCGGGCGCTGGGCCGCGAGCGCCTTCGTCTGGGGCCTCGTGCTGCTGGCGCTGCTGCCCTTCGTGGCGATCGTCGTGGTCGCGCTGATGAAGTTCCGCGGGCCCGTGCTGCAACCCGAGTTCAGCCTCGGCAACTTCGTCCAGCTCTTCGAGCGGGCGCAGCGGCCGCTCGCCAACACGCTGGGCCTGGCGACGGTGGCGGCGGTCGGCGCCTCGCTGATCGGCATCCCCATCGCCTACGTGCTGACGCGCTATCGCTCGCCCATCGCCCACGCGCTCGACGTGCTGGCGATGGTGCCGTTCGCGGTGGCCGGCACCGTGCTCGGCATCGGCCTCATCCTCGCCTTCAACAGCGGCTGGCTGGTGCTGACCGGCGGCTGGCTGATCCTGGTGCTGGCCTGGCTGGTCCGCAAGCTGCCCTTCAGCGTGCGCTCGGGCAGCGCCATCCTGCACCAGATCGATCCGACGCTGGAGGAGGCCTCGGTCAATCTCGGCCGCTCGCCCTCCTGGACCTTCTTCCGCCTGACCGTGCCGCTGATGCTGGGCGGCATCGTCGGCGGCACCGTGCTCGCCTGGGTCACCATCGTCTCGGAGCTGAGCTCGACCGTGGTGCTCTACAGCGGCCCGTGGACGACGATGACCGTCGTCATCTTCCGCGCGCTGGAGGGCCAGGGGGCGGGCACCGCGGCGGCGGCCGCCACCGTCCTGATCGTCGCGACCGTGGTGCCGCTGGCGCTGGTCTATCGCCTGCTGCGGCGGAACAACCTGGCGGTGCTGTAGCCGGCCGTCCGCACCCTCTTAACGGCAGCGCCCGCCCCGGCTACTCTTCCGGCACCACCCGGGAAGGACTCCAGATGGCCGACATCATCCCCGTCCTCGACCTCGCCCCCTGGCGCGCGGGCCGGCCGGGCGCCCGCGAGGCGCTGGGGGCCGAGCTGCGGCGGGCGTTCACCGAGGTCGGCTTCTACTTCATCGTGAACCACGGCGTGCCGCAGGACCTCGTCGACGCCACCTTCGCGGAGGTGCGGCGCTTCCACGCCATGCCGCTGGAGAAGAAGCTCGCGCTGAAGATCGACGAGCACAATATCGGCTACATGCCGATGCGCGGCGCCACCACGCGCTTCAACGCCCTCGGCACCACCTACAAGCCCAACGCCAACGAGGCGGTGTTCTTCAAGCGCGAGCTGGCGCCCGACCACCCCGACGTGGTGGCGAGGAAGCGCTTCCGCGGCGTCAACCACTGGCCGGCCGAGGCGGACCTGCCCGGCTTCCGCGCCGCCATCCTCACCTATTGCGGCGCCATGGAGGCGCTGGGCCGGAGCCTGCTGCCGCTCTACGCCGCCGCCATGGACGTGGCGCCGGACTGGTTCGATGCCGCCTTCGCCGACGCCATGTACACGCTGCGCATGAGCCACTACCCGCCGTCGGAGCCGATGGACGAGGTGACGGAATGGGGCCTCGCCCCGCACACCGACACCAGCTTCATGACCCTGCTCGCCCAGAACCGCGTCCCCGGCCTCTCGCTGCGCCTGCCCGGCGGCGAATGGATCGACGCACCCGCGCCGGCGGGAGCCTTCCTGGTGAACGGCGGCAACCTGCTGCGCTACTGGACCAACGACCGGTTCCTGGCGACCCCCCACCGCGTCATCAACCGCTCGGGCGGCGAGCGCTACGCCATCCCCTTCTTCTTCGACGCCGCCCGCGACTGGCCGATCGACCCGGTGCCGACGATGGTCGACGCCGAGCACCCGCGCCGGCACGCGACGACGAGCTATGCCGAGCACATGGAGACGTACCAGAAGGCCAACTTCCATCACGCGATGGAGAAGAAGGAGGCGCTGCAGCCGGCGTGACGGGTCAACGGAACATCGTCAGGCTGTCGACGGTCGACCTTCCCTGCCCGGCCGACAATGCCGCCAGGAGTTCGCCGCCGAGCCGGCGCAGATCGTCGTCCAACTGCCAGGGTGGGTTGATGAGCAGGATCCCGCTGCCCGCCAGCCGCTCCCCGTCCGGCCTATGGCGCAGGAGCTCCACCTTCAGGCACCCCGGCACGCCCGCCTCGACCAGCGGCCGCGCGATGGCCCGGCCGATCGCGTCGTCCTTGATCGGGTACCAGGCGGCGAAGATGCCGGTCGGCCATTTGCGCACTGCGGCGGCGAGTGTGCGGCCGAGGCGCTCGGCCTCGTCGGTCTTCTCGTAGGGCGGGTCGACGAACACGAGGCCGCGGCGCTCGGGCGGCGGGATCAGGGCCAGCAGCGCCTCGTAGCCGTTGCGGTGATGCACCGCGACCCGGCGGTCGTCGCGGAAGTTGCGGCGCAGCACCGCGACGTCCTCGGGGTGCAGCTCGCAGGCGGCGATGCGGTCGTGCGCGCGCAGCATGGCGGCGGCGATGGCGGGCGAGCCCGGGTAGAGGCCGCGGTCGGTGAACGGACGGACGACGGAGAGGTAGGGGCCGGGCAGCTCGCGGCCCGACGCCAGGACGGCGCCGATGCCGGCCGCCGCCTCCCCCGTCTTCAGCGCCTCGGGCGAGCGCAGGTCGTAGAGGCCGAGGCCGGCATGGGTATCCAGCACCATGAAGGGCGCCGGCTTCTGCCGCAGCCGGTCGAGGATCAGCGCCAGGACGGCGTGCTTGAAGACCTCGGTGTGGTTGCCGGCGTGGTAGGCGTGGCGATAGTTCACGGATGCCCTCGGGCCGTCTCGGCCCGCTTGTAGCGCGCATACGCATCGTCGAGGTGGCGGTCGAGATAGGCGTCGATCCACGCCACGTCGTCCTCAGACAGGTAGTCGCGGTAGCCGCCGACCTTGCCGCGGCGGACCTTCCAGGATTCCGGGTTCGCCGGATCGCCGGGCCTGAGCCGCGGATCGGCGATCGCGCCGGCCGCCTCCAGCGCGCGCATGCGCGCGAAGCTGCAATCGGCGATCACCGCGTCGAGGTCGGCATCGGGCAGCGGCGGCAGGCCGACGAGATCCAGCGTCGCGCGGAGCGCGACGCGGGTATCGGCGCGCAGGTCCTCGTAGGCCAGCAGCAGGAAGCGCGCCGGCTCGCCGCGCCCCGCCGCCCAGGCGTTGTAGAAGGCGACGATCGCCGGGATGCCGCCCGTGGGGTGGCGCACGAATTGCGCCAGCGCGCCGCGGAACGGCTCCGACGGGAAGGCGGCGTGGCGGCGCGTGGTCGCCTGGAAATAGTAGGAGACGACCACGTCGCGCGGGTCGCGGACCTGCAGCAGCACGCGCTTGCCGCGATAGATGCGCTTGTCCCGCGCGACCTGCGCGGGCGCCTTCAGCTCGGGATCGTCGTCGTGGGTGACGGCGATGCGCGGCAGGCCGGGGCAGCGCTCGGCCGCCGCCGCGAGGTCCGTCGCATCGGGCAACGTCACGCCGAAGAGCCGCTCGATGCAGCGGCCGACCATCAGGCGCAGCCAGGTACGGCCGCATTTCGGGTATTCGAGCAGGAAGGCGTCGTGCCCGGCGATCGACAGCCAGCAGTCGAGCGCGCACACGGTCGAGGTGATGCTGCGGCCGTCGAGCCCGAGGATCGGGTCGAAGTAGCGGTAGGCGTCGAACAGCGCGATGCCCGCCACCGCCGAGCGGACGGCCGCCACCGCCGCGGCGTCCGGCCGTCCCGCCGCGCCGGCCAGCGCCAGCAGCAGGCGCCCGGCCGGCGCCGTGTCGGCCGCCGCCAGTAGCGCCGGCGCGGCGGCCCGCACCGCGTCCCACCGCCATGCCTGCAACGCGCGCTGGGCGCGCAGCAGCGCCGCCATCCGTTCCTCGCTCCCCGCCAATCCCCCTCGCCCTGCGCCCGCGGCGCGACTACTGAATAGAATGCCGGTCGTCCCCTGGCCACACGGAGACACGATCATGAGCCGCGCCTTCGTCAAGGAGCCGGATGCCGACGCCGTCGACGACCTGCCCGACCGGCCGGTCTCCGAGCACGTCAACTACGTCACCGCCGCGGGGCTGGCGGAGATCGAGGAGTCGCTGCGCCGCCTGCGCGAGGACTGGACCGCGGCCCAGAAGGCCGGCGACCGCGCGGCGCTGGCCCGCACCGCCCGCGACCTGCGCTACTGGAACGCGCGCCGCGCCTCCGCCCAGCCGGTGCCGCCGCCGCCGGCCGACGGCACGGTGCATTTCGGCTCGACCGTCACCATCGCCCGCGACGACGGCAGGCGGCAGACCTTCCGCATCGTCGGCGAGGACGAGGCCGACCCGGCCCGCGGCACCCTCTCCTACGTCTCTCCCATGGCCCGCGCGCTCCTGCGCCGGGCCGAGGGCGACGTCCTGCAGGTGGCGGGCCATGCGGTGGAGATCGTCGAGGTCGGCTGACGCGACGCCGCGGCGGCCTGCGCGGGCGGGTGCGCTCCGCCGCGGGTGCGGCTAGGCTCCACGGATCGCGAAGGGGGAGCAACGATGATCGATCTGATCGTGCGCGGCGACCGGGTGGTGACGCCGCACGGGGTGGGCGCCTGGGACGTCGCGGTGGCGGGCGAGCGCATCGTCGCGGTCGCGGCGGCGGGGTCGCTGCCGGCCGGGCCGGGAACGCGGGTGGTCGATGCCGGCGGCAAGATCGTCATGCCCGGCGGGGTCGACCCGCATGTCCACTGCAAATGGCCGCTGCCCAACCCGGACGGCACGGTCGGCGAGACCGCCGGGCCGGCGACGGTCAGCCGCGCCGCCCTCCACGGCGGCACCACGACGATGGTCGACTTCGCCCGCTGGACGCACGGCAACACGATCCAGGGCACGCTGGAGGCGCGCGAGCGCGACTGGGCCGGCCACTGCCACTGCGACTACGCCTATCACATCATGGTCGAGGGCGAGCTGCCGCCCGAGCTGCCGGGCCAGCTCGGCGAGGCGATCGCGGCGGGCTACCCCACGGTCAAGATCTTCACGACCGACATCACCCCCAGCCGGCGCGGCCGCATGGTGCGCTTCGGCGACATCTGGGAGGTGTTCAAGGTCCTGTCGGCCAAGGGCGGCCTCGGCGTCATCCATGCCGAGGACAACGACATCGTCATGCACATGTACGGCAAGCTGATCCGCGAGGGCCGGGTCGGCTTCGAGAACATGGCGGAGGTGCACAACACGCTGTCGGAGGACCTTTCCTTCCGCCGCGTCATCCGCCTCGCCGAGAGCGTGCCCGGCACGGCGCTCTACATGATGCACGTCTCGGCCGGCACCGGCGTCGCCGCCATCCGCGAAGCGCGCGCCCGCGGCCTGCCGATCTACGGCGAGACGCTGCACCAGTACATCATGTACACGAGCGACGACTACCGCCGGCCGAACGGCCAGATCTACCACACCTACCCGTCGCTGAAGTCGAAGGCCGACCAGGCGGCGCTGTGGGCCGGCACGCTCGACGGCGCGATCAATGCCATCGCGACCGACGAGATCTGCTGCGCGCTTTCGGTCAAGGTGCAGGGCGTGCGGATCGACGACACGACCGGCGGCAATGCCGGCGTCGAGCCGCGGCTGGCCGTGATGTTCACCGAGATGGTCGGCCGCCGCGGCTACGCGCTGGAGCGCTTCGTCGACCTCGTCTCGACCAACGCCGCGCGCCTCATGGGGCTCTACCCGCGCAAGGGCGCCATCGCGCCCGGCAGCGACGCCGACATCACCATCCTCGACCCCGCCCTGAAGCGCACCGTGCGCCGGGAGGACCTGCACGAGACCGACTACTCGCCCTGGGAGGGTCACGCGGTCGACGCGTGGCCGTCGATGACCATCCTGCGCGGCAAGGTCGTGGTCGAGGACGGGCACTTCATGGGCGCGACCGGCGACGGGAGGTGGCTGCCGCGCCGCATCCCCGCCGAGGTGCTGGCGGGCACCGCGCTCTGAGGCCCGCCATGGCGAGCGGCAACGCCCTGGCACTGCTGATCGACGACAGCCTGCGGCTCTGGGGCGTCGACGGGCGCGCGACGGCCGACGGCGCGGGCGTGCGCATCGCGGCGGCCGGTGCGACGCTGGCGGTGCGGGCCGCCGACCCGGCGGCGCGGCCCGTGCGCTGGCTGCTCGACGACGGCGCCGGCCGGCCCGATGCCTGCCCGTCGGTCGTGGTCCTGCTGCGCCTGCTGCGCGACCGGCTGGGCGGCGACCGGCGCGCGGCGCGGGCGCTCAGGGTCGGCGCGGCGGGATGACCATCCCGGTCGCGGTCCTCACCGGCTTCCTCGGCAGCGGCAAGACCACGCTCCTGCGCCGCATCCTCGCCGACCCGCGCTACGCCGGCACCGCCGTCATCGTCAACGAGCTGGGCGCGGTCGGCCTCGACCACGACCTCGTCGCGCGCAGCGAGGAGGACCTCGTCGCCCTCGCCACCGGCTGCCTGTGCTGCAGCGTGCGCGGCGACCTGGTGCGCACGCTGCTCGAGCTGGAGGCGCGGCGGGCGGCCGGCGGCGTGCCGCCCTACGGCCGCGTGGTGATCGAGACCTCCGGCCTCGCCGACCCCGCGCCGATCCTGCACGCGCTGATGACCGACGCCGATCTCGGCGCGGGCCACGCGCTCGACCGCGTGGTGACGGTGGTCGACGCGCTCCATGGCGAGGCGACGCTCGACCGCCATCCCGAGGCGCGGCGCCAGGCGGCGCTCGCCGACCGCATCGTGGTCAGCAAGACCGACCTCGCCGGCGGCATCCCCGCCGAGCTCGCCGGCCGGCTGGCGGCGCTCAACCCCATGGCGCCGCGGCTCGCCGCCGTCGCCGGCGCCATCGCGCCGGACCGGCTGCTGGCGGCCGGCGGCGCGGGCGCCGCGGACGTCGGCGATCTGGTGCGCGCGCTCGCCCGCGCCGGCGACGGCCCGGCCGCCGGCGCGTGGCATTCCCAGGGCATCGCGGCGATCGCGCTGGTCCGCGACGCGCCGCTGCCCGCCGTCGCCCTCACCCTCTTCCTCCAGGCCCTCGCCGAGCATTGCGGGGCCGACCTGCTGCGCCTCAAGGGCATCGTGGCCCTGGCCGAGGCGCCGGAGCGGCCGGTCGTGGTGCACGGCGTGCAGCATGTCCTGCATCCCCCGGAGTGGCTGGAGCGCTGGCCGGGCGACGATCGGCGCACGCGCATCGTGGTGATCGGCCGTGCCATCCCGGGGCAGTGGCCGGGGCGGCTGCTCGATGCGATCATCGCCGAGGTCGCGGAGGAGTCGCGCCGTCGCGGAACATGACGGCGGACCCGCGCGTTACCCAGCGCCGGCCGTCGCCGGCCGAGCCCCAGCGGGAGACCCCATGGTCATCAACACCATCGTCGTGCAGCCCCTCGTGGCCCTGCTCGCCGGCATCCTCATCCTGGTCGCGCCGCGCACCCTGAACTACGTGGTCGCGATCTACCTCATCATCGTCGGCGTGCTCGGCCTCATGCCGCACCTGCGCATGTGAGCGCCGGGGCGCCGGCGTGCTGCGCGTCCTCGGCTGGACGCTGCTCGTGCTCGCCCTGCTGCCGTTCGCCCTGATCGTCCTCTACCGCTGGGTCGACCCGCCGGGGACACCGCTCATGGTGATCCGACGGATCGAGGGTGCCGCGATCGACCATCGCGCGGCACCGCTCGACGCGGTGGCGCCGGCGCTGCCGCGCGCGATCATCGCAGCCGAGGACAACCGCTTCTGCGGCCATGCCGGCATCGATTTCGACGCGGTGCGCGATGCCCTCGACGAGCAGGAGGAGACGGGCCGGCTGCGTGGCGCCAGCACGATCACCATGCAGCTCGCCCGCAACCTCTTCCTGTGGCCGGGCGGCGGCTTCGCCCGCAAGGCGCTGGAGGCGCCGCTGGCGCTCGCCATCGACGCCTTGTGGCCCAAGCGCCGGGTCATGGAGGTCTATCTCGGCGTCATCGAGTGGGGCGACGGCATCTTCGGCGCCGAGGCCGCGGCCCGGCGCCATTTCCGCAAGCCCGCCCGTGCCCTCGGCCGCAGCGAGGCGGCCCGGCTGGCCGCCGTCCTGCCCAACCCGCGCCGCTGGAACGCCGCGGCGCCGACCGCCTACATCCAGCGCCGCGCCGCCATCATCGACCGTCGCATCGACCAGCTCGACCGCACCATGGTGGCGTGCATCGGCCGGTGAGCCGGCGTCAGCCGGGGGCGGTCCCCTTCACCGCCCAGGCGACCGCCGCGTAGGACCGCGGCCCGTCCTCCTCGCCGCCGAGATAGGCGGCACGGACAGCCTCCCTGAGCCGCACGCGCGCGGCCTCGTCGAGGGTGCCGACATACTCCGCGGCCGGCCCGTCCTTGCCGAGATAGGGCGACCAGTAGTCGTCGAAGGACGCGAACTCCATGCGGATGGCGAGCTCCGTCGCCACGACGTCGGCGATCCCCGCCTTGCGCCAGGCCGCCTCCAGCTCGCCGGGCCGGGTCATCGGCCGGGTGTAGTTCCGCGCGCGGCGCTGTCCGGCGGCGGGATCGAGGACAGCGGCAGTGTCGAAGAACATGCGGTTGGCGACGAAGCCGCCGCGCGCGTCCCACACGGCGGCGGCGATCGTCGCCCCGGGCCGCGCGACCCGGCGCATCTCCGCGACCGCGCGATCGGGCGTAGCGACGAAATGCAGCATCAGCAGCGAGAGAACGCGGTCGAACGACGCATCGGGGAACGGCAGCGCGCAGGCGTCGCCGATGCGGAAGGAGAGCCGCGGATCGGAATTGCGCCGCTCGGCGTGCGCGACGTAGGGGGCGGCGTAGTCGATGCCGCAGACCGCCGCGATACCGTCCTGCTTCGCCAGCAGGAATGAAAGGCTGCCCGTGCCGCAGCCGAC
>JADZBA010000085.1 GCA_020852355.1 Alphaproteobacteria bacterium
CCCCACCAGCTGCAGCGCCTGGCGCGGCGCGCGGTGCTCGGCATGGCGCGTACCGGCAGCAGCGGCCACAACGGCTCGGGCGACATCTTCCTCGCCTTCTCGACCGCCAACCCGCTGCCGCTCGACGCCGCGCGCGGCGTCACCGCGCTCGACCATCTGCCGAACGAGCGGCTCAACCCGGTCTTCGCCGGCGCGGCGGACGCGGTCGAGGAGGCGATCCTCAACGCGCTGGTCGCCGCCGACACCATGATCGGCCGCGACGGTAACCGGGTCGATGCGATCGACCCGGCCGCCGTCGGGGCCCTGTTCCGCTGACCCGCTACCGCCCGACCGCGTAGCCCTGCATGCCGCGTGGGTTGGCGGCGGTCTTCAGGTACTCGCCGTCGCGGGTGGCGGCGGACAGGCGGCCGAGGCCCCAGGAGCCGGCATCCTCGACGATGTGGCCGCGGCGCTTCAGCTCGTCGACCGTCGCCTTGGGGAAGCGGTCCTCCATCACCATCGAGCCGGGCTTCATGCCGCGCGGGTAGAAGCTCGATGGGAAGCTCTCGCTGTGGAACATCGGCGCGTCGATCGCCTCCTGCAGGTTCAGCCCGTGATGGACGTGGCGCAGGAAGAAGACGACCGACCACTGGTCCTGCTGGTCGCCGCCCGGCGTGCCGAACGCCATGTACGGCTCGCCGTCGCGCAGCGCGAAGGAGGGGGTCAGAGTCGTGCGCGGCCGGCGTCCCGGCGCCAGGGCCGCCGGATGGTCGGCGTCGAGCCAGAACATCTGGCCACGCGTGGTGACGGAGAATCCCAGCTCCGGCACCACGGGCGAGCTCTGCAGCCAGCCGCCCGACGGCGTCGCGGAGACCATGTTGCCCCAGCGGTCGATGACGTCGAGGTGGCAGGTGTCACCCGCCATGCGGCCGTCGCGCCCGATCGTCGGCTCGCCGACGGCGCCGCGCTGCAGGGTCGGCTCGCCGACGCCGGCCTGGTGGGCGCCGGCCGGGCGCGTGCCCTGGCGGACGGTGTCGTACCCCATGCGGCCGCGCCTGGCGGCGTCGGGGTCGATCCGGCCGCCGTATCCGGGAATGGTGCCCGGGCGCAGCTCCAGCGACGCCTCCCGCCCGATCAGCCGGCGCCGCGCGGCGTTGTAGGTGTCGGAGAGCAGGTGCTCCATCGGCACCTTCACGAAGTCCGGGTCGCCGTAGAAGGCCTCGCGGTCGGCGAAGGCGAGCTTGGCCGCCTCGGTCACCCAGTGCACGAAGTCCGGCCCGTCCGGGGCCATCCCGGCGAGGTCGACGTCGCGCAGCAGGGCGAGCTGCTGCAGGAACACCGGGCCCTGGCCCCAGGGCCCCGTCTTGCACACGGTGTAGCCGTGATAGTCGTAGCTCAGCGGCGCCTCGTAGCGCGCCTCCCAGCGCGCCATGTCGTCGGCGGTCAGCACGCCGGCGTGGCGCTCGCCGGTGGTGTCCATCAGCGGCACGCGGAACAGGCGGTCGATGGCGTCCGCGACGAAGCCCTTGTACCAGGCGCGCCGCGCCGCCTCGATCTGGACCTCGCGGTTGCCGCCGGCCGCCTCGGCCTCGCGCAGGATGCGGCGGTAGGTGTCCGCCAGGACGGGGTTGCGGAAGCGCGTGAACTGCGCCGGGGGCTGGCCGTTGCGCAGATAGATCGCGGCCGAGGTCGGCCATTCCGTGCGGAACAGCTCGGCGACGTTGGCGATCGCGTCGGCCACCCGCGGCACCATCGCGTAGCCGTCGCGGGCATAGCCGATCGCCGGCTCCAGCACGTCGGCCAGCCGCATGGTCCCGTGGTCGCGCAGCATGATCATCCAGGCGTCGAAGGACCCAGGCACCACCGCGGCGAGGTGCCCGGTGCCGGGCATCATCCCGAGGCCGAGCGAGCGGTAATGGTCGATGGTCGCCGCGGCCGGCGCGACCCCCTGGCCGCAGACCACGCGCACGCGGTCCTCCCGGGCCGAGTAGAAGAGGATCGGCACGTCGCCGCCCGGGCCGTTCAGGTGCGGCTCGACGACCTGCAGGGCGAAGCCGGTGGCCACCGCCGCGTCGAAGGCGTTGCCGCCCTTCTCCAGCGTCGCCATGCCGGCCGCGCTGGCCAGCCAGTGGGTCGAGGCGACGACGCCGAAGGTGCCGAGGATCTCGGGGCGGGACGTGAACGATGCGGGGCCGGCGGCCATGGACCTCTCCTCGGGCCCGGCGCTGCGCTTCGCGGCGCGGCCGGAACGCGTACCATCGATTGCACTTCGGAGAGTCTAACCCGCCGGGCGAGCGAAGGAAACTCGGGCGCCTTGCCCCGCCGCCGGCGGCTACGTGCCGATCTTGAGGGGCGCCACCAGGCCGCGCAGCGCCGCGACGACGCTCAAGGGGGTGATGCGCCCGGTGCGCGGGTTCTCCGACGGCACGTTCTCGATCGTCATGGTGAGGCGGGCGCTGTCGGCCTCGACGACGATCGTATGGGTGTTACGGGTGACCGTCGGGTCGGCCCAGATCTCCAGCCGGGTGCGGTCCGGGCCGATGCCGGCCAGCGACAGGGCGGCGGCGACGTTGACGTTCGCCGGGAAGCCGCGGGCGCCGTCCCGGGCCGAGCCGTCGAAGACCTTGGTCGGCACGGTGATGGTCGCCATGTCGATGCCGTGCTGCTCCAGGTAGGGCGCGCCGGCCAGGCCCTTGGGCGGCTTGCGGGTGACGATCCTGGCGCTCTCGATCGTCCCCTCGGCGGCCGCGCGCACGGCGTCGAGGCCGAGCAGCGCGCCGGTCGGCACGATGATACGCGCGCCGGTCTCGCGCGCCCGCTCGACGAGGTCCATGCGGTCGAGGAGGGCGCCTACCGATAGCGGCATGACGATGCGGCCGGCCTCGATCGCGGGCTCCAGGATCTGGGCGAAGGCGGTCTTGGGCGCGCACTCGACGACGATGTCGGCGACGTCGGGCAGCTCCTCGACCGGCAGGACGGGCGGCGGCTCGGCGAAGCCGGCGATCCGCGCGGCCGCACCGTCGCGATCGCGCGCCGACACCGCCGACAGCCACAGCCCGGGCACGCCCGCGTCGAGCCGCCTGGCGATCTCCAGCCCGATCGCGCCCAATCCGGCGATCGCCACCCGCAGCTCCGTTCCCCCCGCCATGCCTCGATCCCCTGTCCGTTCGTGCCGGCGGGTGGTAGCCGAAACCCGGGACGCCGTCCACGACCGCTGCCCCCCGTGCCCTTGCGGCGGCCGGACGGGTGAATCTACATTCGGCCACCTTCCGACCACCCTCGCCTCCATTCGTCCGCTGAAAGGACCACGCGCCGTGACCGCCCTTCGTACGCCCTATCTCATGTTCATCGGCGACGCCCACGATCAGCTCGCCGCCAAGGTCGCCGACGGCGTCGTGTTCTGGCGCAAGGACTGGTGCGTCGGGCAGTTCCGCCTGCCCGGCTGCAAGGCCGACCTGAGGATCCCGGACATGACGATCGAGGAGGCGGCCGCGCGCGGCGTCGGCACCGTCATCGTCGGCGTCGCCAACCGCGGCGGCAAGATTCCCGACAGCTGGGTCGCGAGCCTGGTGAAGGCGCTCGATCTCGGCATGGACGTGGCGAGCGGCCTGCACAAGAAGCTGGCCGACATCCCCGAGCTGAAGGCGGCGGCCGAGCGCAACGGCCGCATCCTGCTCGACGTCCGCCACCCCACCCAGAGCTTCGAGGTCGCCGACGGCAAGAAGCGCTCGGGCAAGCGGCTGCTGGCGGTCGGCACCGACTGCTCGATCGGCAAGATGTTCACTGCGCTGGCGCTGGAGAAGGAGATGCGCGCGCGCGGCAAGAAGGCCGACTTCCGGGCGACCGGGCAGACCGGCATCTTCATCGCCGGCTCGGGCGTGGCGATCGACGCCGTCGTGGCCGACTTCATCTCCGGTTCCGTCGAATGGCTGTGCCCGGCCAACGACGACGACCACTGGGACGTGATCGAGGGGCAGGGCTCGCTGTTCCACGCCTCCTACGCCGGCGTCAGCCTTGGCCTGCTGCACGGTGCCGCCGCCGATGCGCTGGTGATGTGCCACGAGCCGACGCGCAAGCACATGCGCGGCCTGCCCACCTATCCGCTGCCGAGCCTGGCGGAGTGCATCCGCGTCAACGAAGAACTGGGTCGGCTGACCAATCCGAACTGCAGGACGGTGGGCATCGCGGTCAACACGGCGGCGCTCGATGCCGGCGCCGCCGAGCGCTACCTCAAGGAGACGGCCGACAAGTTCGCGATGCCGTGCGTCGATCCCGTGCGCACGGGCGTCGCGGCCATCGCCGACGTCCTGGCCTGAGCGGAACGCCGCCCGTCATGGCCACCCTCTCGATCCGCCGCGAAAGCTTCCGGCTGGCGCAGGTCTTCACCATCTCGCGCGGCAGCCGCACCCATGCCGAGGTCGTCATGGCGGAGATCGCCGACGGCGGGCATTCCGGGCGCGGCGAGTGCGTGCCCTATTCCCGCTACGGCGAGAGCGTGGAGAGCGTCATCGCGCAGATCGAGGGGGTCGGGCCGGCGATCCGCGACGGCGCCGACCGCATGGCGATCCAGTCGCTGCTGCCCGCCGGCGCCGCCCGCAATGCCGTGGATTGCGCCTTCTGGGACCTCGAGGCGAAGCGGGCCGGCGTGCCCGCCTGGCGCCTCGCCGGTCTCGCGAAGGCGCCCGGGCCGCTGACCACGGCCTACACGCTGAGCCTCGACACGCCCGAGAACATGGGCCGGGCGGCTGCCGCCAACGCCCATCGGCCACTGCTCAAGATCAAGCTGACGGGCGAGGGCGACCTGCCGCGCGTCGAGGCGGTGCGCGCGAACGCGCCGACGAGCCGCCTCATCGTCGACGCCAACGAGGGGTGGAGCGCCGCGCATTTCCCGGAGTACGCGCCCAAGCTGGCCGCCCTCGGCGTCGCCATGATCGAGCAGCCGCTGCACGCCGACCGCGACGGGCCGCTCGCCGAGATGGCGCGGCCGATCCCGGTGTGCGCCGACGAGGCCTGCCACGACCGCCGCTCGCTGCCGAAGCTGGTCGGCAAGTATGACCTCGTGAACATCAAGCTCGACAAGACCGGCGGGCTGACCGAGGCGCTGGCGCTCGCGCGGGCGGCGCGCGAGGCGGGCTACGGCATCATGGTCGGCTGCATGATCGGCACCTCGCTGGCGATGGCGCCGGCGGTGCTCGTCGCCCAGGGGGCGGAGTACGTCGATCTCGACGCGCCGCTGCTGCTGGCCGAGGACCGGCCCGACGGCCTGCGCTACGACGGCAGCATCGTCCAGCCGCCGACGCCGGCTCTGTGGGGATGAAGGGGCGGCCTCAGCCGCCCTTTACCCCCTGCGTGTTGACGTAGAGCGCGTAGAGCGACTTGCTGGCCGCCATGAACAGCCGGTTGCGCCGGAGGCCGCCGAAGCAGACGTTGGCGCAGCGCTCCGGCAGCATGATGCGGCCGATCGGCTCGCCGCCGGGGTTGAACACGACGACGCCGTCGAGCCCGGCCTCGCCCATGCCCCAGCCGCACCACAGGTTGCCGTCGACGTCGCAGCGCATGCCGTCGGGCGTGCCCGGGCCGGCATTGATGTGCACCCGGCGCCGCGTCAGCCGGGTGCCGTTGCCGGCGACGTCGAAGGCGACGATGTTGCGCGGGCTCTCGCGCGAGCCGACGACGTAGAGGATCGATTCGTCGGGTGAGAAGCACAGGCCGTTCGGCCCGGCGACGCCGTCGGCGGCGATCGCGATCTTCCCGGTGCGGCCATCGACCCGGTAGACGTTCGCCTCGATCTCCTGCGGCGCCACATGGCCCTCGTAGTTGCCGAGGATGCCGAACGGCGGATCGGTGAACCAGATCGAGCCGTCGGACTTCACCACGACGTCGTTGGGCGAGTTCAGCCGCTTGCCGTCCCAGGCGTCGGCGATGACGGTGATCGACCCGTCATGCTCGGTGCGCACGACGCGGCGGGTGTCGTGCTCGCAGGTGACGAGCCTGCCCTCGCGGTCGCGGGTATTGCCGTTGGCGTTGTTGGACGGGCGGCGGAAGCGGCTGACCGCGCCGGTCTCCTCCTCCCAGCGGTAGATGCAGTTGCCCGGGACGTCGCTCCACAGCAGGAAGCGGCCGTCGCCGAACCATACCGGCCCCTCCGCCCAGCGGCAGCCGGTGTAGAGCCGCTCGACCGCCGCCAGCGCGAGACGGTAGCGGGCGAAGCTCGGATGGAGGTCCTCGATCAGCGGGTCGGGGTAGCGGCGCTCGGGCTCCCAGGGCGCTGCCGCCGGCACCGGCGCCCGCGGCAGCGCCAGGGGCGCGGGACCGCCCGCATCCTTCGTGGCGTTCATGCGTTTCCTCCCCTGTCGTCTACTTCTTGGTGATGCGGTCGATCTCGGCCATGTCGTCGGCGCCGAGGTCCCAGGCGACCGCCGCGATGTTCTGCTCGAGCTGCTCGGGTCGGGTCGCTCCGGCGATCACGCTCGACACCTGCGGCTGGCGGATCAGCCAGCTGAACGACAGCTCCAGCATCGTCTTGCCGCGCCGGGCGCAGAAGTCCGCCAGCTTCTCGACGATCGCCCAGTTGGCGTCCGTCATGTAGCGGTCGGCGAGGCGCTGCGTCGTCGTCAGGCGGGCACCCGCCGGCATCTCGGCGTTGCGCCGGTACTTGCCGGTCAGCAGGCCGCTCGCCAGCGGGAAGTAGGGCAGGATGCCCAGGCCGTAGCGCTGGGCGGCGGGCATGATGTCGCGCTCGATGCCGCGCACCAGCAGGCTGTACTCGTCCTGGCAGGAGACGAAGCGCTCCAGGTGCTGCTGGCGCGCCGTCCACTCCGCCTCCGCGACCTCCCAGGCCGGCAGGTTGGAGCAGCCGACATAGCGCACCTTGCCCTGGCGCACGAGATCGTCGAGGGCGCGCAAGGTCTCCTCGATCGGCGTGCGCGCGTCCTTCTCGTGGAGCTGGTAGAGGTCGAGCCAGTCCGTCTTGAGGCGCGTCAGGCTGTCCTCGACCGCGGCCATGATGTAGCGCCGGGCGCCGCCGCGCTTCACGCCGACGTCGTCCATCGCCATGCCGAACTTGCTGGCGAGCACGATGTCCTTGCGGCGATCGCCGAGGATGGCGCCGAGGCAGGTCTCCGAGCCGCCGCGGTTGCCGTAGATATCGGCGGTGTCGAACAGGGTGATGCCGAGGTCGAGCGCCTTGTGCACGACCTTGCGCGACGCATCGAGGTCGATGCGGCCGCCGAAGTTGTTGCAGCCGAGCCCGACGGTCGAGACCAGCAGGCCCGAGGTACCGAGGTTGCGAAGCTCCACGGGGCGTACTCTCTTCACTGGGATTGGGAGACGCCATCCTGGCACGCCGGCGCGGCGGCGAGAACCGGCCGAGTGTAGCTGACGCGCCAAGTTGTCCGGAATCCGTAGCGCGTCAATTGTCCGCCTCGCGATCGCGGTCTGGCCGGGGCATGCCCCGGCCAGACCGCGGGCCGACGTGGAAGCGTGTCACGCGGCGGCCTGGTGGGTGAGGAGATGTCCCGCGGCATCGTAGTCGGCGACGCGGCGCGGTCCATGGAAGATGGCGAGCGATCCGTCGGGGTACTCGTGGACGCGGACGCGGGCGCGCACGAAGTGCGGGCGCATCGGCGAAGGCCGCGTTGTGCGCCGGCAGGTAATGCTCGGCGATCCAGCGGTTGACCGTCTCGAGCGTAGGGTCGGCGAGGCCGGCCAGGCGCAGCTCCTTGGGCAGCCGGTCCTGGAGGGTGCGGAAGGCGCGTTCGGAGCGGCCGCGCGCCTCGGGCGAGTAGGCGGGGATGTGGGCGATGCCGAGCTGGGCCAGCGCCCGGCCGACCTGGGTCGGCTTGCCGCGGTCGACCC
>JADZBA010000086.1 GCA_020852355.1 Alphaproteobacteria bacterium
ATCTCGCCGCCGAAGCCGCCGACCTGCACCGCCTCGTGGACGACGAGGCAGCGCCCGGTCCGGCGGACCGACGCCAGCACCTGCTCGCGGTCCCATGGCCAGAGCGTGCGCAGGTCGATGATGTCGAGCGAGGGCGCCCCCGGCTCGGCAGCCGCCGCCTCGCAGACCTGGACCATGCGCGACCAGGTGACGACGGTGACGTCGTCGCCGCGCCGGACATGGCGGGCGACGCCGAGCGGGACGGTGCCGCCCGCGGCGTCCGTCGCCACCTCGCCGGTCGCCGGCCAGAGGTCCTTGTGCTCCATGTAGACGACCGGGTCGTCGCAGCGGATCGCCGACTTCAGCAGGCTGTAATTGTCGGCCGGCGTCGCCGGCGCCACCACGACGAGGCCGGGGATGTGCGCGTACCACGCCTCCAGCGACTGCGAGTGCTGCGCGGCGGACGAGCGCCACATGCCGATCGGCTGGCGCACCACCAGCGGCACGCGGCCCTGCCCGCCGAACATGTAGCGCGCCTTGGCCGCCTGGTTGACCAGCTCGTCGACGGCACAGAGCGCGAAGTCGGAGAAGCGCATCTCGACGACCGGACGGCTGCCGACCAGCGCCGCGCCCACCGCCGCGCCCATGATCGTCGCTTCCGAGATCGGCGTGTCGGCGATGCGCTCGGTCCCGAACTCCTCGACGAGGCCGCGGTACTGGCCGAACACGCCGCCGCGGCCGAGATCCTCGCCCAGCGCCCAGACGCGGGCGTCCCGGTGCATCTCCTCGGCCAGCGCCTGGCGCGAGGCGTCGAGATAGGTGAGCGTCGCCATCACGCGACCCCTCGTGCGGCCGCACCGACGTCCTGGACGTCGGTCCAGGCGAGCGCGATATCGGGATGGGGTGCCGCGAGGCCGGCCGCGACGGCGGCCGCCGCCTCCGACCGTGCGGCATCGGCGAGGGCGTCGAGCTCGGCCCGCGGCACGCCGTCCAGCGCCAGCAGGTCGGCGCAGCGCCGGATCGGGTCGTCGCGCCAGTGCTCCTCGACCTCCGCCGCCGGCCGGTAGGTGGCCGCGTCGGCGGCGGTGTGGCCGCGCAGGCGGTAGGTCCGGGCGTGCAGGAACTGCGGGCCGGCGCCGCCGCGTACCCGGTCAACAAGGTCGGCCGTCGCCGCGTCGACCGCCACGACGTCGTTGCCGTCGACCGGCGTCGCGACGATGCCGAGGCTCTCGGCACGGGCCGACGGGCCGGGCCCTCCGGTCACCGAGCGGGTCCGCGTCGTCGCCGCGAAGCCGTTGTCCTCGCAGACGAACAGCACCGGCAGGTCGAAGATCCTGGCCCAGTTCAGGCCCTCGAGGAACGGCCCGCGGTTGACGGCGCCGTCGCCGAAGAAGCAGACGACGATGCGGCGGTCGCGGGCGAGCTTCATCGCGTGGGCCGCCCCGACCGCGATCGGGATGCCCGCCCCGACGACGCCGTTGGCGCCGAGCATGCCGACGCGGAAGTCGGCGATGTGCATCGACCCGCCCTTGCCCTGGCAGTAGCCGGTCGCGCGGGCGAACAGCTCGGCCATCATCGCCGTCATGTCGGCGCCCTTGGCGAGCGTATGGCCGTGGCCGCGATGGTTGCTGGTGATGAAGTCGTCGAGCGCCAGGTTGGCGCAGACGCCCGACGCCACCGCCTCCTGGCCGATCGACAGATGCACCGCGCCCTTGACGTGCCCGTCCTTCAGGGCCTGCTCCGCCGCCTCCTCGAAGGCGCGGATGCGCGTCATGGTCCGGTAGTGGCCGAGGATCCGGGCGCGGTCCAGATTGGCGCGCGCTTCACCCCGCCGGTCCGCCTCGATTGCCGGCATTCCCCCCTCGGATCGATAAGGCGGACGCTGCAACGCCCGCTTGCACTTTCGCGTCCGGCCTCTTATCAGCCATCGAATGGCGGTCGGCAAGCCGGAACATGACGCCGCCGGCGGAGAGACGAATGGATCAGCAGCCTCAGACATCGCCCATCTTCGCGCTCGACAGCGTCACCCAGATCGACGAGCGGTGCGAGGGGCTGGTGCTGATCACCGCCTCCCATGGCGGCCTCTACTCGGGCTATCTCGCGGCCCGCGGCAAGGTCCGCGCCGCCCTGTTCAACGATGCCGGCGTCGGCCTCGACGAAGCCGGCATCGCCGGCCTCGCCTACCTGGAACGGCTCGGCATCCCGGCCGCCGCCGTGCACCATTCCTCCTGCCGCATCGGCGACGTGCGCGACATGGTCGATCGCGGGCTGGTCAGCCACGCGAACGAGCCGGCGCGCCAGCTCGGCTGCGTGCCCGGCCTCAAAGTGCGCGACTGCGCCATGCGCATGGTGGCGGCGCTGATGTTCGCCGAGGACGCGCCGCCGCCGGCGCAGGAGACGCGGGTGCTGCTGCGCGACGGCGCGGGCGGACCCAACGTCTGGGGCCTCGATTCGGCATCGCTGGTGCTGCCGGAGGATGCCGGCCACATCGTCGTCACCGGCTCGCACGGCGGGTTGATCGGCGGCGATCCGGCGCTCGCCATCAAGGCCGACGTCCTTGCCGCCGTATTCAACGATGCCGGTGTCGGCATCGATCGTGCGGGCATCACCCGCCTGCCGGCGCTCAACGCGCGGGGCATCGCGGCGGCGACCGTCGGCCACCTCAGCGCGCGCATCGGCGACGGCCGCTCGATGTGGGAGACCGGTCGGCTGTCCTTCGCCAACCAGCGGGCCGCCGAAGCCGGCGCCCAGCGCGGGATGCCGGTGCCGGAATTCTGCGAGCGCGTGCTCGCCGCCGCCCGCAAGGGGTAGCCGCGACGCTCGGTCGCGGCCCTGCCTGCCGGCGCTTGCGGGATGCAACCGCGCCGGCCGACAAGTCGCCCCTGACATGCTACGGGGCGCGAAATGCGACGTCGCGCGCCCGAATGTGGCCTCTGCATCACAGGATGCAATCCGCTGATCGACCGGAGCATTTGACGTTCGCCCGATCTCGTGCGGGCAGATTACGCTCGCTGTATAGATAGCTTTCTACCCACGGGTGAAGTCGCGGACGAGGTGCCGGACGATTCGGAATCTCCCGTTTCCGGTGTGGGAGTTCGGCTTGAGAGCGGAAGCCGCGACCTTGTATGTCTCGATGGATGGAATTCGGACGGGGAGCAGACACGCCGCGTCGCGCGGCCGTCGGGGGCGGGGCGTGAGACGGGCGCGCCGCCCCGCGCGGCCGACGCCGGCCGTCGGGAACTGCTGATGGTCGCGGCGACGCCGGCGGGACCGGGCATCCACGCCCCGGAGGCGATCCAGCCGGTGGGCGTGCTTCTGGCGTTCGCGGGCCCCGAGCCGCGGCTCGACCGCTGCAGCGCGAATGCGCCCGATCTCCTCGGCCTGCCGCTCGCCGACCTCGCCGGCCGCACGCCGGCCGAGCTGCTGGGCGCCGAGATCGCCGCGGCGATCGCGGCCACGCCGCCTCTGCCGCGCGGCGCGACCCTGCTGCGCCACCACTTCGCCGATCGCGGCGGGGCCCTCCATTCGGTGCAGTTCTTCGCGAGCGGCGACCATCTCGTCCTCGAGATCGAGCCGGAGACCGAGTCCGCGGAGGACGTCTTCGCCCTGCTGTCGCGCACCCAGGCGGCGATCGAGACCCTGCGGACGATCCCGCGCGGGCAGTGCATGGCGGCGGGGCTGGCGCGGCTCTGCCGCGATATCACCGGGTACGATCGGGCGGTCGTCTTCCGGTTCGACGTCGACTGGAACCGCGACGTCATCGCCGAGGATCGTTCCGATGTGCTGCCCGGGTCGTTCCTCGGCCTGCGGGTCCCCGCCGATGCGCTGCCCGCGGTCGCCCGCGAGATCTATCTCCAGGCCGGCATGCGTCCGGTGCCGGACGTCGACCTGGCGCCGATCCCCATCGTGGCGCTCGGCGCCGCGGGCAGCGACCGGCCGCTCGACCTCACCCACTCGACGCTGCGCCGCACACCCGTCGAGCACGCCGATCATCTGCGCGGCATGGGCGTGCGCGCCAGCCTGACCATGGCGATCGAGGACGCCGGCCGGATATGGGGCCTCGTCTCCGCGCACCACGCGCTACCTCGGCCGTTGTCGGCGGCGCGGCGTGCCGCCTGCCGGCTGCTGGTCGCGTCGGTCGCGAGCCTGCTGGCCGCCCGGGCCGACGGGACGCAGGAGCAGGCGACTGCGGAAATGACGCTGCGCATCGCCCGTGCGGCCAGCGAGATCCTCAACCGCCAGGGTGGCGGCCGCGCGGCGCTCGCGGCCTTCGCCGAGGCGCTGGCGGCGGCGACGCGATCGTCGTCGGTGCTCATTCATGCCGGCGCGCTGAAGGTCGTCGCGGGCAACTCGCCCGACGTCGCCGTGATCGACCGCATCCTCGCCGCGGTCCGCGGCCATGCGCGGGGCGGCATCACCACCATCGAATCGCTGGCGGCGATCGATCCAGCCCTGGCCGCGGTGCGCGAGATCGCCAGCGCGGTAGCGGCGATCGACCTGCCGCTCGATGGCGGCGTGCTGCTGCTGCTGCGCGGCGAGATCCCCGAGGAGATCATCTGGTCGACCGGCCCGACGGGCCCGGTGTCGGATGCCGGGCCGCCATGGGCGCATGCCATCCTGTCGCGCGGCACCGAGGGTGGGCGGGCCGGTTCGAGCCACCGGGTCGAGCGTACGCGCGGCGTCGCCAGGGGATGGCCGGGTGCCGTGCTGCCGGCGCTGGAGGTCGCCCGTCAGGCGGTGCTCGACATCCTCCGGGTGTTCGCCGAGCGCGAGGCGCACGAGGCGCTGCGCAAGCGCGAGATCGAGCTGCGGACCATCTACGAAGGCGTCGACGAGGGGATCGCCCTGGTCGACGCCGCCGGCCGCGTCGTGAGCTGCAACCGGCGGTTCGCCGTGCTGCTCGGCTGCGAGGGCGAGCCGCTCGCCGGGCGGGCCGTCGACGATCTGATCGAGGTGACCGAGCCGCAGGGCGTCGACCGGATGCTCGACGTCGACCATGCGAAGGGACGGCCGCGGCCGGAGGCGGCGCGGACGCGGCCGATCGAGATCCGCGCGACCGCGACCGGCCAGGGCGAGGAAGCGGTCCACGCGGTCGTGGTGCGCGACATCGCCCGGCGCGAGTTGTTCGAGCGCGAGCTGGTGAGCGCGCGCGAGGCGGCCGAGCGCGCGAGCCGCGCCAAGGACGAGTTCCTGGCGAACATGAGCCACGAGCTGCGCACGCCGCTGACCGCCGTCCTCGGCTACATCGATCTTCTCGACCAGCAGCTCCGCGACCCCGTGCAGCGCAAATGGATCGCGACGATCCGGCGCTCGGGCTGGAGCCTGCTGCGGCTGCTGTCGGACATCGTCGACTTCGCGCGCATGGACGCGGGCGAGATCCGGCTGGAGTACGGGGTCTTCGATCCCGTCGCCAAGGCCAACTCCATCGTCGACCTGTTCCGGCCGACGATGGACGAAAAGGGTATCCGCGCCGAGGTCCGGATCGGGCCCGGCGTGCCGCGCGCCGTGGTCGGCGACGCGGCACGGGCGCGCCAGATCCTCGGCAACCTCGTCGGCAACGCCGTGAAGTTCACCCGCGAGGGGGCCATCACGATCGACGTCACCGCGCAGCGCACCGACCGCGAGGGCCAGATCGAGCTCGAGTTCGCGATCACGGACACCGGCGTCGGCATCGCGCCGGCGAAGCTGGCCGAGCTCTTCGAGCGCTTCTCCCAGGCCGACGCCAGCAGCACCCGGCACTATGGCGGCGTCGGCCTCGGTCTCGCGATCGCCCGCGGTCTGGCGCGACGCATGGGCGGCGACGTCGTCGCCGAGAGCGCCGGCATCGGGTGCGGGGCGGTGTTCCGCCTGCGGCTGCCGGTGCGCACGGCGACGCGCGCGGCCGGCACGACGGCGCCCGTCGCCAGGCCCCGGCCCGGCACCCGCGGCGCGGTGCTGATCATCGAGGACGATCCGGTCAACCAGGAGTTGCTGGCCGAGATGATGCGCATCCTCGGCTTCATGCCCGAGATCGCGGGCGACGGCGAGACGGCGGTGGAGCTCGCCACCGCGCGCGACGACTTTTCGGCGATCCTCGTCGACGTCAGCCTGCCCGGGATGGACGGAATGGAGGCGACGCGGCGCATCCGCGCGCTCGACGGGCGCACTGCCGGGTGCCCGATCATCTGCGTGACCGCGCTGGCGTCCGAGAAGGACCGCAGCGACGCGCTGGCGGCCGGCGCCGATGCCTATCTCACCAAGCCCGTCCGCCTCGCCGACCTGCGCGCGACGCTGGAGCGGGCGACGAGCCGGTTCGCCGCCGACGAGTAGCCGGCGGCCGGCCGGTCAGGCCGGATGCGCGGCGAGATGCTCCAGCATCAGCGCGGCGACCCGCTCGGGCATCTGGTCGGCGGCGTAGTGACCGACGCCCGGCAGCTCCTCGAAGCGGTAGGGCGCCGCGATGAACTCGCCGGTTCCTTCGGCCGCCATGCGGCCGACCGTGTCGTCGGCGTCGCCCCAGACGTACAGCGTCGGCACCTTCGTCGGGCCGACCGGATCGTGCCGCGACCCGCGCGCGCGGTACCACGCGACCGCCGCTTCCATCGCCGGCTCGTTGCCGATGACGGAGATGTGCTTCTCGATCTGGGCTGCCGGGACGCCGTTGCGCACCAGCCGCGAGCGCACCCATTCGGCGTCGTTCGCGAGCAGGCGCGGCACCGAGTCGGGGTCGAGCAGCCATTTGTGGTGGCTCGAGCGGCGCGGCTGCTCGGGATCCTCCGCCATGGCGCGGTTGAAGGATCGGGGATGGGGCCGCGACAGCATGGTGAGCGAGCCCAGCCGCTCGGGCTGGCGGTCGGCGATGTCCCAGGACAGGCTGCCGCCCCAGTCGTGCCCCGCGAGGTGGAAGCGCTTCCCGCCGCGGCCGAGCCGGTCGACGATGTCGAGGGCATCGCGGATCAACAGCTCGATGCGGTAGTCGGCGAGGTTCTTCGGGTCGGGCCGCGCCCCGGCGGCATAGCCGCGCTGGTTCGGGGCGACGGCGAAGTAGCCGGCCTTGCCGAGCGCCTCGACCTGCGCGCTCCAGTAGAAGCGCGAGACGCAGAAGCCGTGCAGCAGCAGCACCAGCGGCCCGTCCTCGGGGCCGGCGACGGACGCGTCGAACACCATGCCGGGCGCGGTTTCGATCCTGCGCACTTCGATCATCGGGGTTTCCTCGGGATGTCGCGCACGGGGGCCGGCGCGCCCCTAAGCGTGGTGGGAATAGAGGGCGAGGCCCGCCTCGGGCAAGGTCGCCCGAAGGATCGTACCGGTCTCGCTCTCGGTGATGAAGAGGGTTCGGCGATCCGGTCCGCCGAACGCCAGGTTGGTGGTGGCCCGGCCGGCACAGGTGTCGACCCGCCACAGCGGCTCGCCCAGCGCATCGAACACCCAGACGGCACCCAGCCCGACATGGCAGATGGCGATGCCGCCCGACGCCATGACCGCGATCCCGTCCGGGCCGGTGCCGCCGGAAAGCTGGATCCAGGTCCCGACCTTGGACGGCCAGTCGTCGCCCATCAGCGGCATGCGCCAGACGGCGTTGGCGCGCGTCACGGCGACATAGAGCGTGCGCTCGTCGGGCGAGAGCGCGATGCCGTTGGGGCTGGGCACCGTGTCGACGAGGCATTCGAGGCGGCCGGCCGCGGTCAGCCGGTAGACGCGGCCCGTCGGGTCGTGCAGGCCGGTCTGGCCCTGGTCGGTGAAGTAGAGGTCGCCGTTGCCGGCGAAGACGAGGTCGTTGGGGCCGCGGAAGCGCTCGGAATGGCGGCGCGGCATGAGCGGCTCGACGCGCCCGGTCCGCGCGTCGAGCAGCATGATCCCGTTCTTGTAGTCGGCGAGGAAGATGCGGCCGTCGCGGTGAATCTTCAGACCGTTCGGCTCGCCGTCATATTCGGCGATCACCGTGAAGGCGCCCGCCGGCGACACGCGCAGGATGCGCCCGTTCGGGATGTCGGTCACCCACAGGTTGCCGTCGCGGTCGAACGACGGCCCCTCCAGGAAGCAATCCACCGCCGCTCCGCCGCGGTTGGCGTCCGCCCAGTCGGAGCGGCGCGGCTTGCGGAGCGCGTCGGGAACACGGGCGAAGACGGTCGTGGCGATGCGCTCGGGCGGGGCGAAGAACATGTCCTGGGGACTCCGGTCGGCCGGGATGGCGGCGGAGCATAGCCCGCCGGCTCACGCCGCGGCGACCGGCCGGCGGCGCTCGGCGACGGCCTGGCGCAGGATGCGGATCGACGAGGTCAGGAACAGGCCCGACATCGCCGCGGCGACCACGAGGTCGGGCCAGGCGGAGGCCGTCGCGGCCACCACCGCGGCCGCACCCATCACCGCGACGTTGCCGATCGCGTCGTTGCGCGTGCACAGCCAGACCGAGCGGATGTTGGCGTCGCCGTCGCGCCAGCGATAGAGCAGCAGGGCGCTGCCGACGTTGACCGCCAGGGCCAGGACGCCGACGGCGCCCATGGTGACCGGCTCGGGCGGCAGCGCCGAGAGGACGCGCCACGCGGTGGCACCCAGCACCCAGGCCGCCATCACGGCGAGGCTGGCGCCCTTGGCGAGCGCGACCGTGCTGCGGGTCGCGACGGAGCGGCCGATCGCCCACAGGGACAGCCCGTACGTCGCGGCGTCGGCGGCGAAGTCGAGCGCGTCGGCCTGGAGCGCCATCGACCCGGCGAGCGCGCCCGCCACGGCCTCGACGCCGAACATCGTCGCGTTGAGGGCGATCACCAGCCAGAGCACGCGCCGATAGGTCGCCGACGCGCCCTCGAAGGTCCCGTGTTCGTGGCAGTGATCGTCGTGGCAATGGGCGGCCATGGCATTCTCCCTGGGGTCCGACCATATGAAACCTAGCAACTACAGTCGTTGTAGGTTCAAGCTCCATGACCACGGATTTCTCGATCGGCGCCCTGGCGGAGCGGACCGGCTGCAACGTGCAGACCATCCGCTGGTACGAGCAGACCGGCCTGCTGCCGCCGGCTGGTCGCTCGGCCGGGAACCAGCGCCGCTACGGACCGGCGCATCTGCGCCGGCTGGCCTTCGTCCGCCACGCCCGCGAGCTCGGCTTTCCGCTGGACGCCATCCGCGAGCTGCTGGCGCTGGTCGACCATCCGGCGGCGACCTGCGCCGCGGTGCACGCGATCGCCGCCGGCCACCGCGCGGCGGTACGCAGCCGGATCGCGCGCCTGCAGGCCCTCGACCGCGAGCTCGGGCGGATGGTCGACGAATGCGCCGCCGGCCGCATCGGCGCGTGCCGGGTGATCGAGGTGCTGGCCGACCACACCCATGCCCACTGCCTGGCGGATGGCCATGGCAGCGGACCGGCCCTAGGCGAAGAGCGCGGCTAGCCCGGCGATGCCGACGACGGCCGCCGCGCCGCGCCGCCATGGCGTGCGCAGGAAACCCTGCTCCGTCGCCGTGCTCCACAGCCACCATGTCGCGATGCCGATCGCCGACTGGATCAGCGTCAGGCCGAGCAGGTAGGCGATGACGGGCGTCGGCTCGGCGCCGTAGATGCTCTCGCCGTAGGCGTAGCCGTGCGCGAGGCCGGCCGCCGCGAACGCGAGCGTCATCCCGATGCCGCCGCGGGCGCCCCGGGCGATGGCGACGGCGAGCGCCAGAAGCGACAGGCCGACCGCGGTCTCGACGCCGATCACCGCGACGCCGGCGAGGTGGACGAGGCAGCCCGCGAGCGTGCCGAGCACGAAGCCCTCGACGGTCGACGGGCCGCGGCCGGCCGCCGCGCCGAGGATGCCGGCGCCGATGACGAAGGCGAGGTGGTCGAGGCCGATGACCGGATGGCCCAGTCCCGACAGCAGGCCGGCGAGCAGCGTGTCGGGCAGCCGGCTGCCGTCCATGTGATGGGCGTGGGCGGCGAGCGGCGTCAGCAGGGCGGGCAGCGCGAGCAGGCGCAGGATCATGGTTTCACCTCCGGCCGCCGGAAGTTAGCCGGTTTGCCGCGTCGCGTGCAGGGGGGAAGGAGCCGGTGCCGGTCAGGGATGGCCGGCCGGCAGGCTGACGGTGAAGCGGGCGCCGGTGACGCGGTCGCCCGAGCGCCGGTTCTCGGCGACGATGGTGCCGCCGTGCGCCTCGACGATCTGCTTGGAGATGCTGAGGCCGAGGCCGGAATGGGTCCCGAACTTCTCGCCCGAGGGACGCTCGCTGTAGAAGCGCGAGAAGATCGTCTCGAGCTTGTCGTCGGGGATGCCGGGCCCCTCGTCCTCGACCTGCGCCACGACCCAGGGGCCGCGCCGTGCCGCCCTGAGCGTGATGGTGCCGCCGGGCGGGCTGAACGACACGGCGTTGGCGATGAGGTTGCGCAAGACCTGCCCGAGGCGGCTCTCCAGGCCGGTGACGGCGAGGTCCTGGTGGCGGGCGACGTCGACGCGGAAGCGCGGGCCCGACCCGTCGTCGGTGGTGGTGTGCAGCTCGGCCAGGGCATCGAGCAGGCGGGCGACGTCGACCGCCTCGGTCGCGTCGCGCGACAGCTCGGCGTCCAGCCGCGAGGCGTCGGAGATGTCGGTGATCAGCCGGTCGAGGCGGCCGACGTCCTCCTGGATGATGGCCATCAGCCGGCGCTGCTGGTCGGGGTCCTTGACCCGCGCGGCGGTCTCCACGGCGCTGCGCAGCGAGGTCAGCGGGTTCTTGATCTCGTGGGCGACGTCGGCGGCGAAGCGCTCGTTGGCGTTGAGGCGCTGCCACAGCACCTGGGTCATGGTGCGCAGCGAGGCCGCGAGATGGGCGATCTCGTCGCGCCGGCGGATCTCGGGGATCACGGGCGGCCGGCCCTGGCCCCGCTTCACCCGCTCGGCGGCGCGCGCCAGCCGCAGGATCGGGCGCACGATGGTGCCGCCGAGATAGAGCGACAGCAGGACGGTGATGGCGAGCGCCACCGCGAAGACCTTCAGGATGTCGAAGCGGACGGAGCGGATCGCCTTGCGGATGAGCTGGTCGTCGGCCGACAGCATGACCGCGCCCAGCACCTGCTTGTAGCGCTGCACCGGCACGGCCACCGACAGGATCAGCCGGTCGGCGGCGTCGCGCCGGACGACGCCGTCGACCTCGCCCTCCAGCGCCCGGGCGACCTCGGCATAGTCGGCGGCGGTCTGCACCTCGCGCTCCTGGTAGAGCGGCAGCTCGCGGCCCTGGGGCAGGCGGTCGACGATCCAGCCGTAGATGCGGCCCGCGGTGCCCAGCACGGCGGCATCGTCGTCGGGCGGCTCCAGGCGCTCGATGTAGATGCTGCCGCCCGCGCTCGACAGCAGGCGGGTGTCGGCCAGCAGCGCGCCGTCGGCGCCGAACAGGCGCGCGCGCGCCCCGGTCGGCTCGACCAGCCGGCGCACCATGTGGCGGGCCGGCTCGATCGCCAGCCGCGCGTCCTCGCCGGTCAGCGCGCGGTCGATGGTTCCCTCGCCGAGCGCGTTGGCGATCAGCGCCGCCTGGGTGCGCAGCGCGTCGAGCTCGGCCTGGACGAGGCCCTTGCGGTACTCGCCGACATAGAGCAGGCCGGCGACCAGGATCAGCAGCGGCAGGACGTTGACCGCGAGGATGCGCCGCGTCAACGGCGAGCCCAGCGGGCTGCGCCACCGCGGCCGGCCGCGCGCCGGCTCGTCGCGGGCGGCGAGCGGTGGCGCCGACGCGGCCGCCGGCTCGTCGTCGACGTCGCCCAGGCGCGGGTCGAGCCGCGGGGGCGGCGGTTCGGTCGCCAGCGCCATCGGGCCCGCGGCGTCGCCGGTCAGGTCTCGCGGTAGCGGTAGCCGACGCCGTACAGGGTCTCGATCTGCGCGAACTCGTCGTCGACCATCTTGAACTTCTTGCGCAGCCGCTTGATGTGGCTGTCGATGGTGCGGTCGTCGACATAGATGCTCTCGCCGTAGGCCGCGTCCATGAGCTGGTCGCGGTTCTTGACGTGGCCGGGGCGCACGGCGAGGGCCTTCAGCAGCAGGAACTCGGTGACGGTCAGCGTCACCTCCTCGCCCTTCCAGGTGCAGGCGTGGCGGCCGGGATCGAGGACCAGGAGGCCGCGGTGGATCGCCGGCTCGGCCTCGCCGTCGGGCGCCTCGCGGGCGATCTCGCCGCGCCGCAGCAGGGCGCGGATGCGCTCGATCAGCAGGCGCTGGGAGAACGGCTTCTTGATGTAGTCGTCGGCGCCCATGCGCAGGCCCAGCACCTCGTCGACCTCGTCGTCCTTGGAGGTGAGGAAGATGACCGGCATGGCGGTCTGCTTACGCAGGCGCGAGAGCAGCTCCATGCCGTCCATCCGTGGCATCTTGATGTCGAGCACGGCGAGGTCGACGGGCTGCGCCGTCAGCCCGCGCAGCGCCTCGACGCCGTCGGTGTAGCTGCGCACGGTGAAGCCCTCGGCCTCGAGCGCGATCGAGACCGACGTCAGGATGTTCCGGTCGTCGTCGACGAGGGCGATCGTATGGGCCAAGGCTTTCCCCCAACTGCGTTCGGCGGCGCAAGCTCACCGGGCAATATGGCTCTTTTGCGGCGCCTTTTCGACGTCTCGGGCCGCCCGCGCCCGGCGGGCGGCGGTCAGGATCCGCCGCGCTCCCGCAGGCGCTCGCGCGCGCCCCGGTCGGCGCCCGACGGCAATGCCGCCGCCGGGTCGGCGATCCAGGCGCGGATGTCGCGCCACACCGTCTCGCCCTGCAGGTCGCGCAGCAGCATGTGCCAGCCCTCGGGATAGACCGCGACGCGCTGGCGGGTCCCCGACCGGTCGGGCAGCCGGCCCAGCATCAGGGCGGTCGGCTCCCTGGGCACGATCTCGTCCTTCTCGCCGTAGAGGATGAGGGCGCGCGCCGCGAATCGCGAGGATGCTTCCAGGGCGGCGTCCATCAGGTCGACCAGCCCGCGCACCGTGTCGGCCCGCGTCTCCTTGATCACCAGCGGATCGCGGCTGAAGGCGCGCAGCATCTCCTCGTTGTCCGACGGACGGATGCCCAGGCCGCGGCCGGACAGCGTCATCCAGGGCATCGTGCCGGCGACGACGGCCAGCGCCACGCGCTTGACCAGGCCCATGGTCTGCCGGCCCCACACCGCCGGCGCCACCAGGACGACGCCGTCGACCGGCGGCGGCGACGGCCCGGTCATGGCGATCATGGCGATCGCCCCGCCCATGCTCTCGCCCAGCAGGTAGACCGGCACCCCGGGATGACGGCGGCGCACCTCGCGCACCGCCGCCGCGGCATCGTCGGCGAAGGCGGCCATGCCCGGCCAGCGGCCGCGGTTCGCCGTCGCGCCGAAGCCGCGCTGGTCGTAGGCGTAGGTAGTGACGCCGCTCTTCGCCCAGCTCTCGGCCGGCATCGCGAAGGCGGTGGCGTAGTCGTTGAAGCCGTGCAGCGCCAGCACCACGGCCTCGACGCGGCCCTCGGCCCGCCAGACGCGCAGCGGCAGCCGCAGCCCGTCGGCGGTGACCAGGGCCTCCTCGTCGAGGACCGGCGCGTTCACCCGTGGCCCCGGGGGCGCCAGGCCGGGCGCGCACGCCTGCAGCAGCGCGAGGACGACGACGAGGACGGCACGGCGCGCCACGTCGCCCCGCTCACGCCGCCGCCGCGTCGCCGGGACGCGTCAGGGCGAGGAACGCATCCTCGAGGTCGCCCTCCTCGGTCGTCAGGTCGAGCAGCACCACGCCCGCGCCTTGGATCGCGTCGAGCAGGTCCTGCACGCGCGTCACGCTCGGCCGGTAGCGCAGGGCGATGCGCCTGGGATCGACCAGCTCGGCGCCGAGAGCGGCCAGCGCCGGCGGCAGCGTCTCCAGCGGCGCATCCACCGTGACCAGCAGCGTCTTGCGGTCGAGCCGGCCGACCAGCGCCCGGGTGGTGTCGCAGGCGACGACGCGGCCGCGATCGATGATCGCGATGCGGTCGCACAGCGCCTCGGCCTCCTCCAGGTAGTGCGTGGTCAGCAGCACCGTGGTGCCGCGTGCGGCGAGCGTGCGGACATAGGCCCAGAGATGCTGGCGCAGATCGACGTCGACGCCGGCCGTCGGCTCGTCGAGCACGAGGACCGGCGGGTCGTGGACCAGCGCCTTGGCGATGAGCAGCCGGCGGCGCATGCCGCCGGACAGCGAGCGGGCGTAGGAGTCGGCCTTGTCCGCCAGCCCCATCGCCGCGAGGATCTCGTCCGTCCGCCGCCGCGCGGGCGGCACGCCGTAGAGGCCGGCATGCAGCTCCAGCGCCTCGCGCGGGGTGAAGAACGGGTCGAGGTGCAGCTCCTGCGGGACGACGCCGATGGCGGCCCGGGCGGCCAGCGGCTCGCGGTCGATGTCGTAGCCCCACACCGTCACCCGGCCGGCGCTCTTGCGCACCAGCCCGGCCATGATGTTGATCAGCGTCGACTTGCCGGCGCCGTTGGGGCCGAGCAGGCCGAACAGGCTGCCGCGCGGCACCGCGAGGTCGACGCCGGCGAGCGCCGTCTTGGCCGGCTGTCGCCGGCGGCCGGCATAGGTCTTGGCCAGCCCTTCGATCACGACCGCATGGTCGGGCCGGGGTGGCGACGGCATGGCGCGCAGCTCTCGCATCGGGATCAGGGGGCGCCGACGGTTTGCTTCCGGGCGCGCCATGCGTATCATCCGCGCCGACGCCGGGTCAACGAGGGCGCCCCGGGCCCTCGGCGCCCGGGGGCGCCCGAAGCATTTGGGACGAACATGCTCGACCGCGACACGACCGCCCCCCGCACCACTCCCGCCGGGACCCCGATCGAGGTGATCGAGGTCGCCTCGCCCACCGTCCCCTGCGACGGCGGCGGCGGCGCGCTGGGCCATCCGCTCGTCTACCTGACCGTGCTGCCGGCCGGTGCCGTCGACTGCCCCTATTGCGGCCGCCACTTCGTCTTCAAGGGCGACCCGTCGGCCGGTCACGGGCATTGAACGGGGCGGGGCCGGCCGCGGTCGAGGCAGCCGGCGGGGCCGGCGCGCCGCCGCTGCGCCATCTCTACCTCGTCGACGGCTCGGGCTTCATCTTCCGCGCCTTCCATGCGCTGCCGCCGCTGACGCGGCCGGACGGCACCCCGGTCGGCGCCGTGCTGGGCTTCAGCAACATGCTGCTGAAGCTGCTGAACGAGACCGACGCCGATGCCATCGCCGTGATCTTCGACGCCGCCAGCGTCACCTTCCGCAACGACCTCTACGAGGGCTACAAGGCGCAGCGTCCCGACCCGCCGCCCGAGCTGGTCCCGCAGTTCGCCCTGGTGCGCGAGGCGACCGAGGCGTTCAACCTGCCGGGGATCGAAAGCAGCGGCTACGAGGCCGACGACATCATCGCGACCTACGCGCGCGAGGCCCATCGCCGCGGCACGGAGGTGACCATCGTCTCCTCCGACAAGGACCTGATGCAGCTCGTCGACGGCGGCATCCGGATGCTGGATCCGATCAAGAACCGGCCGATCGGCCCCGACGAGGTGCGCGAGAAGTTCGGGGTCGGCCCGGACAAGGTCGTCGACGTGCAGGCGCTGGCCGGGGATTCGGTCGACAACGTGCCGGGCGTGCCGGGCATCGGCGTCAAGACCGCGGCCGAGCTGATCAACACCTACGGCGACCTCGACGCGCTGCTCGCCCGGGCGGCGGAGATCAAGCAGCCCAAGCGCCGCGAGTCGCTGATCCGGCACGCCGACCTCGCCCGCGTGTCGCGCGAGCTCGTGCGCCTCAAGGACGACGTGCCGGGGCTGCCGGCGCTGGAGACGCTGGCGGTCCGCTCGCCGGACCCGAGCCGGCTCCTCGACTTCCTGAAGGCGCAGAACTTCCGCACGCTGCTGGCCCGCGTCGAGCGCCCGGGCGGCCGCGCGGAAGCCGCCGCGGCGCCGGCCGCCGCGACGGGCCCCGCCGCCCATGCGCCGTCGCCGGCACCCGTCGCCGCGACCTACGAGCTGGTGCAGGACCTGGCCGCCCTCGACCGCTGGATCGCCCGCGCGACCGAAATCGGCGCCGTCGCGGTCGACACCGAGACGACCTCGCTCGACGCCGTCGCCTGCGAGCTGGTCGGCGTGTCGCTGGCGGTGGCCCCGGGCGAGGCCTGCTATATCCCGCTCGCCCACAAGGTGGACGGGCTGGGGCTCGAAGGCGGCGCGCCGCGGCAAATCCCGCGCGAGGACGCCCTCGCCCGCCTCGGGCCGCTGCTGGAGGATCCGGCCGTCCTCAAGATCGGCCACAACCTCAAGTACGACGCCGTCGTGCTCGGTCGCCACGGTCTCGACGTCACGCCCGCCGACGACACGATGCTGCTCTCCTACGTGCTCGACGGCCACCTGCACGGGCACGGGATGGACGAGCTGTCGGACCTCCATCTCGGCCACAAGACGATCCGGTACGAGGAGGTCTGCGGCAGCGGCAAGGGCCAGATCACCTTCGACCTCGTGCCGCTGGAGCGGGCGCGCGACTATGCCGCCGAGGACGCCGACGTGACGCTGCGCCTGCACCGGGTGCTGCGGCCGCGCCTGCTGGCGGAGCACCAGGTGGCCCTCTACGAGACCGCCGAGCGGCCGCTCGTCCCCGTGATCGCGGCGATGGAGCGCGCCGGCATCCGCGTCGACCCGGTCGAGCTGAAGCGCCTCAGCCGCGATTTCGCCGAGCGCATCGCGACGCTGGAGGTCGAGATCCACCGCCTCGCCGGCCATCCCTTCAACGTCGGCTCGCCCAAGCAGCTGGGCGAGGTGCTGTTCGACGAGATGAGCCTGCCCGGCGGCAAGAAGGGCAAGACCGGGGCCTACGCGACCGGCGCCGACGTGCTGGAGCTGCTCGCCGCCCAGGGCCACGACCTGCCGGCGCGCGTGCTCGACTGGCGCCAGCTCGCCAAGCTGAAGTCGACCTACGCCGACGCGCTGGTCGAGCAGATCAACCCCGAGACCGGGCGCGTCCACACCTCCTACGCGCTCGCCTCGACCTCGACGGGCCGGCTGTCCTCGACCGACCCGAACCTGCAGAACATCCCGGTGCGTACCGAGGAGGGCCGCAAGATCCGCCGCGCCTTCATCGCCGCCGACGGGCATGTGCTGATGTCCGCGGACTACTCGCAGATCGAGCTGCGGCTGGCCGCCCACGTTGCGGACATCCAGGCGCTCAAGGACGCGTTCCGCCAGGGCATCGACATCCATGCGCTGACCGCCAGCCAGGTCTTCGGGGTGCCGGTCGAGGGCATGGACCCGCAGGTGCGCCGGCGCGCCAAGGCGATCAACTTCGGCATCATCTACGGCATCAGCGCCTTCGGCCTGGCGCAGCAGCTCGCCATCCCCCAGGGCGAGGCGGCGGCCTACATCGCCGCCTATTTCGAGCGCTATCCCGGCATCCGCGCCTACATGGACCGCGCCAAGCGCGAGGCGCGCGAGCAGGGCTTCGTCAGGACGATCTTCGGGCGGCGTTGCTGGGTTCCGGGCATCAAGGATTCCAACCCCGCGCGCCGCGGCTTCGCCGAGCGCCAGGCGATCAACGCGCCGCTGCAGGGCTCCGCCGCCGACATCATCCGCCGCGCCATGGCGCGCATCCCCGCGGCGCTGGGCGGCGCCGGCCTCGCCGCGCGCATGCTGCTGCAGGTCCATGACGAGCTGGTCTTCGAGGTGCCCGAGGCCGAGGTCGAGCGCACCGCCGCCGTCGTCAGGCGGGTGATGGAAGGCGCCGCCCACCTGTCGGTGCCGCTGGTGGTGGACACCGGCGTCGGCCACGACTGGGAGACGGCGCACTGAGGCGGGCCAAGGAGCCCGATCGAGGTCGGCCATGAAGACGCTCATCATCCTCAACGACCCGCCCTACGGGACGGAGCGGACCTACAACGGCCTGCGACTGGCGATCGCGCTGGCGAAGGCGGGGAGCGAGATTACGCTGTTCCTGCTCGCCGATGCCGTCGTCGCGGCGAAGCGGGGCCAGCGCCCGCCCGAGGGCTTCTACAGCGTCGAGAAGATGCTGGGGCGCGTCCTGGCGGGCGGCGGCGTCGTCCTGCTCTGCGGCACCTGCATGGATGCCAGGGGAATCGCCGCGCCCGAGGTCATCGAGGGAGCATCGCGCAGCGACATGGGGGCGTTGGCCGCGGCGACGGTCGCAGCCGACAAGGTGTTGGTGTTCTAGGTCCGGCCCGGCGTCGGGCCGCCACCCATCGCCTCGGCATCGAAGAGCGGGTGAGAAGACCGAGCGGTCGCCCGATCGGCCCTATACGGCGAAGCTCGCGGGTGGGGTCCACTGCACGTCGGGATCGAGCGGGAAGATCGGCCGGGGCACGTTGACGAGGCCGGCCTTGGCGAGCACCGGCGTGGTCAGGCCGGGCACGTCGACCTCGACGATGCGCTCGGGCGTGAAGCGCTCGTCGAAGCCGGCGCGGAAATGGCCGCGGCTCTTCACCACCAGCGAGCGGACCTGCGCCAGGTCGACGCCGACCTGCTCGATCTGGGCGGGATCGAGGAGCTGGTTGCGGATCGAGACGACCACGACGTCGATGCCGCCCAGCCGGAGGCGCGCGCTCCGCCCGAGCTGCTGGGTGCGGCCCTGGAGCATGCCGTGCCGGCCGACGACGGTGCCGTCGGAGAGCGCCATCACCTTGGCCGGCGCGGCGAACGGCCGCGAGAATGCCTGCGTCTCGTCGCGATTGAAGCGCGCCTCGAAGCGCGCGCCGGCGCCCTTCGCGTGCGCCTCGGCGGCCAGCGCCGGATCGTTGACGATGCCGACCGTGCAGCCCGCGACCCCGGCGCGGTGGAACGCCTCCAGGATCCACATGGTGTTGCCGCGCCCGCCGCCGCCGGGGTTGTCGGCGACGTCGGCGAACAGCAGCGGCGGCAGCGCAGGGTCGCGGCCGACGGCGAGCGCCCGGGCGGTCGCCTCCTCCAGCGAGGTCAGGCGCGGCACGTAGCGCTGGCGGTCGGCCCAGGCCCGCGTCGCGACGTCGCGCGCCACCCGGTCGGCGAGCGCGGCGTCGCCCGCCGTCGTCACGATCACCGACATGCCGGCCTTGGGCGTGTCGCCCGAGGTGAAGCCCGAGGCGACGGAGACGTTGAGGACGTCGCCGCCGATCAGCCCCTCGGCATGGCGGATGATGTCGGCATACGGCCCCTCGCTGGTGTTCTGGGTGACCGAGGGCGGGATGATCGGCAGCTTGGCGAAGGCCCTGGCGGTGCGCGTGCCGGCCAGCATGCGGCGCAGGATGTGGGCGGCGTCGGCGCCGCGCTCGGCCATGTCGGTGTGGGGGTTGCGGCGATAGACGACCAGCGCGTCGGGGGCCGCCACCATGCGCCGGCTGACGTTGGCGTGCAGATCGAGGGTCGCGACGATCGGCACCTCCGGCCCGACGATCGCCCGCACCCGCTCGAACACCACCGCGTCGGGGTCGCTCTCGCCGGTGGCCGTGGCCGCCCCGTGCTGCGACAGGAACACCGCGTCGACGGGCAGGGCCGCCCGGAGCCGGCGGCAGATGCCGTCGACGACGCGCTCGAAGAAGCCCTGCTCGACCGGCCCGCTGGCGCCGGCCGAGGTCATCACCAGGGGCACCGGCGTCCACGCCCCGCCCGCGTTCATCGCCCGCCAGAAGCCGCACAGCGTGGCCGGCATGCGCGGCGCCGGCCGGGCGAGGTCCTCCAGGATGCCGCCGTCCTCGGCGTAGACGGCGGCGCGAAACTCGGCTTCCGTGGCGACCGGGGCATGGGCGTTCGATTCGAGCATGAAGCCGCCGATGGCGACGCGCGGTGCGGCAGTCATCCGTTGGGATCCTCGCGAAGGGGCCGGGCGGGCACCCGGGGGTGCGACGGGAAGCGCGATCCTATCCGCCCGCCCGGCGTTGTAACAGGGAGACGATCCTGCGGGAGCGCGGCATGGCACGACGACCGGTCCTCTTCGCCGTCCTGGCGGCGCTCGCCGCCCCGGCGTACGCCGCCGCGACGCCGGCGAACCGCGAGATCGAGGCCGCCTCGCGCGCCATGGCCGACGCGCTGGTGCCGATCGGGCTGGCCAAGGGGCTGGTCGCCGCCTGCGCGGCGCGCGATCCCGCCGGTGCGGCGGCACGCGACGGCCATCACGCCGCCTGGCGCGGGCGCAACGGCGTCGCCGGCTTCGAGGCGGCCCTGGCGGCCGTCGAGCCCAAGGCGCCCGGCCTCGCCGCCCGCCGCGCCGAGCTCGACCGGGCCGCGGTGGTCGAGGCGGCCGGCGTCGTCGAGCGCGACCCCGCGACCTGCGGCCGCCTGGCCGACGTCCTCGCGGCCCCCTCCTTCGCCATCGCCCCGGTGACGACGCGCGCCCGGCGCCTGCTGCTGGCGATCGCCGCCCGCCGCTGACCCGCCGTCACGCGGGCGTTTGCACCCGCCCGCACCTTCGGCTATGTTCCGCGCCCTCCGGCCTGCACCCGTAGCTCAGCTGGATAGAGCGCTGCCCTCCGAAGGCAGAGGTCGTGAGTTCGAATCTCGCCGGGTGCGCCATTTTCACGGCCGGCATTGGGGCCTCAGATGCCCCATACTCAGCTGCAAGAACGCGCTCTCTCGAAGGATCGGCCCTCGCGGTCGGCTCCGGCGTCGTCTTCCCATGGCTCAAGGGCGCCCGCGGTCCTCCATCGCTCGCCTGATCGCCGTGAAGGTTCGCTCGTCGCCCGACTGCGCGACATTGAAGCGAAGGAACGAGGTCGCGGACCGGGAGACGCTGAACACGTTGCCCGGCGCGAGCATGACCTTGTCCTCCATGCAGCGCCGGGCGATCACGGCCGAATCGTGGCCGTCG
>JADZBA010000087.1 GCA_020852355.1 Alphaproteobacteria bacterium
GGCAAGACCACGATCCTGATGGCGATCGCCGGCTTCGTGCAGCCGACCTCGGGCGGGATACTGCTCGACGGCGCGCCCATCACCCACCTGCCGCCGGAGCGGCGCAACTTCGGCATGGTCTTCCAGGGCTACGCCCTCTTCCCGCACATGACCGTGCAGGAGAACGTCGCCTTCGCGCTGCGCGCCCGTGGCCGGCCGAACGACGAGGTGCTGCGCCGCGTCGGCGAGGCATTGGAAATGGTGCAGCTGGCACCCTACGCGCAGCGCCTGCCGCGGCAGCTCTCGGGCGGCCAGCAGCAGCGCGTGGCACTGGCGCGTGCGCTCGTCTTCACGCCGCATCTGCTGCTGCTCGACGAGCCGCTGAGCGCGCTCGACAAGAAGCTGCGCGCCGAGCTGCAGCTCGAGCTGAAGGCGCTGCACGAGCGGGTCGGGCTGACCTTCCTCTACGTCACCCATGACCAGGACGAGGCGCTGTCGATGTCGAACCGCATCGCCATCCTGCGCGACGGCAGGCTGGTGCAGTTCGGCGGCCCGCGCGAGCTATACGAGCGTCCGGCGACGCGCTTCGTCGCCGACTTCCTCGGCAAGTCCAACTTCCTGCCCGGCATCGCCGCCGGCCGCGGCGGCGGCGAGATCGCCTATTCCTGCGGCACGCTGGCCCTGCGCCAGGCGGCGGACGGCGACGCGGACGTGGCGGCGGGCTCGCCGATCCTGGTGGCGCTGCGGCCGGAGAAGATCGCGGTCGTCGCCGGCGCCGCGCCCGGCACCGCCAACGCGGTCGCCGGCCGGATCGCGCAATGGAGCTACTCGGGCACCCACTTCCAGCTCGTCGTCGACACCGATGCGGTCGGACGGATGACCGCCACGGTGCCGGCCTGGCGCTGCCGCATCGAGCCGGAGGTCGGGCGCACGGTCCATCTCGGCTGGGATCCGGACGCCTCCGTCATCGTCGCCGACGACGGGCCGGCGCCGGGCACCGCCGTCAACTGAGCCAACAGGGAGAGCGAGATGCGCGAAGAGCAGACGTTTGCGCAGGACTGTGCGGAGCTTCTCCGCGACGAGCTGGCGGCCGGCCGCATCGACCGGCGCACCTTCCTGCGCGGCCTCGCCGCGCTCGGCATCGCGCCGGCGGCGCTGGCCGGCAGCGGGCTTCTGGCCGGCGAGGCGGCGGCGCAGGGGGCCAAGCCGAAGGAGGTGGTGCTGGCCAACTTCGGCGGCGACGCCGTGCCGGCCTTCACCGAAGCCTTCGCCAAGCCGTTCGAGGCGCAGCAGGGCGTCAAGATGGTGATCGACGGCAGCGGCCCGACCACCGGGAAGATCAAGGCGATGGTCGACGCCAGGAAGGTCATCTGGGACATCATCGATTCGGGTACCGGCCAAGCCTACCAGCTCGGCGAGGCGGGCTATCTCGAGCCGATCGACTATTCGATCGTCGACAAGAAGAAGCTCGACCCCGAGTTCGCCTACAAGTGGGGCGTGATCAACTACTACTTCTCGACCGTGCTCGCCTGGGACTCGAGCAAGATCCAGGGCACGCCGACCTACGCCGATTTCTTCGACGTGAAGAAGATCCCGGGCAAGCGCATGCTGCGCCGCACCGGTCTCGCCATGCTGGAGCCGGCGCTGATCGCCGACGGCGTGGCGCCCGACAAGCTCTACCCGATCGACCAGAAGCGCGCGCTCGCCAAGGTCGGCTCGATCAAGGCCGATTCGCTCTACTGGAACTCGGGCGCGGAGAGCCAGCAGCTCATGCGCACCGGCGAGTGCGTGATGGGCCTGCTGTGGCATACCCGCGCCAACGTGCTGGAGCGCGACACGGGCGGCCGGATCAAGTGGACCTTCGCCCAGGCGATCCTGCAGCCCGGCATCTGGATCATCCCCAAGAACCCGCCGGCCGGTGCGGCCTGGGCGAACCGGGCGATCAACGCCATGCAGGAGCCGGCCGGACAGGTCCTGCTGCTCGACCGCATGGGCAACGGGCCGGCCAACCCGGCCGCGGCGTCCCTGGTGAAGCCCGAGGCGAACCGCGCCAATCCGGCCGCGCCGGAGAACATCGCCAAGCAGATCAAGTTCGGCGGCGAATGGTGGATGCAGAACCAGGAGCAGCTCGCCCAGGCGTTCCTCGACCTCATCTCGTCGTGACGTGACCGCCCATGCCGAGGCCGGCGTCCTTTCCGGACGCCGGCCGTTCTTCCGCGACCAATGGAACGCCTACTGGCTGATGGTGGCGCCGGCGGCGCTGCTCATGGCCGCCTTCTATTTCTACCCGCTCGTCCAGGTGCTGTGGATCAGCGTGACCGAGCCCAGCCCCGGCCTCGACAACTACGCCCAGCTCTTCACCAACCTCTCGATCCGCCGCACCCTCGTCACCACCGCCCGGATCTGCGTCGTCACCACGGCGATCACCGTGGTACTTGGCTACGTCGTCGCCTACGTGCTGGTGCACGCCTCGCCGCGCGCCCAGCGCTGGCTGTTCCTCGGCGTGCTGGTGCCCTTGTGGATCTCGGTCCTGGTGCGCGCCTTCGCCTGGGTGACCCTGCTGGCGCGCGAAGGGCTGATCAACCATGCGCTGCGCGACGCCGGCCTGATCGACCAGCCGCTCGCCCTCATCTGGAACGAGCTGGGCATCACCATCGGCATGGTCCACTACATGATCCCCTACGCGGTGCTGCCGCTCTACGCCAGCATGCGCGACATCGATGCGCGCACGGTCTCGGCGGCGCGCGGCCTCGGCGCCACCAGGCTCTACGCCTTCCGCCGCGTCTTCCTGCCGCAGAGCCTGCCCGGGATCATCGGCGCGACCGTGCTGGTGTTCATCTTCTCGCTCGGCTTCTTCGTGACGCCGGCCATCCTGGGCGGCGGCAAGACGCTGATGGTGGCGGAATTCATCAGCCTGCAGATCCTCGACCTGCTGCGCTGGGGCCTCGGCACCATGCTGGCGACCAGCCTCGTCCTCTTCATCTTCCTGCTGCTGGCGGCCCTCGCCCGCGTCGTCGACCTCAAGCGGCTGTTCGGGGCGGGCTGAGACGATGGCCGACGAAGCCCGCATCGGCGCCGCCCGCTCGACCCGCTCGCTCGGCTGGGCGATCGTCCTCTTCCTCGTCCTGCCGATCACCATCGTCGTGCCGGTGTCGCTGACCGACCAGCGCTATCTGTCCTTGCCCCAGGACGGGCTGTCGCTGCGCCACTACGTCAACCTGTTCTCCAGCGCGGAATGGCTCTCAAGCATCGCCCAGAGCTTCGTCATCGCGCTCGGCGCCGCGACGATCTCGGTGGTGACGGGGACGCTGTGCGCCATCGGCTGCTGGCGGATCGGCTCGCGCTGGAGCGAGCTGGTGCGCGTGCTGATGCTGGTGCCGATCATCGTGCCGACCATCGTCTACGCGCTCGGGCTCTACCGGCTGTGGGTGCAGCTCGACCTGCTCGACAGCTACTTCGGCGTCATGCTGGCGCACGGGGTGACCGGCATCCCCTATGTCGTCGTCATCGTCTCCACCTCGCTCGCCAGCTTCGATCCGCGGCTGGAGCAGGCGGCGCGCAACCTCGGCGCCTCGGTGCCCTACGCGCTGCGCCGCGTCATCCTGCCGGGCATCATGCCGGGCGTGATCTCCGGCGCGATCTTCGCCTTCATCCATTCCTGGGACGAGCTGGTGCTGGTGCTGTTCATCGCCAGCCGCACCATCTTCACCCTGCCGCGGCGCATCTGGGACGGCATCAACGAGCATCTCGATCCGACCATGGCCGCGGTCGCGGCCGTGCTCGTCGTGATCACCGGCCTCCTGCTGCTGCTCGACATGCGCGCCCGGCGCCGTGCGGCGGAGTGACTCAGCACAAGCGCTCGGCCGCGCGCCGGACGCACTCCTCGAAGACCGTCAGGTCCCCGAGTGGCAGCGGCCGGTCGGCACCGACGATGTCCGCCGCGACCGCCAGCATCAGGTTCTCGGCGAGGCCGAAATCCTCGATCGCCAGCCCATCGGCGTCGCGCCAGCCGCCGTCGGCGTCCGCCGTTGCGGCGCCGCCGGCGCGCATGCGGTCGAGCAGTGTCCCGGGACGGTTGGTGTAGGCGAACACGGGCTTGCCCAAGGCCGCCATGAAGCCGACCTCGAAGGCGGTCCCCGGATCGGCGCCCGGGCCGCGGAACGGGCTCAGGTTCGCGACCACGGCGCCGGCCTGCCGCATCAGCGCCAGGTTGGCGCGGTGGATCGTGGCCGCGTCGCGCTGCGGCCGGCTCTCGTCGATGGGAAACAGCCCGGAGAGGCCGTGGCGGGCGCAGATCCGCCGCTTCGCTGCGCCGACGTCCGCGGCCTCGGGCAGGAACACCTCCGGCCCGGCGAGGTACACGGTCGGCCGGCTCACGAGGCGGCGAGCGGATGGTTGAGGATGTCCTCGCGCGCCAGCAGCGCCTTCATCACCATCTCGATGGTCGCCTCGATCTGTCCGGCGGCGATCCGGCTCGCCGCCTCGGCATCGCCCTTCACCAGGGCGTCGACGAGCTGGCGATGGCCGGACTGCAGCTCGTCGCTGCGGTTGCGGACGAGGAGGCCGAGGCGGAGGTAGCGCTCCATGCCGTCGATCAGGTCGATGACGATGGCCGCGAGCCGCTGGTTGCCGCTTGCCTGGGCGATGGCGCCGCGGAACTCGCGGTTGGCGGCGAGCAGCGCGTCGAGCGAGCGCGGCCGGGCCGGATCGTAGCCCTGGGCGAACGTCTTCTCGATGCGGCGCAGGGCCAGCGGCTCGACCCTGCCTGCCGCGAGGTACGCCGCCCGCGGCTCCAGCAGCAGGCGCAGGTCGAGGATGTTGCGCGCGTCGCGGATGGTGAGCGGGCTGACGATGTAGCCGCGGCGCGGCACCGGCCGCGCCAGCCCTTCCTGCGACAGGCGCAGCAGCGAGGCGCGCACGGCAGCCCGGCCGAAGTCGAGCCGGCGCGACAGCTCCGGCTCGCTGACCGCCGCACCGGGCGCCAGGGTGCCGTCGATGATCATGCGGCGCAGCGCCTCGTAGGCACGGTCGCTGAGGCGCAGCGGCCGCTCCCGTTCCGGCGGGGCGACGGCGATGCGGACGGCAGCGGACATCTTCCCTCGCCCCCTCCCAAAGGAACGGTCGTTGGACTTGCCCGTCGAATAGCTGGTGTCCGAGGTCCGGTCCATGCGAATTCGCACCGGAGCGTCAAGAAACCGGAAGAGTAGGTCTTTCGATCAACTGATCAACGCCACGATCGCTTACTTGTTCCCGGACTATTGAAATCTCTACCCATATATTTAAGGACGGTCGAATATTTCAACGACCAGCCAGGCCCGACGACTGGACCGCGAAATACCCGGTGGGATTGTGGTTCGCCGGACGCTGCCGCAGGCCGACGATCCATTTCGACTTGCCGCACCACAGCATGAGCGGCGTCCGCAGCAAGGGGGGAAGATCGTTGATCTTGCCGCACCAGTGGGAGACGCGTTGGGTGTAGTCGGTGAGCGGCCGCTCGCGCCGCTCCCATTCCGCGAGGCCCGCCTCGACGCTGGCGGCCTCGGAGACGTGGACACCGAGGGCGAGCGCCGGATGAGGTCCTCGAGATAGGGAAACGAGCGAATCCAGGATTCCTGGTCCACCGGCACCCGAATCGCCGCCTCGTCATCGTGGCGGGTCATGAAGGTCCGGCAGGCGTCGTCCCGGTTGCAGGCGGTGAAGTAGAGGCGGCGCTTGCCCGACCAGTACTCGATGCCCTTCTTCCTGTCCTCCGCCCGACGCTCGGCCTCCGTGCGCGGGATCATCAGCCGCGGGTGCGCTCATGGCGCGTTCATAGGTGAAGATCACGTCGCCGGCGGTGAACGGCCGGCGGGCGTGCCGGCATGTTCGTTGCCCCGCCGCGCCGGCGCGCGTAGCGTTTCACCCGACCAGCGGCGTCGATCGCGGGCAACGCACGAGGCGACCGGCTGGACGTTCTCGCCTGGAGGTGAACAGTGCGTCGACCATCAATATTTGCCGTTGCCGCTACCTTTGCCGCAGCGGGATTTGCGGCGGCGGCGATGCCCGCAGGCGCCGAGACGATCCTCAATGTCGGTATCGCCCAGCCCGACCTCGGCTCCCTCGACCCCCACCGCACGGCGCAGACGCCGGACATGGCCATTATCGGGTGGATGTACAACGGCCTCGTCCGCTTCAAGCCGGGATCAGTAGACCCGCGAACGATCGAGCCGGACCTGGCCGAGAGCTGGGAAGCGTCCGCGGACAAGCTGACCTGGACGTTCCGCCTTCGCAAAGGCGTAATGTTCAATAACGGGTTCGGCGAGTTCACCGCGGAGGACGCTGTCTTCTCCCTGAAGCGCGCCGCCGATCCCAAGACCTCGGCATTCTCATCGGACTACGCGGATTTCGAATCGATCACGGCACTCGACCCCAGCACCGTGCAGATCAAGCTCAGGAAACCGATTCCCAGCGTGCTCGGCAAGCTGACGCCATACCTCGCCGGCAACATCGTCAGCAAGAAGGCGGTCGAGGCTCTCGGCGATGGTTTCCGCGGGAAAGGTGGTGGAACCGGGCCTTTCGCCGTCGCCGAGTACAAGCCGAACGTGTCGCTGACGCTGGTCGCCAACAAGAGTTATTTCCGCGGTGCGCCCAAGATCGACAAGATCGTCTACAAGTACATCCTTTCCGATGCGACGCGCGATCTCGCCTACACATCCGGCGAGATCGATCTTCTCTACGGCCGCCATGACGTCAAATGGGTCGAGCGGATGAAGGAGGACAAGCATACCGTCGTCGACGTCTTTCGGCCGGCCGAACTGGCGCAGATATATCTCAACACGACCAAGAAGCCGCTCAATGACCTTCGCGTCCGGCAGGCGATCGCCCACGGCCTCAATGCCAGCGAATTCATCAAGTTCAAGGGACCGGGCATCACCCTGCCGCCGGTGTCTGTCATTCCCGGGGGCTATCTCGGCACCGACGAGCAGGCGCCGCTCCTGCCCTTTGATCCGGAGAAATCGAAGAAGCTGCTGGCTGAGGCTGGTTATCCCAACGGGATCAACCTGAAGGTCATTCAGACATCGCTCCCGTCGTCACTTTTCACCATGCAGGTCGTGCAGGCACAGTTGAAGCGCGTGGGCGTCAATCTCCAGGTCGACGTGGTCGACCATCCGACCTATCACGCACAGATCCGCAAGGATCTCAGTGATATCGTCCAGTATGCGGCCGGGCGGTTTCCGGTGGCGGACACGTACCTCACCCAATTCTTCCACTCGCGCAGCACCGTCGGCACGCCGACGGCCGTCACCAATTTCTCCCATTGCGCCGTGGCCGACGCGGAGATCGACGCGGCGCGGGTCGAAACCGATGGCGCGAAGCAGGTGGAGTTATGGAAGACGGCCCAGCGGAAGCTCATTGAGAACGTCTGCTCCGTGCCGCTCTACGAACAGATGCAGCTCTGGGCGCGCCGCGACAAGCTCGACTACGGTTTCAAGTTCGAGGGCTCGATGACGCTAGGGCCGCTGATCACCGAGATGGCCACGCTGAAATAGGCACGCTGAAATAGAAGACAGGCGAGGCCGGAGATCGGCAGATCTTCGGCCTCGCAGATCCGCCTTGCGAGGTCGCTCGCACGCGGTCAGCCCGTGCTGAGCATGGCTCCCACGCGGTGCATCAGGTCGTCGACCTGCTCCTCGGTCGTGACGACCGAGATGCATCCCGCGAGATGCGTGGTCAGGAAGAACCCGTCGCAGAGGAGAGCCAGCGACGCGATCTCCTCCCATTCATGGTCGGCCGCGACGGCATGGCGGTAGTTCTCGACCGGCTGGTTGCTCGCCGTGATCTTGAAGAGCGATCCGACGCCGCTCACCTGCAGGGGCAGGCCCTCGCAGAGACGCCGTAGCGTCGTGCGAACCTTCTCGCCGGTCGCATTGATGCGGTCGAAGACCTCCGGAGTGAGCTGCCGCAACGTGGCGAGGCCGGCCGCCATGGTGATCGGGTTGCCGTTGAACGTGCCGGCATGGGTGACGCGGCCGGCTTTCCCGGCATCGCTCTGCATCATGATGTCGCTCCGTCCGGCGACACCTCCGACGGGAAAGCCGCCACCGATCACCTTACCGAGCGTCGTCATGTCCGGAGTGACCCCGAACAGGCCCTGGGCGCCGTGATAGCCGATGCGGAACGCGATGACCTCGTCGAAGATCAGGACGATGCCATGCTTGTCGCAGAGGCGCCGGAGGCCTTCGATAAACGCGCGGCTCGGCAAGACGAGTCCCATGCGGCTCGCCATGGGCTCGACGATCAGGGCGGCAATCCGGCCGGCGTTCTCTTCGACCAGCGTCGTCGTCGCGGCGATGTCGTTGTAGGGAAGGACGATCGTCCGGCCGAACCCCGACGGCAGACCCCCCGTTTCCGGCACCGCATTGGGCCGCGTGCGCTCGCCGAGCTTCGCTGCCGGCCCCCCGACGGACCAAGCGACGTCGTCGTAGCTGCCGTGATAGCTGCCCTCGAACTTCGCGATCATGTCGCGCCCGGTAAAGGCGCGGGCAAGGCGTAGCGCCAGCATGACCGCTTCACTGCCGGAGTTCGTGAAGCGTACCTTCTCGGCCGACGGGAGCCGCCGGATGATCTCACCCGCGAGTTCCATCTCCAGGCGTCCGGGCGCGGCAAACGCGGTACCCTTTCCGAGTTGCGTGCCCACCGCCTCGACGACCGCCGGATGAGCATTGCCGAGCACGAGGGACGTGGCGTTGAACCAAAAATCGGAGATACGCCGGCCGTCGACGTCGAAGAGATAGCTGCCCTCGCCATGGTCTATGAAAGTCGGGTACGGCTTGCGCAGTGCCGCATCGCGCGTGACGCCGCCGGGCAGCACAGACTTCGCTTCTTCGTGAAGCTTCGCCGAGGTCGGCGTGAGGGTGCGATAGCGCGCCTCGATCGCCGATTTTCGCGCTCTCAGCGTCGCGTAGTAATTGTTGCTCGCCGGACCGGCGGGCATCGGCGCATTCATGGCGGTCTCCTCGACATCATAGGCGGGTCGTTCAGGCGGGATACAGCTGTAACGCATCGAGTATATCGCCGATGCACGCGATCACGCGACGCGATCGCCCTTCTTCACCTGAGCAGCGCGGTTGTCGACGCCGGGCAGCATCTTCGCGGGATCGCGCGTGACGACGACGTCGACGACCGTCGGCCCCTTCGCCGGCAGCGCGGCCGCGAGCGCGCCGGCGAGCTGCCCCGGCTGCTCGACGCGGATGCCGCGACAGCCGAACGCCTCGGCGACACGGGCGTAGTTGGTCTCGGCGAGGTCGGACGCCTGGTAGGCGCCGGGGCCGTACATCAGGTGCTGCAGCGCCTTCACGTAGCCCGACGCGGCGTTGTTCACGACGATGATGGTGAAGTCGAGGCTCATGCGCCGTGCCGTCTCGAGCTCGCCGATCATCATGTTGAAGCCGCCGTCGCCGGTGAGGCTGACGACCCGCCGTCCGTTCGCCGCCAGGGCGGCACCCATGGCGCCCGGCAGGCCGTAGCCGATCGAGGCGAAGCCGCGATCGGGCACGAAGCCCCGGCCCGGCCGCTTGGTGTCGTAGAGCAGTCCGCCCCAGTGCGCGGCGAAACCGCCGTCGGCGACCAGGATGCCGTCGGCCGGCATCGCCAGGTTCAGCTCGTGCAGCAGGCGAGCCATGTTGACCGGCGTCTCGTCCGAGGTCAGCCGCGCCTGCACGCCCCGGCGCCACTCCGCCATGCGGCCCGCGACCAGGGCGGCGTAGCCCTGCTGGCGCGACCGGATGCGGGCGGCGTCCGCCGCGAGCGCCGCACCGAGATCGGCGATCCCTTCCCGCGCGTCGCCCCACAGCACGACGTCGGCGTCGGTGGTGCGGCCGAACTCCTCGGGCAGGATGTCGAGATGGACGATCGGCTTGCCCTTGAGCGGCAGGGCGTAGCGTTTGGTCGCGATCTCGCCCAGCTTGCAGCCGACCACCAGGACGAGGTCGGCCTCGTCGATCAGGGTGTTGGCGATGCGGTCGTAACGTCCGAAGAGGCCGGCGCTCAGCGGATCGGAGCAGGCGATCGCGCCCTTGCCGGTCATGGTGTGGGCGACCGGCAGGTTGAGGGCGTTGACGAAGGCCGACAAGGCGTCGGCCGCACCGCTGATATGAACGCCGCCGCCCGCCAGCAGGATCGGCCGCTTCGCCTCGGCCAGCAGGCGCGCGGCGTGCTCGGTCGCGGCCGCCTCCGGGCGGCAGCGGATGGCGGGTGCCGCCTCGTTCGCCGCGTTGGTCCTGAGGTCGTCCTCACTGAAGCCGTGGGTCCCGTGGCAGACGTCCTCGGGCACGTCGACCACGACCGGCCCCGGCCGGCCGGAGGTCGCCACGGCGAAGGCGCGGCGCATCAGCTCGGGAATGCGGTGGGTCGCCTCGACCCGGATCAGCTCCTTGGCGGCGGGCCGCAGGATCTCGGTCTGGCGGCACTCCTGGGTCATGTTCTTCCAGGAATGGTCGCGGTGGCTGTCGCCGACCAGCACCACCATCGGCGTGCCGGCGTTGAGCGCCTCGACGAGGCCGGTGACGAGGTTGGTGGCGCCCGGCCCGAGCGTCGCGTCGGCGAGGCCGACGCGGCCGGAGACCTTGGCATAGGCGTCGGCGGCGAAGACGCCGGCGCGCTCGTCGTTGATCAGGTGATGGGCGAGCCCGAGCCGGCGCGTCGCGTCGTAGAACGGCAGGAGCTGGAAGCCGCCCATGCCGAACATCGGCCCGCCGCGATAGGCCTGGATCATCCTGGCGAGCGCCTCGCCGCCGGTCATCTCGTTGGTCGCCACCGAAGCGTCTCCCCCTCTGGTCCGCGCCTGCGATGCCAGATTTCGCCCGGCCTGTCACCCGCGGCGTGGCGCCACGGAGCCGGTGGACGATGGGACCCCTCCTGCGCCACCATGGCGACCCGCCCGCGGCCCGAGCCCCACGACGGCCGCCCGTCGCCCCATCGAAGGACCCGCCGATGACCGACCTCGAAGCCGCCAAGCGCACGGCGCTGGACTGGCTCACCGCCAACCATGACCGGCTCTCCAGGGACCACATGACGATCTGGGAGATGGCGGAGCCGGCATGGCGGGAGTACCGCTCGGCCAGGTGGTACGTCGAGCGGCTGCGCGCGGCCGGCTGGACCGTCGAGGAAGGCTCGGCGACCATGCCGACGGCCTTCTGCGCCACCTGGGGCAAGTCCGGGCCGGTGCTCGGCGGCTATGCCGAGTACGACGCGGTGCCCGGCCGCTCGCAGGCGCCGGTGCCCTTCCGCCAGCCCCGGCCCGGCCTCAGCAAGTACGCGGCCGGACACACCGATCCCCACTCCGGCCTCGGCATCGGCGCGCTCGCCGGGTTCCTGGCGGCCCAGCACGCGCTGCAGACGCACGGCATCGAGGCGCGGCTCAAGTTCCTCGGCGAGCCGGCGGAGAAGATGTGCGGCTCCAAGCCCGTGCATGCCGCGCACGGCTACTACGACGACCTCGACGCGGCGATCAGCTTCCATCCCGCGTCGTTCGGCGGCCTGCTCAACAGCGTGCTCTGGGACACCCACTGCGCGCCATACTGGAGCCGCATCTACACCTTCGAGTGCGACAACCCGGAGACCTGGCTGGCGGAGCACGCGACCGCGGGCATCCAGCACAGCCACGGCATCGCGCGGGCGCCCGGCACCATCGACGCGGTGGTGCTCATGTACACCGCCTCCAAGTTCCTGAAGGAGGCGATGCTGCCGCACAACGGCAGCTGGAGCATCAACGAGTTCATCGTCACGGCCGGCCAGGCCACCTCCGACAACCTCGCCCCCAACATCGCGCAGATCCAGTACTCCTGCCGCGCGCCTTTCCTGGAGATGCAGGAGCGCGTCTTCGCCACCCTCGACAACAACGCCGACCACGCCGCCGGCACCACCCATTGCACGGTGCGCAAGGAGTGGATCACCAAGACCCGGATGGGGCTGCCGAACCACGCGCTGGCCGACATCACCTATCGCAACTTCCAGCGCGTCGGCCCGCCGCGCTGGAGCGAGGAGGCGCGCCGCTTCGGCCGGGAGATGCAGAAGACCCTGGGCATCGCGCCGATGGACGACCCCTTCCCGGCCGAGCATGAGGTCCTGACCGACCCGCGCGACGGCGAGGCGTGGTTTCGCGCCAACCTGCCGTCGTGGCAGACCAGCTACGCGGCCGATGACTACGTCGAGTACACTTGGCACGCGCCGACGGTGCGGCTCTACGTCGCGCGCCCCGCCCTGCGCGCCCCGGCCGCCGGCTATCGCTACCCCGAATGGACGCGCTTCGCGATGGGCGGCACGCCGGCCACCATCGACCCGATGTGGACCAAGGCGGGGGAGGTCATCGCCCTGACGCTGGTCGATCTCGGCGGCGACGAGGCGGCGCTGGCGCGGTGCAAGGCGGAGTTCGTCGAGCGCACCGGCGGCGGCATCGGCGGCGCGAAATGGCTGCCGCCGCTGCTGCCGGCGAAGTTCCCGGCACCGGTCCACCATCGCTGGCCCGAATATGTCGACACCGTGCGCGGCCGGGAATGGACGATCCCGACCGCCGCCGACCAGCCGCGCTGACCGAAAGGCCGCCGACCATGACGATGATGACCGAGGGCGAATACCGCTACAACATGCTGATCAAGGAGTTCCCGTCGGCGCCGACGCCCGCGTTCGAGACGCCGGCCGAGCAGGCCCGCGTCTGGGGCCGGCACTGGGGCTGCAGCAACGACGTCGGCGCGTTGCGCCTGGTGCTGATGCACCGACCGGGCGACGAGCTGAAGGTCATCGACGAGCGCAAGCGCCTGCCCGAGATCGGCGCCTTCGGCGACAAGGAGCACGGCTGGTACTGGCGCGGCGACACCATCCCCGACATCCCCTCGATGCAGGCGCAGCACGACGGCCTCGTGCAGGCGCTGCGCGAGGAAGGCACGGAGATCGTGTTCCTCGACCGCTGCGCACCGGAGCGCACGAAGGCCTGCTACACCCGCGACAGCGTCATCGCCGTCGACGGCGGCGCGATCGTCACCCGCCTCGGCCCGCCGATCCGCCGCGGCGAGGAGGCCCCGGTCACCGAGACGCTGGCGCGGATCGGCATGCCGATCCTGCGCACCATCCACGGCACGGGCATCCTGGAGGGCGGCAGCTTCGCCTGGATCAACCCCCGGACCGCGGTGGTCGGCGTCTCCAGCCGGGTCAACGAGGAAGGGGTGCGCCAGCTCGCCGAGGTGCTCAGGGTGATGGGCGTCGAGCTGCTGGTCGTGCAGCTCACCGGCTACCGGCTGCACATCGACGGCATGTTCGTCATGATCGACGGCGACACCGCCCTCATCAACCCGACGCTGCTGCCCTTCTGGTTCCTGGAAAAGCTGAAGGAGATGAACGTCCGCACGATCGAGGTCTGCCACGAGGACGCCGCCGGGATCGTCAACTGCCTGGCGGTTCGCCCGGGGCGCCTGCTGATGCCCGAGGGCGTGTCCGACCGGACGCGCGAGAAGCTCGACCGCTGCCAGATCTCGATCCGGGTCGTGCCCTACGACAGGATGTCGCTGGGCGGCGGCGGCATCCATTGCTCGACCGGGCCGCTGATCCGCGACCCGGTGTGAGCTACGGCCTACTGGTCGCGCCAGACCGGCTTGCCGAGATAGAGCTGGTCCTTGTCGGTCATTGCCCCGGTGCCGGCGCCGGCACCGGCGCCGATCAGCGCGCCGGGGATGGCGCCGATGCCCCCGAAGGCGAGCCCGACCAGCGCCCCCGTGCCGGCGCCGACGCCCGCACCGCTCGCCACCCGGTCGTCGGACCGGCTGCCGCAGGCGGCGAGCGAGAGCGCGCACAGGCCGGCCAACGCGATCGGCAGCAGCTTGCAGGACATGGGAGACGCCTCCGTCGTTTCAGGGTCGCGCCCGCCCCCGGGCGCCGGCCCCAAGGATAAACGAGTCGCCACCGGCCGCGTTCCTTCGCGCGCCGCTACTTGCGCAGATAGTCGAACGCCGAGAGGACGTGCGTGGTGACGATGTGCAGGAATTCGTCGATCGTGACGTGCTCGTCGCGCCGCCCCATGCTGACCGGCGACGGCCCGTAGAGGTAGGCGGGGATGCCGGCGTAGCGCCAGTAGCGCGAGTCCGAGCCGCCGAGGCTCGACAGCGGCACCGGCACGAAGCCCTTCTGCGCCTGCACGTTGGCCTGGATGATCTTCACCATCTCGCCGTTCGGGTCGGCGGCGCTCGGCGGATAGGAATGGGCGTCGAACATCTCCATCGAAGCCTCGGCGTGGGCGGCGACGATCGCCCGGATCTCCTTCAGGAGCGCATCGCGGTCGAAGCCGAAGGGGATGCGCAGGTCGAACTCGACCATGCAGTCCGGGGCGATCTGGTTGACCTTGAGGCCGCCCTTGATGACGCCGGGATTGACGGTGATGAAGCGCACCACCTCGGCCGCGCCCTCGCCCATGCCCTGATTGGTGCCGGCGATCGCCTCCGGCGTGTCGAGGGCGGCGGCGATGTCGGCCGGCATCGGCGCGCGGCGGCCGTGGAAGCGCTCGATCTCGCCGACGATGGCGGCGATGACCTTCACCGGGTTGGCCGACAGGTGCGGATAGCCGCCATGGCCGCCCGGCGCCCGGGCGGTGACCCGGAAGCGCAGCGTCCCCTTCTCCATGAAGCGGACATTGTTGATGCCGGACGGCTCGCCGTTGAGGCAGCAGTCGCCCCTGACCTCGTCGGGGATCGTCTCGAACAGGTAGCGGGTGCCGTACTTGCCGCCGGACTGCTCGTCCGACACGCAGGTCAGCGTCAGCCGGCCCTTCAGATGCTCGCGCAGGCGGTGAAGGTAGGCATAGGCGAAGACGGCGGCGGCCGTGCCCGTCTTCATGTCGGAGGCGCCGCGGCCGAAGATCTTGCCGTCCTTCACCTCGCCCGACCAGCCATAGTCGTCGATCGCCGGGAAGACGTCGATATGGCCGTTCAGCACGAGGTGGCGGCCGGGCGCGCCGCCTTCGAAGCTGCCGACGACGTTGGGCATGTGCTCGAACGCGGCGACGAAGCGGTGCGGCACCTGGCGGGCCTCGAGGTAGCGGCCGATGTGCGCGGCCGCGGTCCGCGTGTCGCCGGGCGGGTTGGCGCTGCGCTGCTGCAGGAAGCCGCTCATGAACCGGATCAGCTCGTCCCGGTCGGCCGCGATCCAGGAGAGGAGCTGGCGCTTCAGGTCGTCCATGGCGATGTCCTCGGGCAGCGGGCACCCGCCCGCATCAGGGGCGGCCCGGGCACCGTCGGAAAGGGAGGGAATGGGGCGAGTGATGGGACTTGAACCCACGACATCCAGATCCACAATCTGGCGCTCTAACCACCTGAGCTACACCCGCCACGCGGCCGCTCGTTTAGCCCCTCCCCCGCCGCCGGTCAAGAAAACGGGAGGAGTCAGACGATGATCTCGAAGATTCCGGCATCCAGGCCGTAGCTTACCTGCCCCCAGAGCGTGACGGCGTTCCCGGCGACCTGGCATTGAGGCTGGGCATCGGCTCGGCCGGATGGACCGCGGCGACCACGGAGCCTTCGCCGGCAAGCGCCGCGATCGCGGGGTCGAACAGATGCTGCTCATGGGCGGCGGCAGCGGCGTCAGCATGAAGGGCTGACCCGAGATGAGGGCCATCGTCCGGGGTTTCCTGGTGAATTGTCCGGTATCCGCGTCACGCGTAGCACCCCGGCGCAGGGGCACGAAAGGTCCAGTCCGTCCGATCGCCGGGCCTCGGGCGGTCGGAGCCGGCCCGGCCGCCCGATGCCCGGCAGCGTTGCCGCGCCGCGGCAGGTCGGGCATAAGTCCGGCCGATCCCGCTCTATGCTCCGGAGGTTTCCATGCTGCCGCTCGCCGAACGCATGTCCCAGCTCGGCACCGAGACCGCGTTCGAGGTGCTGGCCCGCGCCCAGGCCCTCCAGGCGCAGGGCAAGGACATCATCAATCTCGGTATCGGGCAGCCCGACTTCCGGACGCCCGACCACATCGTCGAGGCGGCGATCAAGGCGCTGCGCGACGGCCATCACGGCTACACCGCCGCCAACGGCATCCCGCAGCTCCGCCAGGCGGTGTCGGCCGACCTCCATCGCCGGCTGGGGGTCGAGGTGAGCCCCGACCGCGTCGTCGTCGTGCCCGGCGGCAAGGTGACGATGTTCTTCGCCATCATGATGTTCGGCGAGCCGGGGACCGAGATCCTCTATCCCGATCCCGGCTTCCCGATCTACGAATCGGTCATCCGCTTCTCCGGTGCCACCGCGGTGCCGATCCATCTGCGCGAGGAGAACGGCTTCTCGTTCAGCGCCGAGGAGGTTCTCGGCAAGATCACGCCGAGGACGCGCCTCATCATCATCAACAGCCCGGCCAACCCGACCGGCGGCGTCGTGCCGAAGGCCGAGATCGACAAGCTCGTTGCCGGCCTCGCCCGGCACCCGCAGGTCGCGGTGATGAGCGACGAGATCTACGGCCAGATGACCTACGACGGCCGGCCGCATGTCAGCCTGCTGAACTATCCGGAGATGGCGGACCGGTTGATCCTGCTCGACGGCTGGAGCAAGACCTACGCGATGACGGGCTGGCGGCTGGGCTATGCCGTGTGGCCCGAAGGCCTGGCCGAGAAGGCGACGCGCCTCGCCATCAACTGCCATTCCTGCGTCAACGCGTCCGCGCAGTTCGCCGGCATCGCCGCGCTCGAGGGGCCCCAGGAGGCGGTCGGACGGATGGTCGCGGCCTTCGCCGAGCGCCGCCGGGTCATCGTCGACGAGCTCAATCGCATCCCCGGCTTCCGCTGCATCGAGCCGGGCGGCGCGTTCTACGCCTTCCCCAACATCACCGGCACCGGCCTCGACAGCCGTGCGCTGCAGGCGAAGCTGCTGGAGGAGGCCGGCGTCGCCGTCATCTCCGGCACCAGCTTCGGCCGGTTCGGCGAGGGCTATCTGCGCTTCTCCTACGCGAACTCGGTCGAGAACATCCGCGCCGCGGTCGCCCGCATCCGGGATTGCCTGGCCGCCGGACCGTTGCGGAAAACTGCCTAAGAGGATGGCAACCGGGTAGCCTATTCTTTAGGCATTTGCCGTTTGTTGGTGCAACCGGCCGCGGCGCCGCGCAAAATCGCCTCGGCCGCGGCATCATCGGATATGGCACGGCTCCTGCTTAATCGAGCGCGTACGGCGCGTGCGGGCGGTCCCCCGGGCGGGCCGCGCCTGCACATACCGGATCGAGAAACGAGGCCATGAAGAAGGTCGAAGCGATCATCAAGCCGTTCAAGCTCGACGAGGTGAAGGAGGCCCTTCACGAGGTCGGGATCACCGGCATCACCGTCACCGAGGCCAAGGGCTTCGGACGGCAGAAGGGCCACACCGAGCTCTATCGCGGCGCCGAGTACGTCGTCGACTTCCTGCCCAAGGTGAAGATCGAGGTGGTGATGGACGACGCCCTGGTGCAGCGGGCGGTCGAGGCGATCCAGCAGGCCGCGCACACCGGGCGCATCGGCGACGGCAAGATCTTCGTCAGCCCGGTCGAGGAAGCGATCCGCATCCGTACCGGCGAGCGCGGGCCCGAGGCGGTCTGAGCCGCCCCGCCCGCCCGCCGGCCAGTTCAATCCCCACCCAACGCCAAGGAACGACGGGAACCAAACCATGTCGGACATGAAAAAGGTCTTCGAACTGATCAAGGAGCACGACGTCAAGTACGTCGACTTCCGCTTCACCGACCCGCGCGGCAAGTGGCAGCACCTCGCCCATCACATCTGCACCATCACCGAGGACTTCCTCACCGATGGCGTGATGTTCGACGGTTCGTCCATCGCCGGCTGGAAGGCGATCAACGAGTCCGACATGATCCTGATGCCGGACCTGTCGACCGCGGTCATGGATCCCTTCGCGGCGCAGCCCTCGCTCGTGATCTTCTGCGACGTCTACGAGCCGTCGACCGGCCAGGCCTACACCCGCGACCCGCGCTCGACCGCCAAGCGCGCCGAGGCCTACCTGAAGTCGACCGGCATCGGCGACACGGCCTTCTTCGGCCCGGAGGCCGAGTTCTTCGTGTTCGACGACGTCAAGTTCGAGCAGTCCATGTACAAGGGCTACTACGAACTCTACTCCGAGGAAGGCACGACGGCGTCGGCGAAGGAGATGGAGGGGGGCAACCCCGGCCACCGTCCGCCGGTCAAGGGCGGCTACTTCCCGGTGCCGCCGGTCGACGCCGCCTCCGACCTGCGCGCCGAGATGCTGACCGTCATGGAGCAGATGGGCGTCGAGGTCGAGAAGCACCACCATGAGGTGGCGCCCGCCCAGCACGAGCTCGGCGTGAAGTTCTCGACCCTGGTCAAGACCGCCGACCTGATGCAGATCTACAAGTACGTGGTGCACAACGTCGCCGCGTCCTACGGCAAGTCGGCGACGTTCATGCCGAAGCCGGTCAAGGGCGACAACGGCTCGGGCATGCACACGCACCAGTCGATCTGGAAGGGCGGCAAGCCGCTGTTCGCCGGCAACCTGTACGCCGACCTCTCGGAGATGTGCCTCTACTACATCGGCGGCATCATCAAGCACGCCAAGGCGATCAACGCCTTCTCGAACCCGACGACCAACAGCTACAAGCGGCTGATCCCGGGCTTCGAGGCGCCGGTGCTGCTGGCCTATTCGTCGCGCAACCGCTCGGCCTCGTGCCGCATCCCCTACGTCGCCAGCCCGAAGGGCAAGCGCGTCGAGGTGCGCTTCCCCGATCCGGCGGCGAACCCCTACCTGACCTACGCCGCGATGCTGATGGCCGGCCTCGACGGCATCCAGAACAAGATCCATCCGGGCGACCCGATGGACAAGAACCTCTACGACCTGCCGCCCGAGGAGCTGAAGGAGGTCCCGACGGTGTGCGGCTCGCTGCGCGAGGCCCTGGAGTCGCTGGCCGGCGACCACGACTTCCTGCTGAAGGGCGACGTCTTCACCAAGGACCAGATCGAGTCCTACCTCGAGCTGAAGTGGGAAGAGGTCTACGCGTTCGAGCACACGCCGCACCCGATCGAGTTCCAGATGTACTACTCGGTCTGATCGGACCGCGCGCTTCGGAACGACCGACGGGGGCCTCGCGGCCCCCGTCTTCGTTTCACCGCCGCTCTTCGTTTCGGCCCCGTTCCGCCGGCCGGCCGATGCTGCGATGATCGCCGGCCGATCCCCGCACGGAGGCCGCGATGGCGGCGCTGGAACCCCTCGACCGATCGACCCTGCCGCCCGGCGTACGCGCCCGCTTCGTGGATGGCATCAACGGCCTGCGCATGCATGTGCTGGACGCGGGCGATCCCGGGCACCCCTGCCTCCTGCTGCTGCACGGCTTCCCCGAGCTCGCCTACAGCTGGCGCGCCGTGATGCCGGCCCTGGCCGCGGCCGGCTTCCACGTCGTCGCCCCCGACCAGCGCGGCTATGGCCGGACCACCGGCTGGGACGCGGCCTACGACGGCGACCTCGGCGCCTTCCGCCTCCTCAACCTCGTGCGCGACGCCATGGGGCTGGTCGCGGCGCTGGGCCACCGGTCGGTCGCCGCCGTGATCGGCCATGATTTCGGTGCGTCGGTCGCCGCCTGGGCGGCGCTCGTCCGCCCCGACTTCTTCGCCGCCATGGTGCTGATGAGCGCACCCTTCGCCGGACCCCCGTCCCTGCCTTTCGCCACCGCCGACGCGCCGCCGCCTTCGCCCGGCCGCGACATCCACGCCGACCTCGCCGCCCTGGCGCGGCCGCGCAAGCACTACCAGTGGTACTACTCGACGCGGGAAGCGAACGCCGACATGTGGCGCTGCCCGCAGGGCGTCCATGCCTTCCTGCGCGCGTACTTCCACCACAAGAGCGCGGACTGGAAGCAGAACCGGCCGTTTCCGCTCGCGGGCTGGACGGCCGACGAGCTGGCGAAGATGCCGACCTACTACATCATGGACCTGGACCAGGGCATGGCGGCGACGGTCGCGGCCGAGATGCCGACCGCCGCGGAGATCGCGGCCTGCCGCTGGCTGCCCGAGGCAGCGCTCGCCGTCTACGCCGGGGAGTACGGGCGGACCGGCTTCCAGGGCGGGCTGAAATGGTACCGCTGCCGCACCACCGGCAGCTACGACGCGGAGCTGCAGATCTTCTCCGGCCGCCCCATCGACGTGCCCTCCTGCTTCATCGCCGGCAAGAGCGACTGGGGCATCTACCAGCGCCCCGGGGCGATCGACCGCATGCAGCACGCCGCCTGCACGCGCATGCGCGGCTGCCACCTCGTCGACGGCGCCGGCCACTGGGTGCAGCAGGAGCAGCCGGCGGAGGTCACGCGGCTGCTGCTGGGCTTCCTCGGCCGCCCGTCCTGATCAGGCGGGGCGGCTGCCGAACTCCGCCTCCAGCTTCGCCAGCAGCCTGGGGTCGGCGAAGTCGTCGATGACGGCGGCGGCGCCCGCCGCCCGCAGCGTCGGCTCGTCGAGCCCGGTCAGCAGGCCGAACGTCTCGATCCCGGCGGCCGCTGCGGCGCGCACGCCCGAGCACGAATCCTCGAAGGCGAAGGCGCGATCGGCGGTGCTGCCGAGCCGCTCCAGCGCCGTCGCGTAGGGCAGCGGATCGGGCTTGCCGCGCGCCAGCTCGTCGCCGATGACCAGCACCGGGAACCGCGTCGCGAGGCCGAGCCCGCCCAGCATCAGCTCGGCATTGTCGCGCGGCGCATTGGTGACGACCGCCGTGCGCAGCGCCAGGCCCGCCGCCCATTCGAGCAGCGCGGTCAGCCCGGGCAGCGGCCGCAGCCGCCCGACCATGCTGCGGAACAGCCGCTCCTTCTCGTCCGCCAGCGCCGCATGCTCGGCCTCGTCCAACCCCGGGAACATCCAGCCCATGATCGCCGCGTTGGTCGCCCCCATGACGCGCGCCTTGTAGTCGGCGGCGCTGAGCCAGCGCCCGTCGCGGGCGAGGATCCGGCGATAGGCGGCGATATGCAGCGCGTCGGTATCGGTCAGCGTGCCGTCGAGATCGAAGAGCAAGGTGTCGCAGCCGGCTCGACTCATCGGCCTGCCGTCCCCCGCTTCATGTCGCCGCGCAGCTGCCCCGCATACTCGCGGAAGTCGACCTCCAGCGTGTAGCGGGCGGAGCCGACGTAGCGCCGGACGAGGCGCCGGCGGTGCTCGGCGACCTCGCGGCGCATCGTCTCCGGATCGGGCAGCCGCATGGCGCCCGACAGCCACGCGGCGAGCCAGCGCGCCTGGATCTCGGCCAGCGGGATCGTCGGACCGATCGGCTGCACCAGGCCGATGAAGGCGAGGCCCGGCCGGTCCGGCGGCAGCATGCGGCGGTAGAGCGACGCCTCGCCGTCGCGCACGGCGAACACGTTCGGATCGAGGAAGGGGAAGGTCGCGCGATAGCCGGTCGCGTAGACGATCGCGTCGTAGCGCTCGACGCTGCCGTCGGCGAAGGCGACCTCGTGCCCGCGCAGCTCGCGCACGTCGGGCCTGAGCGCGACGCGGCCGTGGCCGATGGCGGGCAGCAGCTCCTGGCTGATGGTGGCGTGCTCGCGCCAGATCGGGTGCGCCGGGCGCGGCACGCCGTAGCGGCGCTGGTCGCCCTGGGTCAGCATCATCAGCCAGCGGACGGCGCCGCGGGCGACCGGCGTCGGCAGGCGCAGCCGCCGCGTCATGAAGGCGATCCAGCGGTCGGTCGGAACGCCCATGATGTATTTGGGCGCGATCCAGGCGCTCCGCCGGGTCGAGAGATGCACGCGCCGCGCCCGGCGGGCGATGTCGACCGCAATGTCCACCGCGGAGTTGCCGATGCCGATCACCAGCACGTCCCGGTCCTCGTAGGGGGCGGCCGTGCGGTAGTGGTGCGAATGGATGGCATGGCCGTCGAACCGGCCGGGGAAGTCGGGCATCCGCGGGTCCCACAGATGGCCGTTGGCGACCACCACCGCGCGGTAGTCGCGCACCTCGCCATCGGCGAGACCGACGCGCCACCCCTCGCCCCGAGGCTCGACCGTCGCGACTTCCGTTCGGAAGCGGATATGCGCACGCAGCGCGAAGCGCTCGGCATAGGCCTCGAGCCAGGCCAGCACCTGGGCGTGCGACAGGAAATCCGGCTGGTCGTCCGGGATCGGGAAGTCGGGATAGCCGAGATTGCGGCGGCTGGTGTCGATATGCAGGCTGCGATAGGCCGACGACATGCCGTTGTCGTTCCCGTAGCGCCACATGCCGCCGATGTCGCTGCCCATCTCGAAGCATTCGAAGGCGACGCCGCGCTCCTTCAGGGCCTTCGCCGCGGCAAGGCCGGACGACCCGGCGCCGACGATGCAGACAGCAGACTCGCTCATCCCGGCGGCACCGGCCGGGGCCGCCCGTCGTCCCCGATCGCCACGTAGGTGAACCGTCCCTCGGTCACCAGCAGCCGTTGGTCGGCGCGGCGGCGGATCACCCAGGCCTCGATATGGATCGTCATGGAAGTCCGACCGACCCGCTCCAGGTCGGCGTAGCAGCAGACCACGTCGCCGACGAAGACCGGCAGGTGGAAGGTCATGGCGTCGATCGCCACCGTGGCCGACCGGCCGCCGGCGCGATGGCTGGCGTAGATGCCGCCTGCAACGTCCATCTGGGCGAGCAGCCAGCCGCCGAAGATGTCGCCGTTGGGGTTGGTGTCGGCCGGCATGGCGAGCGTGCGGATCTGCAGCTCGCCCCGCGGCTGGCGGGGAACTGGCGCGTCGGTCATCGGCCTCGCTCCGGCATGGGCGCGCTACCATATCTCGTGGGCCTTGCCCCCGCAGCCGCCGATTCATAGGATCGCCGCGCCATGAAGGACCTGTTCGGCACTCTCGCCCGCAAGACCGGGGACGACTACAGCGCCAAGGACATCGAGGTGCTGGAGGGGCTGGAGCCGGTGCGCCGCCGGCCCGGCATGTATATCGGCGGCACCGACGAGCGGGCGCTGCACCATCTCGCCGCCGAGGTGCTCGACAACGCCATGGACGAGGCCGTGGCCGGCCATGCGACCCGCATCGAGATGCAGCTCGCCGCCGACGGCACGCTGGTGGTGCGCGACAACGGCCGCGGCATCCCCGTCGATCCGCATCCCAAGCTGAAGGACAAGTCGGCGCTCGAGGTGATCCTGACGGTGCTGCACTCCGGCGGCAAGTTCTCCTCCAAGGTCTACGAGACCTCGGGCGGCCTGCACGGCGTCGGCGTCTCCGTGGTCAACGCGCTCTCCGACCGGCTGACGGTCGAGGTCGCCCGCGATCGCACGCTGTGGACCCAGGACTATGCCCGCGGCAAGCCGACGACGAAGCTGAAGGAGGTCGGCCCGGCGCCGAACCGGCGCGGCACCACGGTGCGCTTCCATCCCGATCCCGAGATCTTCGGCGCCGCCCTGCGCTTCAGGCCCGCCACCCTGTTCCGCATGGCGCGCTCGAAGGCCTATCTCTTTCGCGGCGTCGAGATCCGCTGGTCGTGCGACCCCGCCCTGATCAAGGGCGACGACGCGACGCCGGCCGAGGCGACGCTGCATTTCCCGGCCGGCCTCGCGGATTTCCTGACCAGCGCCGTCGGCGAGCGCGCGACCTTGACGGCCGTGCCCTTCCAGGGCGAGGCGGCCTTCCCCGACAAGGCGGGGCGCGTGGAGTGGGCGATCACCTGGCTGGAGGACGACGAGGGCTTCCTCAACTCCTACTGCAACACGATCCCCACCTCGGAGGGCGGCACCCACGAGGCGGGGCTGCGCACCGCGCTGACGCGCAGCCTGCGCGCCCATGGCGAGCTGGTCGGCAACCGCCGCGCCCAGCAGATCACCACCGACGACGTCATGGCCGGGGCCTGCGCGCTGCTGTCGGTCTTCCTGCGCGAGCCGCAGTTCCAGGGGCAGACCAAGGACCGGCTGTCCTCGCCCGAGGCGACGCGGCTGGTCGAGAACGTGCTGAAGGACCGCTTCGACCATTTCCTGTCGGGCGACCCGGAAACTGCCGGCCGCCTGCTGGAGCGCACGGTCGAGCGCGCGGAGGAGCGGCTGAAGCGCCGCCAGGACAACCTCCAGCGCAAGACGGCGACGCGCAAGCTGCGGCTCCCCGGCAAGCTGGCCGACTGCTCGCGCAGCGCGGCCGCCGGCACCGAGATCTTCCTGGTGGAAGGCGATTCGGCCGGCGGCTCGGCCAAGCAGGCGCGCGACCGCGAGACCCAGGCCGTGCTGCCGCTGCGCGGCAAGATCCTCAACGTCGCCAGCGCCTCGCTCGACAAGCTGCGCGGCAACCAGGAGCTGAC
>JADZBA010000088.1 GCA_020852355.1 Alphaproteobacteria bacterium
GACTACCGCTTCGTCGATCTGACCACCTTCAACCTGATGGTCAACCGCCGGGAATTCCTGGAGTGGGCCAAGGTCTTCGACCACTACTACGGCACGCCGCGCGCGGCGGTGGAGCGCGATCTCGCCGTGGGCCGCGACGTGCTCTTCGACATCGACTGGCAGGGGACGCAGACCCTGGCCCAGGCGGCGCGCGCCGATCTCGTCAGCATCTTCGTCCTGCCCCCGTCGACCGCCGAGCTGGAGCGTCGCCTGCGCACCCGCGCCCGCGATTCGGCGGAGGAGGTGGGTCGGCGCATGGCGCGGGCCGCCGACGAGATGAGCCATTGGCCGGAATACGACTACGTGATCGTCAACCGTGACCTCGACGAGAGCGTGGCGCGCGTCCGGGCGATCCTGTGGGCCGAGCGGCTGCGCCGCCAGCGCCAGACCGGGCTGGCCGAGTTCGTGAAGAGCCTGCGCGAGGGCCAGTAGGGGCCGCCGCCGAAATACAGTGACTTCCTGACAAAAACTTCTTGCGCCGAATCGCCGGGACGCTTATACAGTAACTCATTGACACGTTGCGACCGACAAACGCCGCCTGATGAGACGCCCGGCAAGCGTCGAAACGGATCTCCCGTAGCGGCAGCCTCGACGATCACCGGTGCTTGGGTATCAATTCGCCCCCCCGTATACCCGGCTACCGGCTCCAGTCCGCCCGATCGTCGAGGCTGTCGCGCATCGCTCCCGATTGTCGGCGGCCTTTCGCCACCCGCTTTTCGATGGACTGGTTGTTGGGGATCCAGTAACTACATGACATCGACCATCGACACCGAAGATGAGCGGAGACGGGTGATGTACGCGCAGTACGTGCGTTCGGCCGACCACGCCCGACGTCTGCGACAGGATGCCGGTCGCTGGCTGCGCTCGCTGCGGGAGACGCGGGACATGACGCAGCGCGACCTGGCGGAGCGGGTGGGGCTGCGCTACTACACTTTCATATCGCAGATCGAAGGCGGGCACGGGCGGATACCGCCCGATCAGTACGAGGCCTGGGCGAAGGCGCTGGAGATCGCGCCGCGGGACTTCGCGAAGGCCATGCTCCGCTACTACGACCCGTTCACCTTCCGTCTGCTGTTTCCCGAGGACGAGGCAGTTCCTGCCTAGCGCCGGCGTGGCGGAACCCTGGAGGACGGCGTGGGGGACGTGATCGAGCTGTTCGGGGCGCAGGCGCGGCCGAGCGGCTGGACCGAGCAGGAGAAGGCGGAGCTCTATCGCGCGGCGAGCCTGCTCGGCGCGCGCGGGCTGCCGTTCGACACCGAATCGGGCGTCTCCGACGACGGCGATCCCTGGTTCCTGTTCGTCGGGCGCGGCACCGGCGAAGTGCTCGTCCATTTCGCCCGGATCGACGGCGCCTTCGTCGTCCACCATTCCGCCGCCGACGTGGTGTTCCGCGCCGACGACATCCGCGAGCTGGTGGACCGCGTGCTGCTCTCGCCCGACCGCGCTGCCGGCCGGGCTACCGGCGATGCCGTCTACTCGCATCTCGCCGCCACGGTGTCGGCCCTGGCGCTGTCCACGCTGGCGCTCGACCAGTTCGACCAGTTCGTCTCGGCCCCGACGACGGACGGCGATGACGGGGAACCGGCGCCAGCGCCGGTCTCTGCCGCCGCGACGCTGCTCGACGACCACGATTCGACGGCCGGCTCGGACAGCGTCGCCGGCGACGGGGACGACGGTTCGGTCGCCCTGTCCGACGACCCGGTGACCGCGACGCCGGATATCCGCCCCGTCGACGTGCCCGAGCAGGCGACGACGGCGCTGGACACCGTGGACGATGCCGACCGGCAGCCCGGGTCCGTGCCTGCGGCCGTGCCCGTGGTCGACCTCCCGCCGGTGATCCCGAACCCCGACCCGGTCGCCTTCACCGGCATCGTCGTCGAGGCCGGCGCGGCCGACGATACGCTGGTCGGCACCGACCGCGACGATTTCCTCTCCGGCGGTGCCGGCAACGACCTCATCCTTGCCGGCAAGGGCAACGACATTGTCCTGGGTGGCGACGGCAACGACACGGTGGATGCGGGCGCGGGCAACGACGTCGTGCTCGGCGGCCTCGGCAACGACATCGTCTATGGCGGGCAGGGGGACGACCTGCTGATCGGCGGCGCCGGCGACGACCTCCTGCACGGCGGCAAGGGCGACGACACCCTCCAGGGCACGGTCGGCTACGATACGCTGGCCGGCGACGACGGCGACGACCTGCTGATCGCCACCGACGGCGATGCGGTGATGCTGGGCGGCTCGGGCACCAACATCTTTCATTTCGCGCCGGGCGAGGCGACCGCCTTCTCCGGGCCGGGGCGGGACATCTTCGTCTACGAGGAGGGCGAGCGGACCGACGTCGTCATCCACGACTTCGATCCCGACCACGACGTCCTCATCTTCCTCGATACCGCCGGCCACGTCGTCGACCTGCCGCCGCCCGAGCGCAACCAGGCCGGCGAGACGGACATCGCGCCGGCCAACGGCGGGTCCCTGCGCATCCTCTTCGCGGAACCCGACGATCTCCTGAGCTGATCGCCGCAGGGCCGACCGGGGCTCGCGGTCCAGCCGAGGTTGGATCGGTGGAGCCTGCGTGTTATGAGCGCCGCCCATGATCGAAATTCGCGCCATGACCTACCGGATCGCCGGTCGGGCCCTCTTCGATGGCGCCGACGCGACGATCCCGGACGGCTACCGGGTCGGGCTCGTCGGCCCCAACGGCACCGGCAAGTCGACGCTCTTCGACCTGCTGCTGCACCGCCTGCAGCCGGATGCCGGCTCCATCGTGATCCGACCCGGCGCGCGCGTCGGGTTCGTCGCCCAGGAGGCGCCCGAGGGCGAGACCACCCCGCTGGAGGCCGTGCTGTCCTCCGACGTCGAGCGCTCGCGGCTGCTGGCCGAAGTGGAGACCGCGGCTCCCGAGGATCTCGGCGAGATCCATGACCGGCTGGCGGCGATCGGCGCGCTCGCGGCGCCGGCGCGGGCCGCCGGCATCCTCCATGGCCTCGGCTTCGATGCCGAGGCGCAGGCCCGGCCGCTCGCGAGCTTCTCGGGCGGCTGGCGCATGCGCGTGGCCCTGGCCTCCGCGCTGTTCGCCGAGCCGGACCTGCTGCTCCTCGACGAGCCGACCAACCATCTCGACCTCGAGGCGACGATGTGGCTGGAGGCGCATCTCGCGCGCTATCCGCACACGCTGGTGGTGATCAGCCATGATCGCACGCTGCTCAACACCGCGGTCGACCAGATCCTGCATCTGAGCGGGCGCAAGCTGACGCTGTACGGCGGCAACTACGACACGTTCGAGCGCCTGCGGGCGGAGCGGCGCGCCCACGAGGCCGCCTTCGCGCGCACCATCGACGCCCAGCGCAAGCACATGCAGGCCTTCGTCGACCGCTTCCGTTACAAGGCGTCGAAGGCCCGCCAGGCGCAGAGCCGGCTGAAGGCGATCGCCAAGCTGCCGCCGCCGGCCGCCGTGGCCGAGGACCCGCACGTCGTCTTCAGCTTTCCCGAGCCGGCGAAGCTGGCGCCGCCGATCATCACCTGCGACGAGGCGGTCGTCGGCTATGACGGGCGCGCCGTGCTGCGCCGGCTCGACCTGCGAATCGACCCCGACGACCGCATCGGGCTGCTCGGCGCGAACGGCAACGGCAAGTCGACGCTGGCCAAGCTGCTCGCCGGCACGCTGGCGCCGATGGCCGGCAAGGTGACGCGGGCGAGCAAGCTGACGGTCGGCTTCTTCGCGCAGCACCAGCTCGACGCGCTCGACGCGGATTCGACGGCGGCCGAGCAGGTGGCGCGCGCCATGCCGCACCTGCGCGACGCGGCCGTGCGCGCCTATCTCGGACGCTTCGGCCTGACGCAGCAGAAGGCCGACGTCAAGGCGCGCGACCTCTCGGGCGGCGAGAAGGCGCGCCTCGCGCTCGCCCAGGTGTGCCGCCTCGCGCCGTCGCTGCTGATCCTCGACGAGCCGACCAACCATCTCGACATCGACGCGCGCGGCGCGCTGGTCGCCGCGCTCAACGACTATCCCGGCGCCGTCATCATGGTCAGCCACGACTGGTCGCTGCTGGAGGCGACGGTGGACCGGCTGCTGCTCGTCGCCGACGGCACGGTGAAGCCGTTCGACGGCGACCTCGACGATTATCGCAAGCTGCTCCTGGCACGCGACAAGCCGGTCGAGACGGTGACGGTCGACGCGAACCTGCGCAAGGCGCAGCGCCGCGAGGCGGCGGGCAAGCGGCAGGCCGCGGCACCGCTGCGCAAGCGCGTCCAGGCCGCCGCCGCGGCCGTCGACCGGCTGGAGACCGAGCGGGCGGCCGTCGAGCGTCGCCTCGCCGATCCCGCGACGTACGCCGCCGACGGGGCGGCGGTGCCCGATCTCCTCAGGGCGAAGGCCGACCTCGATCGCCGCATCGCCGCGGCGGAGGCGGACTGGGTCGCGGCCGAGGAGGCCCTGGAAGCCATGATGGCGGAGGCATGAGTTGATCGAGCATCACATCGTCCCGGGCCTCGCCCGGCCGATCTCGCCGTCGAGCCACGCGGTCGCCGTGGACGGCTGGATCTTCCTGACCGGCCAGCTCGGCCGCGACCTCGACGCGACCGACGGCCCGCTGCTGCCGGGCATCGAGGCCCAGACCGCGCAGGCCCTGCGCAACATGGACCGCGTGCTGAAGGGCCTCGGCGCCGGGCTCGCCGATCTGGTGACGGTCAAGGTCTACCTGACCAGCTTCGAGCGCGACTACGCGGCGATGAACGCCGC
>JADZBA010000089.1 GCA_020852355.1 Alphaproteobacteria bacterium
GCGCCCCAGCGGGTCGGCGTGCCGGTAGTAGCCGGCGTCGGCGTCCTGCAGCGCCGCCGCCATGAAGTCGGCGACGGTGATCGGCCCGGATGCGCGGATGCGGGCGGCGAGACGCTCGGCCAGCGGCGCGACCGCGTTCACGCCGGGCGCCGCGCCCTTGCGATCAGCCAGATCCCGAACAGCACCATCGGCAGCGACAGGAGCTGGCCCATGGTCGTCCCGTAGAAGAGGAAGCCCAGATGGGCGTCCGGCTCGCGGAACAGCTCGCCGACGATGCGCGCCGTGCCGTAGGCGACCAGGAACGCGCCCGACATCGTCGCCGGCCGCTCGCGCACGCGGTAGACCCATTCCAGCACGGCGAGGACCGCGAAGCAGCAGATGCCTTCGAAGAACGCCTGGTAGAGCTGGCTCGGATGGCGCGGCAGCGGGCCGCCGGTCGGGAACACCATCGCCCAGGGCACGTCGGCGACGCGGCCGTAGAGCTCGCCGTTGATGAAGTTGGCGATCCGTCCGAAGAACAGCCCGATCGGCGTCACCGCCGCGACGACGTCGGCCAGCCGCCAGAACGCGATGTCGCGGCCGCGGGCGAACAGGATCATCGCCAGGATCATGCCGATGAGGCCGCCATGGAACGACATGCCGCCGTGCCAGATCTGCAGCGCCTCCAGCGGATGGGTGGCGTAGTAGCCGGGCTTGTAGAAGAGGACGTAGCCGATCCGGCCGCCGAGCACGACGCCGAGCGTCGCCCAGACGATGAAGTCGTCCATGTCGCGGTCGACGATCGCCTTGCCCGTCGCGGGCCTGGGGCCGCGGCGCGCCAGCACCAGGGCGTAGCGCCAGCCGATGATGATGCCCGCGATGTAGGCCAGCGCATACCAGCGGATGGCGAGCGGCCCGATGGCGACCGCGACCGGGTCGATCGCCGGAAAGGGGATGGCGAGGACCATCGCGGGCTCTCCTCAGCGGTAGGGATCGTCGGCGAGCAGGAAGTCCTGGACGTAGCGGCGCACCCCGTCCTCCAGCCCGATGAACGGCGCCGCATAGCCGGCGTCGCGCAGGCGCTCCATCCGCGCCTCGGTGAAGTACTGGTACTTCGCCCGGATCGCCTCGGGGGTCTCGACGAACTCCAGCCGCGGCGGCAGCCCGGCCGAGGCGCACACCGCCCGTGCCAGGTCGGCGAAGCTGCGGGCGCGGCCGGTGCCGACGTTGAACAGGCCGGAGACGCCGGGGTTGTCGCGCAGCCACAGCATGACCGCGACGCAGTCGTCGACATGGACGAAGTCGCGCATCTGACCGCCGTCGGGGAAGTCCGGGCGGTGCGACCGGAAGAGAATCGCCGACCGCCCGGCCGTCAGCTCCGGCAGGATCTTGGCGACGACGCTGCGCATCTCGCCCTTGTGCTGCTCGTTCGGCCCGTAGACGTTGAAGAACTTGAGGCCGGCCCATTGCGGCGGCGCGTTGCGGCCCTCGGCGACGAGGCGGGCGACGCGGCGGTCGAAGAGATGCTTGCTCCAGCCGTAGGCGTTGAGCGGGCGCAGGCGGGCGAGGCCGGCCGGCGAGCCGTCGTCGTCGAAGCCGGCGGACCCGTCGCCGTAGGTGGCGCCCGACGACGCGTAGACGAGGCGCACGCCGTGGTCCGCGCACCAGTCCCACAGCATCAGCGACAGCGTGAAGTTGCTGGCGACGATCAGGTCGGCGTCGCGCTCGGTGGTGGCGGACACCGCACCCAGGTGGAAGATCATGGAGACCTCGGCGCCGTGCCGGGCCAGCCATTCCGGCAGGTCGGCCGGCGACACGATCGCCGCCAGCTCGCGCTTGGCGAGGTTGCGCCATTTCTCGTCGCTGCCGAGGCGGTCCGCCACCGCCAGGTCGCCCGCTCCCCGCGCCTCCAGCGCCGCCAGCAGGTTCGAACCGATGAAGCCGGCGCCGCCGGTGACGAGGATCATGTGGCTGTACGCGACGCGGTCTGCCCAGGAGACGGGCGGTTATACGGGCCGCCTCGCCGCCGCCGCAAGCGGTGCGGCCGCGTGAAGACGGGTACCATGGCGCGGCCCTTGGCCTTATACCCCGCCTCTCGACCGCGATGCCCGGAGGCCGACCCGATGACCCTCGACCCGAAGATCGTGGAGACGCTGTCCGGCGTCTCGACCGCCACGCTCACCACGCTGCTCCTCAAGAAGGGGCTGCGCAACGTCTGGATGCGCGGGACCCGCCCCATCCGCGAGGGGCAGCCGCGCCTCGTCGGCCGCGCCTTCACGCTGCGCTTCGTGCCGGCGCGCGAGGATCTGGCGACGCCGGAGTCGTGGTCCAATCCGAAATCGACGCGGGCGGCGATCGAGGCGATGCCCGCGGGCTGCATCACCGTCGTCGATGCCATGGGCGTCACCGACGCCGGCATCTTCGGCGACATCCTGTGCGCGCGCATGCAGAAGCGCGGCGTCGCCGCGCTGGTCACCGACGGCGTGGTGCGCGACGTGGCGGGCGTGCTCGGCACCGGCCTGCCGGTGTGGTGCCGGGGCGCGGCGGCACCGCCGTCGGTCGCCGGCCTCACCTTCGTGAACTGGCAGGAGCCGATCGGCTGCGGCGGCGTCGCGGTCTTTCCCGACGACGTGGTGGTGGTCGACCAGGACGGCGCGGTGCTGATCCCCGCCGCGTTCCTCGACGACGTGGTGAAGGGCGCCGTCGAGCAGGAACGGCTCGAGGCCTGGATCATGTCCGAGGTGGAGAAGGGGGCGGCGCTGCCCGGCCTGTATCCGCCCAACGCCGAGAACAAGGCGCGCTACGAAGCGGCGATGCGCGGCAAGGCGGGCTGAGCCGCCCGTTCCGCCAGCATCGCGTCGACGGCGCCGGCCGGATCCTCGTCCGTGGCGAGCCGGCGCGTGTGCGCCGGCAGCTCGCGCCAGGCCTTCAGGTCCTTGAAGCCGTGGCCCGTGACGAGGCAGGCGACGCGCGCGCCGGCCGCGACCCGGCCGTCGGCGGCGAGCGTGGCCAGCGCCGCGACGGAACTGGCGCCGGTCGGCTCGGCGAGGATGCCCTCGAAGCGGGCGAGCGCCTGCATGGCGGAGCGGATCGCCGCGTCGGAGACGGCGACGGCGAGGCCGCCGGTCGCCCGCACGAGATCCAGCGTGTGGGTGCCGTCGCGCTCGTAGCCGATCAGCGGGTCGGAGATCCCCGACGCGAAGGTGGTGGGCGCTCCCCAGGCGCGCACCACCCGCTCGCCCGCCGCGAAGGCGCGCACGACCGGCGCGCAGCCCGCGGCCTGCACCGCCGCCAGCCGCGGCATCCTCGCAGGCGCGCGCTCGCGGAAGCCCTGCACCACCCCCTTGACCAGCGGCCCAGCGCCGGTCGGCACCAGCACCCAGTCGGGCGGGGCGCCGATGGTGGCATCGTGCAGCTCCCGGCCGACCGTCTTCAGCGCGTCGACGCCCCACGGGTTGAGGTAGGTCGTGGTGACGTTGGCGAAGCGGTGGCGCCGCGCGATCTCCAGCCCGACGCGATAGGAGTTGCTGTAGTGGCCCTCGACCTGCAGCAGCAGCGCGCCGTAGGCGGCGATCTGCGTCACCTTCTCGGACGGCGTCAGCGCCGGCACGACGACGATGCAGGGCAGGCCGGCGCGCGCGGCATAGGCGGCGGCGGACGCGCCGGCGTTGCCGCTCGACGCACAGACGATGCCGTCCAGCCCCATCGCGCGGGCGCGCGACACCGCGGCGGCGACCGCACGGTCCTTGAACGACCCCGTCGGGTTGACCGTCTCGTCCTTGATCAGGACGGTGCCGGCGAAGCCGATCGCGGCGGCCAGGCGATCGGCGCGGTGCAGCGGCGTGTCGCCTTCGCCCAGGGTCACGGCCGCCGCCGGGTCGAGCACGGCCGGATCGGCCACCTCCAGGATGCCGCCGCAGGCGGTGCAGGCGTAGAGCATCTCCGCGGGATGCCGGGTGGAGCAGTCGACGCAGCGCAGGTGCATGGGCTCGCCACTGGTGGGGTGGTCTCGCCGCGAAGTATCGCACGGCCATGCCCGAGTCCGGAGATGCTGCCGGCCGGCCCGGGCTTCAAGTTTTCCTCCGGCCCGGCGATATGCCGCGCGACCTCGCGGGGACGGGGCGGCGCGCGATAGGATGTGCGCCCCGACGCGGAGGCGCACATGGCGAGCATCGACTATCGCAAGGCCCTGATCGTGGGGGTGGGCAGCGGCCTCAGCGCGTCGCTGGCGCGCCGGCTGCGGGCGGCGGGCCTGGAGGTCGCGCTGGCGGCGCGCCGGGTCGACAAGCTGGCGGCCCTGGCCGCGGAGACGGGTGCGGCCACCTTCGCGTCCGACGCATCCGATGCCGCCGGGGTCGCCCGGCTGTTCGCCGACGTCGATGCCCGCTGCGGGACGCCCGACGTGGTCGTCTACAATGCCAGCTTCCGGGTGCGCGGCCCGTTCGTCGAGCTGGACCCGGCCGACGTCGCGCGGACGCTGGCGGTGACCGGGTTCGGCGGCTTCCTGGTGGCGCAGGAGGCGGCGAAGCGGATGCTGCCGCACCGCCACGGCGCCATCCTGCTGACCGGTGCCTCGGCGAGCGTGAAGGGCTATCCGCTCTCCGCACCCTTCGCGATGGGCAAGTTCGCGCTGCGCGGCTTGGCCCAGAGCATCGCGCGCGAGCTGGCGCCGCAGGGCATCCATGTCGCGCACTTCGTCATCGACGGCGCCATCCGCAGCGCCGCCCGGCCGGAGCCGGCCGACAAGCCGGACAGCACGCTCGACCCCGACGCGATCGCCGAGAGCTACCTGCACGTCCTGCAGCAGCCGCGCAGCGCCTGGACGTGGGAGGTCGAGCTGCGGCCCTGGGTCGAGCGCTTCTGACGCACCGCCGGGGCGCTACCTTGCGCGGGGGCGCCGAGATGGCTCATATGGCGCCCGAAACTGCCCCGGCCGGCCTCACGGCCGAGGGCCGAACCAGAGGGATCGCATGAAGAAACTGGCTGTGATGGCGACGGCGCTCGCGCTCGTCCTGGGTGCCGGCGCGGAGGCGCAGACGCCGCGCAAAGGCGGCACCATCCGCATGACCGCGCCCTACGGCGCCAGCCTGTCGAGCCTCGACATCCACACGACGCCGCGCGCCCAGGACGAGATCGTCGGCAAGGCGCTGCACCGGACGCTCTACAACTGGGACACCGTCGCCAACAAGCCGGTGCTGGAGCTCGCCAGGGAGGTCGCGGTCTCCGGCGACGGCTTCGTGCACACCTACAAGCTGCGCGACGACGCGTTCTTCCACAACGGCCGGCGGATGACGGCGGACGACATCATCTGGTCGTACACGCGCGTCATGGACGGCTCGAAGGGCTATCCCGGCGCCCGCAACGTGCGTCTCATCAAGGGGGCGATCGACGTCGAGAAGGGCCAGGCCAAGGAGATCGCCGGCCTGCGCAAGATCGACGACTTCACGCTGGAGATGACGATCACCGAGCGCGTCGACCCCGGCTTCTACTTCATGGGCGGCACCACCTCCATCCTGCCGCGCGAGGAGGTCGAGAAGGGCACGTTCGCGAGCAACCCGGTCGGCCTGGGGCCGTTCAAGTTCGTCGAGCACGTCCCGGGCTCGCGCGTCGTGCTGACCCGCTGGGAGAAGTTCTACAAGCCCGGCCAGCCCTATGCCGACCGCCTGATCATCCTCATCATGGGCGAGGCCGCGGCGCGCGACGTCGCCTTCCGCTCGAAGGAGATCGACACCTCGATCCTCGGCCCGGCGCAGTACGTCGCCTACCAGGCCGACCCGGAGCTGAAGAAGCACATCCTCGAGGTCGCCGAGGTGTTCACCCGCAACATGGGCATGAACCCGGCCTTCAAGCCCTTCTCGGACAAGCGGGTGCGCCAGGCGATCAACCACGCGATCGACACCGACCTGATCATCAAGCGGCTGGTCAAGGACAAGGCCTACCGCGCGACGAGCTGGCTGCCGATGGCGTCGCCGGCCTACGACAAGACCATGAAGCCCTACGCCTTCGATCCGGAGAAGGCGAAGAAGCTGCTGGCCGAGGCCGGCTACAAGGACGGCTTCGAGTTCGAGTGGACGACCAGCCAGAACGAGAGCTGGGGCCTGCCGATCGTCGAGGCGGTCATCCCCTACCTGTCGCGCGTCGGCATCAAGGTGAAGCCGAAGCTGGTCGAGGCGGCGGTCCTGACCGAGACCGCGATGAAGGGCGACTTCCAGGCCTACATCATCTCGAACCTGACCGGCCCGGACTCGCTGGCGACCTTGAAGTGCTATCACTCCAAGACGCCGCGGACGGCCTGCAACTACACCTCGTTCAACAACCCGGAATTCGACAAGCTGCTGGACGAGGCCGGCCAGACCTCCGACATGGCCAGGCGCAACGACCTGCTGAAGAAGGCCAACGCCATCCTCTACGAGGAGGCGCCGGTGTGGTTCTTCAACTACAACAAGGCCGTGATGGCCTACCAGCCGTGGCTGCACGGCCTGCAGGCGAACGCGACCGAGCTGACGCACCAGTACGTCGAGAATCTCTGGGTCGACGAGACCTCGCCCGCCAAGTGATGCCCGCGTAGATTCCGGGAGGCCGGGGCGCCGTCCGCGCCGCGGCCTCCCGGCCGCGCCGCGCCTGCCCCGACGGTAGCCATGCCGCTTCTCATCCTGCGCCGGCTCGGCAACACGATTCCGACGATCGTGGCGGTCGTGCTGGTCATCTTCACGCTGTTCAGCGTCATCCCCGGCAGCTTCACGTCGGCCGGCGACGACGGGCGCATGCTCGATCCCGCGGTGATGGAGCGGATGCGCAAGGAGCTCGGCCTCGACGACCCGCTGCCCACGCGCTTCGTCAACTATGTCGGCAGCCTCGCGGTCGGCGACCTCGGCACCTCGTTCCGCACCCGCGAGCCGGTGACGAAGCTGATCGCCGCCCGCCTGTGGCCGTCGCTGAAGCTGACCATGGCGGCGATGCTGTTCGCGATCCTGCTCGGCGTGCCGCTCGGCTTCGTCGCCGCCCTCAAGCCGGGGAGCACCATCGACCTGGTGTCGATGGTGGGGGCGGTCTCGGGCCTGTCGCTGCCGAAGTTCTGGCTCGGCCTCATGCTCATGTATCTCTTCGCCCTGGTGCTGGGCTGGCTTCCCAGCTTCGGCTACGGCGAGGGCGGGCTGCGGCATCTGACCTTGCCGGCGGTGGCGCTCGGCGTCAGCCCGATGGCGCTGCTCGCGCGCACGACGCGGGCGGCCGTGCTCGACGTGCTCAACGCCGACTTCGTGCGCACCGCGCGCTCCAAGGGCATGAACGAGTACCGCGTCGTCACCTGGCACGTCGTGCGCAACGCGCTGGTCCTGGTGCTGACCACGATCGGCCTGCAGTTCGGCTCGCTGATGGGGCAGGCGGTGGTGGTCGAGAAGCTGTTCTCCTGGCCGGGGCTCGGCTCGCTGCTCGTCGATTCGGTGTTCCAGCGCGACATCCCCGCGGTGCAGGGCAGCATCCTGGTGATCGTGCTGTTCTTCCTCGTCATCAACACGCTGGTCGACATCGCCTACGTGATCATCGATCCGCGCATCCGGTATGGCTGACGCGCCATGAAGTTCCGAGCCAACCTGCATATCGGCGGGGCGCTGGTGGTCGTGGCGGTGGTGGTGGCGGTGCTGGCGCCCGTCATCGCCACGCACGACCCGGTGCTCGACGCCAACCTGATGTTCGCCGAGGAGCCGCCGGGCCGGGAATTCGTGTTCGGCACCGACGCCCAGGGCCGCGACATCTATTCCCGCGTCGTCCACGGCGCGCGCATCTCGCTCACCGTCGGGCTCGTCTCGCAGGTCGCCAACAGCATCATCGGCGTGCTGCTCGGCCTGACCGCCGGCTACTGGGGCGGCTGGTGGGACGATTTCGTCGGCCTGCTGACCAACCTGATGCTGGCGATCCCCTCGCTGATCTTCGCCCTCGCCATCATGGCGATCCTCGGGCCCGGCCTCACCAGCCTGCTGATCGCGCTGGGCCTCACCAACTGGTCCTACTCCTGCCGCATCGCGCGCGCCCAGGTGCTGTCGCTGAAGTCCCAGGGCTATGTCCAGGCGGCGAGAATCCTGGGCTACGGCGACCTGCGCATCATGCTGACGCAGCTGCTGCCGAACATGCTGGGGCCGATCATCGTCATCGCCACGCTCGGCATGGGCGGCGCCATCCTCGCCGAGGCGTCGCTGTCGTTCCTCGGCCTCGGCATCCGCCCGCCCTTCCCGAGCTGGGGCAGCATGCTGTCGGAGGCGCGCGACCAGATCACCACCGCGCCGTGGCTCTCGGTCTTTCCGGGTGTGGCGATCTTCCTGACGGTGCTCGGCCTCAACCTGCTCGGCGACGGGCTACGCGACATCCTCGATCCGCAGTCGCGCGAGCGCCGCGCATGACCGGCCCGGCATTGCCCGAGCCCGCGCTGCTGGATGTCGAGAATCTGCGGATCGACCTCGCGGGCGAGGGGGCGACGCGCCACGCCGCGGTCGAGGGCGTGTCGTTCCGCATCGCCCGCGGCGAGACCTTCGGGCTGGTCGGCGAATCGGGCTGCGGCAAGA
>JADZBA010000090.1 GCA_020852355.1 Alphaproteobacteria bacterium
AGATCGCCTTCTATCCGGGCTACCAGGTGCCATTCGCCGACGCGGTGCGCAACCGTGCCGGGATTGCGACCGGCGCCGTCGGTCTCATCCACGCGCCATACCAGGCGGAGGAGATCCTCGCCAACGGTCGCGCCGACCTCGTCTTCATGGGGCGCACCCTGCTGGCCGATCCCTACTGGCCGCTGAAGGCGGCGCAGGCGTTGCGGGCGGAAGTGAAGTGGCCCAACCAGTACCTGCGCGCCAACATCTTCTGAAGGCGGGCGCGCCGAGCATTTCCCGGGCGACGGAGGAGACGACGATGGACAAGGAACGCTACGAGCAGGGCCTGGCGGTGCGCCGCGAGGTCCTGGGGGCGGAGTACGTCGACAACGCGCTGAAGTCGGCCGACGAGTTCACCAAGCCGTTCCAGGAGTACCTGACGGAGAGCTGCTGGGGCAACGTGTGGACGCGGCCCGGCCTCTCCCGCCAGACGCGCTCGATGCTCAACCTCGCCATGCTGATCGCCCTCAACCGGCCGCACGAGTTCAAGCTGCATCTGCGCGGCGCGCTCAACAACGGCGTCAGCAAGGAGGAGATCCGCGAGGTGCTGATGCAGGCCGCGGTCTATTGCGGCGCGCCGGCCGCGGTCGACGCCTTCCGCTCGACCCGCGAGGTCTTCAAGGAACGGGGCATCGACTGACATGGCGGACAGGGGAGAGAGGGTCGGCTTCGTCGGCCTGGGCATGATGGGCGGCCCGATGGTGCGGCGGCTGCGCGCCGCCGGCCATGACGTGGCGGCGGCGGACGCCGACGATGCGCGCTTCGCCGCCTTCGCCGGGGACCCGGGCGTCACGCGCCCGGCCAGCCTGGCCGAGCTGGGGGCCGCGGCCGACGTGATCGTGACGATGCTGCCCAACGGCAAGATCGTGCGCGACGTCGTGCTCGGGCGCGAGGGCGCCAACGACGGCCTCGCGGCGGGGATGAAGCCGGGTGCGGTCGTCGTCGACATGAGCTCGTCCTCGCCGGTCGGCACGCGCGTGCTCGGGCCGGAGCTGGCGGCGCGCGGCCTCGGCCTGGTCGACGCGCCGGTCTCCGGCGGCGTCAAGCGGGCGGTCGACGGCACCCTCACCATCATGGTCGGCGGCGACACGGCCGACGTCGAGCGGGTGCGGCCGATCCTCGCCGCCATGGGCCGCCAGGTGTTCCACACCGGCGGCCTGGGCACCGGCCACGCCATGAAGGCGCTCACCAACTACCTCTCGGCGGCCGGCCTGCTGGCCGCCGGCGAGGCCTTCCTCATGGGCAAGAAGTTCGGCCTGGCGCCGGAGACGATGGTCGACATCTGGAACGTCTCGACCGGCCGCAACAATGCGACGGAGGTGAAGTTCAAGCCCTTCATCATCCCGCGCACCTGGGCGGCGGGGTTCTCGCTGGGCCTCATGGTGAAGGACCTGAAGACCGCGCTCGAAGTGGGCGAGGCGGCGGGCGAGCCGGCGGAGTTCGCGCGCGCCTGCACCGGGATCTGGGCCGCCGCCGAGGCGCGGCTGGGGCCCGGCGTCGACCACACCGAGATCGTCCGGTACCTGGAGGAGATCGCGGCCGAAGACCGCGACTGAGGAGGAAGCCATGACCGAGCCCCACGTCCACGAGGTCTTCGCCATCAAGTACGCGGCCATGCCCGACCGCGCGCCCTGGATGAACTTCATCGGCATCGACCCGCACGAGGGGCCGTCCGGCCTCGACTTCTATGTCTGGCTGATCCGCGGCGGCGGGCGCACCTGGGTCGTCGACATCGGCTACGACCGGCCGGTGGCGGAGCGGCGCGGCCGCTCGATCATCCGCAACCCGGTCGAGGGGCTGCAGCTCATGGGGGTCGACGCCGCCGCGGTCGAGGACGTCGTCATCACGCACATGCACTGGGACCATGTCGGCAATGTCGGCCTCTTCCCCAAGGCCCGCATCCACGTCCAGGACAAGGAGATGCAGTACACGACCGGTCGCTACATGCAGCACGCGGCGTTCCGCGCGGCCTACGACCTCGACCATGTCCTCTCGATGGTGACCGCGCTCTATGGCAACCGTCTCGTCTTCCACGACGGCGACGACGAGCTGGCGCCGGGCCTCTCGGTGCATTTCATCGGCGGGCATACGATGGGCCTGCAGGTGGTGCGCGTGTGGACGCGGCGCGGCTGGGTCGTGCTGGCGTCCGACGCCAGCCACCTCTATCCGAACATGGAACTGGGGCGGCCCTTCCCGATCGTCTTCAACGTCGGCGAGATGCTGGAGGGGCACAAGAAGCTGCAGCGGCTGGCCAGCTCCGGCCGGCACGTCATCCCCGGCCACGATCCCGACGTGATGCGCCGCTATCCAGCCGTGTCCAAGGAGCTCGAGGGGATCGCGGTCAGGCTCGACGTCGAGCCGACGGCCTAGCCTCGGGCCTCGCGTCGGCCGCCCGGGCGGCCAGCCAGCAGGCGTCCCACGGCGGCTCGCCGCGGAAGCGCTCGGCGAGGAAGTCGACGAAGAGGCGCACCTTGGCCGCGAGGTGACGGTTGACCGGGTAGACCGCGTGCACCGTCAGCTCCGGCGGCCGCCATTGCGGCAGGACGACGCGCAGGGCGCCGTCGGCGATGTCCTGGCCGACGGCGAAGGTCGGCAGCAGCACGATGCCCTGGCCCGCCAGGGCGGCGGCGCGCATCGCGTCGCCGTTGTTGGTGACGAAGTTGCCGGACACCGCCACCGTCGCCCTGGTTCCGTCCGGCCCGGTCAGATGGACCTCGTCGCCGGCCGAGGAATAGGCGTAGCTCAGCCAGTTGTGCTCGCGCAGCGCATCGGGATGCGCCGGCTCGCCGCGCGCCGCGAGATAGGCGGGGGCCGCGCACAGGACCAGCCGCGCCGGCGCGAGGCGGCGGGCGATCAGCGCCGAATCCTGCAGGATGCCGATGCGGATGACCAGGTCGTAGCCTTCTTCGACCAGGTCGATGATGCGGTCGGACAGGGTCAGGTCGACGCGCAGGTCGGGATACTGCGCCTGGAAGGCGGCGAGCGCGGGCGAGAGATGGCGCACGCCGAAGCCGGTCGAGCAGTTGAGCCTGAGCGTGCCGCGCGGCGCCGATTGCAGGCTGGCCGTCAGGTCCTCCGCCTCGGCGATCTGGGCCAGGACCTCGCGGGCGCGCTCGAAATAGGCGCGCCCCGCCTCGGTCAGGCTGAGGCGTCGCGTCGTGCGCTGCAGCAGGCGCGCACCCAGCCGGTCCTCGAGCGCGCCGACATGCTTGGAGATCATCGCCCGGGACAGGCCGAGCGCATCGGCCGCGGCGGCGAAGCTGCCCTCCTCGACCACCTTCACGAAGGACTCCATGCCGAGCAGCCGATCCACGGGCCCTCCGATTGTCAACGCACCGGAACGAATGTGTTGCCGACAGGCTGGATTATCAATCGCGCCGACGGGGTCTACCTCTTGCCCATCGCCACGGGGCAAACCGCCCGGGCCACGAGCCAGAGAGCAGGAGACATCGCATGAGCAAGCTTCGGACCCTGACCGCCGCCGCCTTCCTCGCCGTCGCCGCCGCTTCCGGCGCGCTCGCCGGCGGCCTCGACGAGGGCAAGTACGGGCAGAATCTGGACGAGGGCAAGTACGGCCGC
>JADZBA010000091.1 GCA_020852355.1 Alphaproteobacteria bacterium
CTCGTCCTGGTGACGCCGGACATGCACCGGGTCCATCACTCGATCGTCCGCGGCGAGCGGGACAGCAACTTCGGCTTCAACCTTCCCTGGTGGGACCGGCTGTTCGGCACCTACCGGGCGCAGCCGGCGGCCGGGCACGCGGGAATGACGATCGGCCTGGAATCGTTCCGCGATCCGGCGGAGGAGCGCCTCGACCGGCTGCTGACCCAGCCGTTCCGCAGCCCCCGTTCCTTGGCATAGGCGGCGGTTTCGGTTGCGGCCGGCGCGGCGATCCATTAGCGAACCGGCAACCAGCCCATCCGACAGGAGCCCCATGGCCGCGTTCGACGCCGATGCCTACGTGGCGGCCGAGTTCGCCGAGCACGCCGCGGTGCAGCGCGCCACGCCCGACGTGGTGCGCGCGCCGCTGCTGCGCCTGGTCGAGGCCTGCGCCATGTCGATCACCGCCGGCGGCAAGATCCTCCTGTTCGGCAATGGCGGCAGCGCGGGCGACGCGCAGCATCTCGCGACCGAGCTGACCGTGCGCTACCAGCGCGACCGCGACCCGATCGCCGCGATCGCGCTGACGACCGACACGTCGGCGTTGACGGCGATCGGCAACGACATGGGGCTCGAGCAGCTCTTCGCCCGCCAGGTCCGGGCGCTCGGCCGCAAGGGCGACGTCGCCATCGGCATCACCACGTCGGGTCGCAGCACCAACGTGCTGGCCGGGCTGGCGGCGGCGCGCGAGCTGGGCATGGTCGCGGCCGCCTTCGGCGGCGGCGCCGGCGGCGACCTGCCCGGCCTCGCCGACCCGCTGATCCTGGTTCCCTCGACGACGACCGCCCGCATCCAGGAGATGCACATCACCATCGGCCAGATCCTGTGCGGGGCGCTGGAGCGGCGCCTCGGCCTGGTCTGAAGCGGGTCCCGGCCATGAGCGATTCACCGAACGCCGAGCTCGCCGAGCGCATCGACGCCCTCGCGGGGGTGCGCGTGCTGTGCGTCGGCGACGTCATGCTCGACCGCTACATCTACGGCACGGTCGATCGCATCTCGCCGGAGGCGCCGATCCCGGTGCTGCGCATCCAGCGCGAGGCCGACACGCTGGGCGGTGCCGGCAACGTGCTGCGCAACCTGCTGGCGCTGGGGGCGGAGACCTGCTTCCTCTCGGTCGTCGGCGACGACCCGGCGGGTCGCGAGATCCAGGCGATCATCGCGGCGGAGGAGCGGGTCGAGCCGCACCTCCTGACCGAGCGCAGCCGCACCACGCCGATCAAGACGCGCTACGTCGCCGGCACGCAGCAGCTGCTGCGTGCCGACCGCGAGACGGTCGGCCAGGTCGGCGAGGCGCTGCGCGAGGACCTCGTCCACCTCGCGCGCGCCGCCGCACCGGAGCAGTCGGTCGTCGTGCTTTCCGACTACGACAAGGGCGTGCTCCGCGACGGCGTGGCGCAGGGCGTCATCGCCGCGGCGCGCGCCGCCGGCAAGACGGTGATCGTCGATCCCAAGGGCAGCGACTACGGCCGCTATCGCGGAGCCAACATCCTGACGCCGAACCGGCGCGAGCTGGCGGAGGCGACGCAGATGCCGGTCGGTACCGCCGAGGAGATCGTCGCCGCCGCGCGCCGGCTGATCGGCCGGCTCGACCTCGACGCGCTGCTGGTGACGCGCAGCCAGGACGGCATGACCCTGGTCGAGCGCGGCGGCGCCATTCATCATCTGCCGGCCGAGGCGCGCGAGGTGTTCGACGTGTCGGGCGCCGGCGACACCGTGCTCGCGACCTTCGCGGCCGCCATCGGCGCCGGCCTGTCGCTGCGCGACGCGGCGCGCGTCGGCAACGTCGCCGCCGGCCTCGTGGTGGGCAAGATCGGCACCGCGGTCGCCCATGCGGTCGAGATCGCGCGCGCGCTGCGCGCCATCGACGTCGGCCGGGGCGAGGTCAAGATGCTGCCCTTCGCCGCCGCCCTCGACCGGGTCCGCGGCTGGCGCCAGGAAGGGCTGACCATCGGCTTCACCAACGGCTGCTTCGACCTGCTGCATCCCGGGCACGTGGCGCTGCTCAAGGCCGCCCACGGCGCCTGCGACCGCCTGGTGGTGGGGATGAACGCCGACGAGTCGGTGACCCGCCTCAAGGGGCCGGGCCGGCCGGTGCAGAACGAGGCCGCCCGGGCGACGGTGCTCGCCTCGCTCGCCGACGTCGACCTCGTGGTGATCTTCTCCGAGGATACGCCGCAGACCCTGATCGAGGCGATCCGGCCGGACGTGCTGATCAAGGGCGCGGACTACACGGTCGATCAGGTGGTCGGCGCCGACTTCGTCCAGGCGGCCGGCGGCCGCGTGCTGCTGATCGATCTCGTCCCCGGATTCAGCACCTCCGCGACGGTCGCCAAGCTGGCGGGGTGACCGCCGGCCACCCCACCCCTTCGCCTCGTCCCGCCGCCTCCCTTCAGCCCGCCGCCTTGCCGTGGCCGAGCCGCCGCTTCACCAGGCCCGCCATCAGGTAGGTGATGATGTACACGATGACGCGGTAGGTGACGGCCGAGCCGGGCGCGATGCAGATGAAGGACATGCCGGTCAGGCCGCGCAGGCCGATCTCGTGGGCGATGCGGATCGCCTCGTAGTCGGTCATGCCGATCGGCTCGGCGAGGTCGCCCAGCAGGTCGCCCGGCGACGGCCCGGCCCCGCCGAGCACGTCCATGTCGAAATGGACGTAGACGTCGCTGGTGCCCTGATAGGCGATATCCAGCATCTTGACGACGCCTTCGATGCCGATCTCGGTGCGGATCTTCCACATCGGCACGAAGTTGACCCCGTCCCTGATCATCTGCCGGACGTAGGTCTTGTCCTCGACCATGCCGCGTTCGCCGATCTCGACCAGATGCGGCAGCGACATGTTCTTGTGCAGCTCGTAGAGCTTGGCCTTCCAGTTGCCCGACCCGGCGATGCGCGGGTCCATGGTGGGCGCGTCGATCGGCCGGGAGTCCCAATGGGTGTCGAGGCTGATCTGGCCGACCTTGCCCTGGGTGCGCTCGCAGATCGGCTTGGCGATGGCGTAGGAGCCGCAGGGCGAGTTCTGGCCGATGACGATCGGGATCGCCCCCGCATCCAGGACCTCGTTGACCTTCTTCTCGACCGCCGCCTGCGCCCGCAGCACGTTCTCGACGGTGAAGACGTAGTTCGCCTCGGGCGGGATGTCGGCGTCGCCATAGTCGACGATCTTCAGGTGATCGCGAATGTCGATGTCGAAGTCCTGGACGTAGCTCGTGTAGCGGATCGACTGCTGGCGCACCCGCTTCGGGCCCGCCAGCCAGTGCTCCTTGTCGATGCCGCCATAGAGCTTGCCCCAGCCGGCGGCGAAGGGAGCGCCGATGATCACCACATCGGCGCCCTTGAGGTCTTCGGGGCCGATGGCGACGGGCATGCCGAGGAAGGTCGGCATGTCCTCCGCCAGGCGGGGATAGTTCTTGGTCCTTACGCGCGGCAGGTTGGCGATCGCCTGCCATTCGGGATAGCCGGTCATCGGGGCGTTTCCTCTCGCGGGTCGTCGGGTGGGGAGACGTCGGGCGGCGCTACTCGCCGAAGACGCGGTACTGCGGCGCGTCGATGAAGCGGCCGCGGGCGGCGTAGGGCTTGGCCAGCTCGGCCCAGCGGCCCGACGTCATCATCGCGTCGATTCCGACGTTGAAGAGCGAGATCAGCTCCTGGTTGCCCTTGCGCGCGGTCCAGGCGATCGGCAGGAAGTTGAACGGCTTGTCCGGGAACAGGTTCTTGACCGACGGCTGCTGCGCGACGAAGTGGGTGGCGGTGTTCACGTCCTCGAACCCGGCGTCGGCGCGGCCCGACGCGACCTCGATGAACGGCGCGGTCAGGTTGCCGGTCGCGAGCGAGACGAGCTGCGCCTTGGGCATGTTGCGCTTGGCGAAATCCTCGGCGGCACCGCCCTGGACGACGGCGATCTTGATGCCCTCGCGATTGAGGTCCTCGATGGACTTGAAGCGCGCCTCGTCCTTGGCGACGACGGCGGCGTAGCCGATGTAGAAGATCGGCTTGGTGAAATCGACCGCCAGCGCCCGCTTCAGCGTGGCGAAGGTGCCGGCGATGCAGAAGTCCATCTGGCCGGACTGCAGCCCCGCGACGAAGGTCCCCCAGGTCGTCTCCACCCATTCCACCTTGAGGCCCATCTGCGACACCATCTCCTTGGCGCCGTCGATGTAGGTGCCGCTGAGCTCGCCGGTGCGCGGGTCCTTCATCGAGTTCGGCGGCGAGTTGATCCAGCCGATGCGGATGGTGCCGCGCTTGATGATCTCCTGCAGCTCGCCCGCCGCCTGTGCGGGACGGATCTGCGGTGCGGCGACGAGCGCCAGTGCGACGAGGGCGATGCCGAGCAGCTTCTTCAGCGACATGGTTGGCCTCCTGTCAGTGGATCACGCGGGCGAGGAACGCCCGCGTGCGCTCCTGTTGCGGAGCGGTGAACACGGTCTCCGGGGGTCCTTCCTCGACGATCATGCCCTCGTCCATGAAGATGACGCGCGAGGCGACGTCGCGGGCGAAGGACATCTCGTGGGTGACGCAGATCATCGTCATGCCCTCGATCGCCAGGGCCTTCATGACCTCCAGCACCTCGCCGACCAGCTCGGGGTCGAGCGAGGAGGTCGGCTCGTCGAAGAGCATCAGGCGCGGCCGCATGGCGAGCGCCCGGGCGATCGCCGCCCGCTGCTGCTGCCCGCCCGACAGCGTGCTCGGATAGGCGTCGCGCTTGTCGGTCAGCCCGACCTTGCGCAGCAGCTCGTCGGCGATCGCGACCGCCTCCGCCCTGGGCTGGCGCAGCACCTGGATCGGACCCTCGACGACGTTCTCCAGGATGGTCATGTGCGGGAACAGGTTGAAGTTCTGGAAGACCATGCCGATGCGCTGGCGCATCCGCTTGATCGTCTTCTCCGGTGCGCGGACGCGCCGCCCGCCGCGCTCGACCCAGCCCACCAGCTCGCCGTCGAAGACGACGCGCCCGCCCTCGTAGGGCTCCAGGAAGTTGAGGCATTTGAGCAGCGTGCTCTTGCCCGAGCCGCTCGGGCCGATCACCACCACCCGCTCGTGCGCGGCGACCGAGAAGTCGATGCCGCGCAGCACGTCCAGCCGGCCGTAGGACTTGCGCAGCTGCTCGACGCGCAGGACGGGTTCGGAGGGCGGCTGGCCGGTCAACTCAGATCCTCCGCGCGAAATAGCGTTCGGCCCACTGCGACAGGCAGATGATGGGGTAGATCACCACGAAGAAGGCGAGCGCCAGGAAAGTGTAGATCTCGAGCGGCCGGTAGACGGTAGCGATCAGCCCGTTGGCCGCGTGCAGCAGCTCGTAGACGGCGATCACCGAGCCCAGCGTCGTCAGCTTGATCAGCGAGGCGAACTCGTTGATGAAGGGCGGGATCATCTTGCGCACCGCCTGCGGCAGGATGATCCGGCGCAGCGCCTGGAGATGCCCCATCCCGATCGAGTAGGCGGCCATCAGCTGGCCGCGGTCGACCGCGTTGACGCCGGCACGGAAGATCTCCGCGACGAATGCCGCGGCGTGCAGCCCGATCGCCAGCACGATGGTGGTCACCGGGTCGAGCCGCAGCCCGGTCAGCAGCGGCAGGCAGTAGTAGATCCACACGATCTGGACGAGCGCCGGCGTGCCGCGGACGAACTCGATGTAGGCGGTCGCCGGCAGGCGCAGCAGACGGCGCTGCGAGCCGCGGAGCAGGCCGAGCGGCAGGCCGAGCACGAGCGCCAGCGCGGCCGAGCCGAGCGTGATCCAGATGGTGGCCAGGCCGCCCCTCAGGAACACGAACCAGTAGTCGCCGATGACGCCGAAGTGCCACTGGTAGCTCATCCCCGGTCCCCCTGTGGCCCGCCGCCGCCCGACGCAAGCGCCGTGCCGTGCCCGACCGGCCCGTCAGTCATGGCCGGCGAGCTCGATCACGGTGTCGGAGAGCACCTGCGCCCCGGCGGCGAGATGCGCCGCCGACGCCTCCTCGGCCTCGCTGTGGCTCAACCCGCCGCGGCAGGGCACGAAGATCATGCCGGTCGGGCACAGGCCGGCCATGAACTTCGCGTCGTGGGTGGCGCCCGAGCGCAGCGCGCGATGGCGGTAGCCGCGGGCCTCGGCATGGCGCGCGATCCGTTCGCGGATCGCCGCGTCGAAATCGACGGGATGGGAGAACAGCAGCTCGCGCGCCTCGACCCGGCACGGTCCGCGATACCTCCGGCAGGCCTCCAGGATGCGGTCGCCGGTCGCCGCCAGGCGGCCGTCGTCGGGATGGCGCAGGTCGACCGTGAAGCGGACATGCGCAGGGATGGTGTTGGGCGATCCCGGCACCACGCGGAACTGGCCGATCGTCATGCGCAGCACGTCCTCGGGGTCGCGGCAGGCCTCCCGGATCGCCGCCACGAGGTCGACCGCGGCGACGAAGGCGTCGCGCCGGCCGGCCATCGGCACCGTGCCGGCATGGCCTTCGGCACCGAACGTTTCGACCGCCAGGGCGCGCAGGCCCTGGATGCCGGTGACCACGCCGATCACCGCCTCGGCCTGCTCCAGCACCGGGCCCTGCTCGATATGGGCCTCGACATAGGCATGGATGGCCGCGACCGGGCAGTGTCGCACCAGGTCGGGGAGTGCCGCCCACATCGCCTCGAGCGCGTCGGCCAGCGCGATGCCGTCGCGGTCGACCGCCCGCAGCGCCTCGGCGAGCGGCATCGCGCCGGCGAACACGGCCGACCCCATGGTCGCCGGCTGGAACCGCGCGCCTTCCTCGTTGGTCCAGCTCACCAGTTCGACCGGCCGGCGCGTGGCGATGCCGCGGTCCTCCAGCGTCTCCATCAGCTCCAGCCCGGCGAGCACGCCGAAGACGCCGTCGTAGTTTCCCCCGGTCGGCTGGCTGTCGAGATGGGAGCCGGTGAGCACCGCTGCCGCAGCGGGGTCGCGCCCGGCCCGCCGCACGAAGAGGTTGCCGACCGTGTCGGCGCTGCAGGCGAAGCCGCGCGCCTGCGCCCAGCCGATCAGCAGCGCGCGCGCCGCGATGTCCTCGGCGCTGAGCGCCTGCCGATCGACCCCGCCGCGCCCGGTCGCGCCGACGGCCGCCATGGCGGCGTGCCGGTCCATCAGGCGCTCGGGGTCGATCAGCGGGAATGCCACGACAGTCCGTCCGGGCGGTGCCTCGTGGCGCCGACGCTAGCGGGCGTAATGACTGTTGGTCAAGTTACTTGCGTAAAAAGAAAGTCCAGTGACTGGCCTCTCCCGGCTTAGAAGCTGATCGGCGTGTTCACCCACAGCACGCTTGCTTCCACGTCGCCGGGATTGCGGTAGCCGTGCGGCAGCGCCGAATCGAAGAAGAAGGAGTCGCCGGCCTCCACCAGGTACTCGACGCCGTCGACGATGAGCTCCAGCCGGCCGGCCAGGACATAGCCCAGCTCCTCGCCGTCGTGCTGGATCAGCCCGTCGCTCGACCCCTTCGGCGCGACGTGATGGATGTTGGCTTCCAGCAGCTTGGCCAGCGCGTTGGGGAGGATGCGCTCCAGCACGATGCCGCGCCCGCGACGGCGCGGATCCATGCGGATCGCCGGCCGTTCGCCGTTGCGCATGATCGCGACCGGGCCTTCACCGGCCGGCGATTCCGTGAACAGCGTGGCGACGTTGATCTCCAGCGCCACCACGAGGCGATGCAGGATGGCGAGGGAAGGCCGGACCTTGTCGTTCTCGACCTTGGAAAGGAAGCTCTCGGTGCAGCCGACCTGCTCCGCGAGCTGGCGCAGGGTGCTGCCCTTGGTCAGCCGCGCGTGGCGCAGGCGCGTCCCGATCTCGACGACGGCGGGCTCATCGCGCCGAGCCCCGGGCGCATCCGTCGACGTTTTCGCCGCACGCTTCGTCTTCATCGGCAGTCGCATTCCAGCCGTCGCTGCGCCGCCAACTCCTACGCGCGTCTTTCTTCTGCATCAAGCAACTTGATCTGAATGACCGGGCGCAGCGTCGGTGCGCATGCCGCTCAGATGTCGTAGCAGCGCAGCAGCCGTCGCCCCCGCGGGTCCCAGCACATCGTGCGATAGCCGACGACGCGGGTATGGTAGGCGAGCAGGGCGGTGATGCGGCCATCGTCGGCCGGCACCGCGCGCGCCTGGGGCGCTGGCGGCGGCGCGGCGGCCGAGCAGCCGGCCACCGCGCCGAGGACGATGAGGAGGGCGGCGCGTGACATCGGATGGACACCCCGAGGGTTGCACGCGGCCCGCCGCTCAGGCAAGCAGCGCCGCCTCCAGATCGGTGCGGCTGGGATCCTCCAGCCGGCCAAGGCGCAGGCTGGCGGCCATCGCGAAGCGCAGGGTGACGGCGCGGCGGCGCGCCGCCGGCAGGGGATGGCGCGGGGCGTCGCGCAGCAGCGCCGCGCCGAAGCCGTCGGCCACCAGGATCCCCGTCGCATCCGGCAGCACGTGGAGCGGGAAGCCATCCGGAACCGCGAAGTAGAGCGCGTCGCAATGGTCGCGGTACTCCGGCCACTTGGCGTCGGCGCGGAGGTCGGCGAGCGAGCTCTTGATCTCGACGATCACGATGTCGCCGCGACGGTCGATGCCGGCCACGTCCGCCCGCCGGCCGGACGCCAGCACCAGCTCCGTCAGCGTGCCGTAGCCGAGGTCGGCGAGCGCCCGGCGGATGCCGCGCGCGAGAACGCGGGCGACCCGCTCGTCGGCCGAGGTCGCCCCTGCCGTCATCCGCCGGCGCGGACGACGGGATGGTCGGGCAGCCGGCGGTAGCACCAGACCATGGCCGGCGGCAGGTTGCGCCAGGCGCGGCGCACCCGGCGCGCCTCCAGACGGAAGCGGCGCAACGGGATCGGCGAGATCAGCCCATAGGTGAACTGGATGTAGCGTCCCTCGGGGTGCAGCAGGGCGAAGCTGCCCTCGACGATGCGCGTGACCAGCGCCCGCGGCAGCGAGACCAGCGGCAGGCTGGAGACCACGGCCGCGGCGACCTCGACCCCCTCGCCGCGCAGGATCGCCGCGAGATCGCCGGCATCGCCCTCGACCACCCGGATGCCGGGAAAGCGCTCCCGCAGCACCGCGGCCATCGCGGGATCGCGCTCGACCGCCCAGAGGCGCCCGCGCGGCACGCCGGCCTGCAGCAGGGCCGCGGTCACGCTGCCGGTGCCGGCGCCGAGCTCGACGATCGCGCCGGGGACGGCGAGGTCGACCTCGGCCGCCATGGCGCGGGCGAGGCTGCGGCCGCTCGGCCAGATCGCACCGATGCGGGTCGGCGCCTGCAGCCATTTCCAGAGGAACAGGGCCGCCTCGCGACGGCGGCGGGCTCCGGAGGCGTGACTGCTGTCGTGACTGGTCATGGCACCACTGCGGCTTCGGGACGACCGGAATATGCGCCTCCGGCATGCCGGCGCAACCTCGCCTCCGGGCGGCACCGCAACAACGTCGGGCGGGCTCGCCAACTCGTGTCCTCACCCTGTCGCGGATTTGCCGTAGGTTACCCGCCCCGAGGGGGGACTCGCGGAGAAGAATCATGCCGCAGCAGGCGGAACGGCTGAAGGACGAGCGGATCGAGCAGGCGACGGCGCTGGCCGGACGCCGGCTGTCAGCGGCCCAGGCGGCGATCGCCGCGGGCTTCGTGCGCCAGTTCGCCCAGAACATCGCACCCGAGGACGTCGCCGCCTTCGCCGCGGAGGATCTCTACGGCGCGGCCATGAGCCTGTTCGCCTTCGCACAGGAGCGCGCGCCCGGCACGGCCAAGATCCGTGTCTACAGCCCGCGCGCCGACGCCGACGGCTGGTCGTGCCGCCACACCGTCGTCGAGATCGTCAACGACGACATGCCCTTCCTCGTCGATTCGGTGGGCGCCGAGCTGGCCCGCCACGGCCTGGCCGTGCATCTCTTCGTCCATCCCATCGTGGCGGTGCGCCGCGCCGGAGCGAACCTCGTGGAGGTCGGCGCCGGCGCGCGCGAGTCGCTGATGCACATCGAGATCGCCGCGATCGCCGACGCGCCGACGCGCGCGGCGGTGCATGCCGGCATCGCCGAGGTGCTGACCGACGTGCGCCGTGCCGTCGGCGACTGGCAGGCGATGCGCGCGCGCATGGACGAGGCACGCCGGCTCCTCGCCGCGGAGGGCGGCAGCCTGCCCGCGGACGAGCGGGCCGAGGCCGACGCCTTCCTCGCCTGGCTCGCCGACGACCACTTCACATTCCTCGGCAGCCGCGACTACGCCTTCGGCGCCGCCGACGGCCAGGAACCGGAGGTCGCCATCGTCGCCGGCTCCGGCCTCGGCATACTGACGACGGAGACGACGACGGTGCTCGACGGCCTGCGCCGGTTCGCCTCCCTGCCGCTCGAGGTCCGGCAGTTCCTGCGCCAGCCGACCGCCCTCGTGGTCAGCAAGGCCAGCCACAAGGCCCGCGTCCACCGCCCCAACCCGATGGACGTCATCGCGATCAAGCGCTTCGACCGCGACGGCACGCCGGTCGGGCTGCGGCTCTTCGCCGGCCTCTACACGTCGGCCGCCTACAGCGGTGCGGCCCGCGCCATCCCGATCCTGCGCCGCAAGGTGGCGCGGGTGACGGAGCGGTCCGGGTTCGATCCGGCGAGCCACGACGGCAAGGCCCTGCTGCACATCCTCGACAGCTACCCGCGCGACGAGCTGTTCCAGATCGACGAGGATGCGCTCTTCGATACGGCGCGCGGCATCCTCCATCTCGAGGAACGGCCGCGCGTCGCCCTATTCATCCGCCGCGACCCGTTCGAGCGCTTCGTCTCCTGCCTCGTGTTCGTGCCGCGCGACCGCTACGACACCGAGCTGCGCCATCGCTTCCAGGAGATCCTGGGCCAGGCCTTCGCCGGCGAGGTCGTCACCTTCCACACCCATCTCGCCGAATCGCCGCTGGCCCGCGTGCTCTTCGTGGTACGCACGACGCCCGGCGCCATCCCGGCCTATGCCGCGAGCGAGGTCGAGCGCCTGCTGGTCGAGGCCGCCCGCTCGTGGAGCGACCGCCTCAAGGAGGCGCTCGACGCCCGCATGGGCGAGCCCGAGGCGATCGCCGCCTTGCGCCGCTTCGCCGATGCGTTTCCCGCCAGCTATCGCGAGCGCTTCACGGCCGCGGTCGCCGTCCTCGACCTCGACCGCATCGCCGAGGCGCGGACCCGCGGTCTCGCCCTCGCCATCTATCGCCCGGTCGAGGCCGCGGCCCACGAGATCCGCCTCAAGGTCTACCATCCCGGCGCGCCGATGCCGCTCTCCGACGTGCTGCCGGTGCTGGAGAATCTCGGCTTCCGCGTCATCAACGAGATTCCCGACACGATCCGCCCGGCCGACGCCGAGCCCGCGGTGTGGATCCACGATTTCGGGCTGGCCGCCCCCGACGGCGGCGCCCTCGACATCGAGATCCTGCGCCCGCTGGTCGAGGAGGCGTTCCACGCGGTGTGGACGGGACGCGCGTCGAACGACGGCCTCAACCGTCTGGTGCGGGCGGCGCGCCTCTCCTGGCCGGAGGCGCGGATCGTGCGGATCTACGCCCGCTACCTGCGCCAGGTCGGCTTCCCGATCAGCCAGACCCTGATCGAGGACACCCTCTGCGCCCACCCGCACATCACGCGCCTGCTCGTCCGGCTCTTCGCCGCCCGCTTCGACCCCGCGCCGGCGGCGGACCGGCTGACGCGGGCCGCCGGCGTCGTGGTCGAGATCGAGCACGCGCTCGACGGCGTGCAGGGCCTGGAGGAGGACCGCACGCTGCGCGCCTTCCTGGCGCTGATGCGGGCGACGCTGCGCACCAATCACTACCGGCGCGATGCCGGCGGCGTCCCCAGGCCGTACCTCTCGATCAAGCTCGACAGCCACGCCATCGACTTCCTGCCGCTGCCCAAGCCGATGGTCGAGGTCTTCGTGCATTCGCCGCGCACCGAGGCGATCCATCTGCGCGGCGGCAAGGTGGCGCGCGGCGGCATCCGCTGGTCCGACCGCCGCGAGGACTTCCGCACCGAGATCCTCGGCCTGATGAAGGCGCAGATGGTGAAGAACGCCGTGATCGTCCCGGTCGGGTCGAAGGGTGGGTTCGTCGTCAAGCAGCCGCCGGCGAGCGGCGGGCGCGAGGCGCTGCAGGCGGAGGTCATCCACTGCTACCGCACGCTGATGCAGGGCCTGCTCGACATCACCGACAACCTGGTCGAGGACAAGGTGGTGCCGCCGCCCGACGTGGTCCGCCACGACGGCGACGACCCCTATCTGGTGGTCGCCGCCGACAAGGGCACCGCCACCTTCTCCGACATCGCCAACGGCATCGCCGCGGACTACGGCTTCTGGCTGGGCGACGCCTTCGCCTCGGGCGGATCCAAGGGCTACGACCACAAGGCCATGGCGATCACCGCGCGCGGCGCCTGGGAGGCGGTGAAGCGCCATTTCGGCGAGCGCGGCGTCGACGTGCAGACCACCGACTTCACGGTCGCCGGCGTCGGCGACATGTCGGGCGACGTGTTCGGCAACGGCATGCTGCAGGCGCCGCACATCCGCCTCGTCGCCGCCTTCGACCACCGCCACATCATGATCGACCCCGATCCGGACGCGGCCGCCGGCTTCGCCGAGCGGCGGCGCCTCTTCGCGCTGCCGCGCTCGAGCTGGGCCGACTACGAGCGCACCCTGCTGTCGACCGGCGGCGGGGTGTTCGAGCGCGGTGCCAAGTCGATCCCCGTCAGCCCGCAGATGGCCGCCCGCTTCGGCATCGTCCGCGAGCGCGTGACGCCGGCCGAGCTGATGCAGGCGATCCTGCGCGCCGACGTCGACCTCCTGTGGTTCGGCGGCATCGGCACCTTCGTGAAGGCGAGCGACGAGACCCATGCCGACGCCGGCGACAAGGCCAACGACGCGGTGCGCATCGACGGAGCCGACATCCGGGCGCGGGTCGTCGGCGAGGGCGCCAACCTCGGCGTCACCCAGCGCGGCCGTATCGAATACGCGCGCCACGGCGCCGGCGGCAATGGCGGGGCGATCAACACCGACGCCATCGACAACTCGGCCGGCGTCGACACCTCGGACCACGAGGTCAACATCAAGATCCTGCTCGACGCGGTGGTGGCGGCGGGCGACATGACCGGCAAGCAGCGCGACCGCATGCTCGTCGAGATGGCCGACGAGGTCGCGGCCCTCGTGCTGCGCCACAACTACCTGCAGACCCTGGCGCTCACCATCGAGCAGTCCGAGGCGCCGGCCCTGCTCGCGGCGCACGCCAGGGCGATGGTCGCCTTCGAGCACCGCGCCCGCCTCGATCGCACGGTCGAGTTCCTGCCCGACGACGCGGCCATCGCGCGGCGCGCGCAGGAACATGCCGGCCTGGTGCGGCCGGAGCTCGCCGTGCTGCTCGCCTACGCCAAGATGGCGCTGTTCAACGCCATCGTGCCGTCGCCGCTGCCCGATGACCCGGCCCTCGACGACGACCTGCTGGGCTACTTCCCGAGCGCGATCCGCGAGCATCTCGGCGACGCCTGCCGCCGCCACCGGCTGCGGCGCGAGATCGTCGCGACCGTGGTGACCAACGCGCTGGTGAACCGCGCCGGCATCGCCTACGTCGCCACGGTCGAGGACGCGACCGCGGCCGACTGGCCGGCGATCGCCCAGGCGTGGCTCGCCGCCCGCGACATCTTCGCGCTCGATGCGTTCTGGGTCGCCGTCGAGGCGCTCGACGGCAAGGTGCCCGCGACGCTGCAGACCGAGCTGTTCCTCGCCGCCCGGCGGCTGGTGGAGATGGCCACGCCCTATCTCCTCGATGCCGTCGCGCGCGGCGACGGCATCGGTCCGATCGTCGCCCACTACATCGCCGGCACGGCGGAGCTGGAGAACCATCTCGCCGACCTGCTGCCGGCCCCCGCCGCAGAGACGCTCGCCGCCCGCGTCGCCGCGCTGGCCGCCTCCGGCGTGCCCGAGGCGCTGGCGCAGCGCGCCGCCTCGTTCGGCCGGCTGGCCGCGGCGCTGACGATCGTCGATCAGGCGCTGGCGTCGGCAACCTCGTTCGACCGGGTGGCACGCCTGCACTTCGCCATCGACGCCCGCTTCCGCCTCGGCCGGCTCGATGCCGCCGCCGACGTCATCGCCGACGGCGACGCGTGGAGCCGGCGGGCGGCCGCCGCGGCCCAGGCCGACCTCGCCCGGGCACAGCGCGCGCTGCTGGCCGGCGTTCTCGCGGTGCCCGACGCGCCGCCCGACGCGGGCGCCGCGCTCGCCCTTTGGATCGCCGGGCGCCCGCGGGCGGTCGAGCGCATCGACGGACTGCTGACGGAGCTCGACGCGCAGCCGAGGATCGACCTCGCCATGCTCACGGTCGCGACCCGCACGCTGCGCGCGGCGGTCGAGGGTACGGCGTAAGCGGTGCATGAGCAGGGCCGACGGTCGCCCGCTAGGAATGGTCGATTGACCGGCCTTTCCGGTGGTCGCCATAGTTCGCCGGCTGCTGGAGGATCCCGTTTGAGATCGCACCCCTCGCCGTGGTCGCTCTGCCGGAGCGCGCTCCTGGCCGCCGCGCTGATCGCGGCCGCGCCGTCGGCAGCGATGGCCGCGCCCCGCGACACGCTGACCTACATCGAGGGCATCGAGTTCGTGACCCTCGACCCCGCGCTGCAGACGACACGGCCCGGCGAGACGATGCTGGCGCTGATGTTCAACCGGCTGGTGCGCTGGCGGGACACCGAGCTGTCGGGGATCGCGCCCGACCTGGCGGTCTCCTGGACGACGTCGGCCGACGGCCGCGAGTGGACCTTCAAGCTGCGCGAGGGCGTGCGCTTCCACGATGGCACGCCGTTCGATGCCGGCGCGGTGAAGTTCAACCTCGACCGCGTCCGCTCCGCCGAGCTGGGCTCGCCGAATCGCTCGCTGTTCGCGCCGGTCACCGAGGTGGAGGCCGTCGATCCGACGACGGTCGTGCTGCGCACGGCCGCGCCCTACGCCTCGCTGCTGGAGCACCTGGCGGAGACGGCGGGCGCGATGAGCAGCCCCGCGGCGCTGCAGAAGCACGGGCGCAACTACGGTCGCTTCCCCGTCGGCACCGGGCCCTACCGCCTGAAGGAATGGACGCCGGGTGACCGCCTCGTCGTCGAGCGGTTCGCCGGCTATTTCGGCACCGCCGGCCGCTCGCGCGAGATCGTCTATCGGGCGGTGCCCGAGGGCGAGGCGCGGGTCATCGAGCTGGAAGCGGGCGGTGCCGACATCGTCACCAGCATCCCGCCGGAGAGCGCCGAGCGGGTCCGGCGCAACCGCAACCTCCAGCTCCTCGTGCAGCCGAGCTCGTTCCAGATCTTCTATGAGCTGAACACCCGCAAGCCGCCCTTCGACGACCCGCGCATCCGCCGGGCGATCAACCATGCCGTCGACCGCGAAGCGATCGTCGCCAAGGTGCTGGGCGGCTACGGCAGTGTGCCCGACAGCATCATTCCCCCGGGCGTGCAGGCGCATGTGCCGATCGGCCGCTACAGCTACGACCCCGACCTCGTGAAACGGGTCTTCGCCGAGGTCTACCCCGGCGGCTTCGACGGCGAGATCGAGCTGTGGACGCCGAGCGGCCGCTATCTCAAGGACCGCAGCGTCAGCGAGGCGGTGCAGGGCTATCTGCATGCGGTGGGGCTGAAGACCAAGTTCCGCGCCTGGGAATGGTCGAGCTACCTGCGCACGCTGAGCGCCAAGAAGTCGGGCACGCGGTCGGCCGCGCGCGACACCGCCGACGACGGCAGCCTGTGGCTGATGGGGACGTCGATCCCGACCGCCGACTGGCGGCTGTCGCGCAAGCTCGCGAGCGACGGCAGCGCCAACAACACCGCCTACGGCAACGCCCGCGTCGACGCCCTGCTGGCCGCCGCGCGGACCACGCTGGACGCGGACCGGCGGCTTGCGCTCTACCGCGACGCGCAGCGCATCCTCTGGGAGGACGACCCGCCCTTCCTCTACCTCTACAACCAGGTCCAGATCATCGGCCTGCGCAAGGAAGTGAAGGGTTTCCGGGCCTACGCCTTCGAGATCCCGCTGCTGGCCGAGGTCGGCAAGGAGTGAGCGCGCCGGGCGCGGCGCGGCGGCGCCCCGCGGCCTTCCTCGACCATCTCGCGGTCGATCGCGACGCCGGGGCGCCGGTCGCGGTGCAGATCGCCGACCGCCTGCGCGCACTGGTGCTGGCGGGCGGCATCGTGCGCGGCACGCGCCTGCCGGCGACGCGCCGGCTCGCCGCGACGCTCGGCGTATCGCGCACCACCGTGACGGCCGCCGTCGACATCCTCGCCGCCGAGGGCTTCGTCGAGGCGCGGCACGGATCGGGCACCTACGTCGCCGCGACGCTGCCGGCCGACCGCCTCGCCGGCAGCGGCCGCCGCCCTGCCGCGGCGGCCGGACCGCAGCTCTCGACGCGCGGGATGGCGCTCGCCGGCACCACGGTCGCGGCGCCGGGGATGCGCCTGTTCACGCCGGGGATGCCGGCGCTCGACGCCTTCCCGCTCGACGAATGGCGCCGGGCGCTCGCCCGCGCGCAGCGTCTGCACGGCACCGGGCTGCTGCATCTCGCGGACCCGCGCGGCTGGGGGCCGTTGCGCGCGGCGATCGCCGCCTATGTCGGGCCGGCGCGCGGCGTCGTGTGCAGCCCCGAGCAGGTGGTCGTCCTGGCCAGCGCGCGCCAGGCGGTGGCGCTGGCCGCGCACCTCCTGGCCGATCGCGGCGAGCGTGTGTGGATCGAGGATCCCGGCTATCCCGATGCGCGGGCCGCGCTCGCGGCGGCCGGGCTGGAGCCGGTCGCGGTGCCGGTGGACGGGCAGGGCATCGACGTCGCCGCCGGCCGCCGGCTGGCACCCGACGCACGGCTGGCCGCGGTGACCCCATCACACCAGTATCCGCTCGGCGCGGTGATGAGCCTGGAGCGCCGGCTGGCGCTGCTCGACTGGGCGCGCCGCGCCGGCGCAGCGGTCGTCGAGGACGACTATGACGGCGAGTTCCGCTACGGCGGCCGGCCGATCACTGCGCTCTACGGCCTCGACGGCGGCGACCGGGTGCTCTATGTCGGCAGCTTCTCCAAGGTGATGTTTCCCGCATTGCGGCTCGCCTACCTGGTCGCGCCGGCGCGCCTCGTCGACGCGGTCGCCGCGGCGCGCCGCGCGGCGCATTCCGAGCCGCCGGCCCTGACCCAGGCGGCGCTGGCCGAGTTCGTCGCGGGCGAGGGCTTCACCCAGCACATCAGGCGCATGCGCCTGCTCTACCGCGCCCGCCAGGACGCGCTCGTGGCACTGGTGCGTCGCCACCTCGCGGGCGCCCTCGCGGTGACCCCGTCGGATGCCGGCATGCATCTCGTCGGACGGCTCGACCCCGCCCTCGAGGATCGCCGCGTCGTGCAGATCGCGGCCGCCGACGGGCTCGGCGCCACGGCCCTTTCGCGCTATGCGGCGGGGCCGCGGCGGCCGAACGGGCTGGTGCTGGGCTATGCCGCGCACGACGAGGCGGCTTTGGCCGACGGCGTCCGCCGCCTCGCCCGGGCGATCGCGGCCGCGGCACGCCGAAAAGTGGCCCACGGATAGGCGCCGAAGTGGCCCCAGGACGCGGGCCACTTCGGGCATAGGCTCGCCGCCGTTCCCCGCAGCAGAGCACGAGCCATGGACGCCTACGCCCCGACCAAGCGCACCCGCCTGAAGCGCCTGCCCAAGCGCGCGCACTACGACCGCGCCACCGTGCACGCCATCCTCGACGCCGCCATCCTCTGCCACATCGGCTACGTCATCGACGGCCAGCCCTACGTGACGCCGACCA
>JADZBA010000092.1 GCA_020852355.1 Alphaproteobacteria bacterium
GCGCGAGCTACGCCATCCGGCTCTCGGCCAGGCGCCGGGCCATCTCGGGCATGGCCTCGGCCCCGACATTGGCGAAGGCGAAGCGCACGAAATCCTCCTGCCCCGGCCCGAACGCGCTGCCGGGCACGGTCAGGATGCCGAGGTCGCGCGCGAGGTGGCGCGACACGTCCTTCGCGGCCCGGCCCGCATGGGGGTGCCGGACATAGGCGAAGTAGGCGCCGCAGCTCACCAGCGAGTAGCCCGAGCCGTTGGCGCGGAACACGCCCTCGACCGCGCCCACCCGCTCGCGCATCGTCGCGCGGTTGCCCGCCACCCACGGCGCGAGGTGGCCCAGGCCATAGAGCGCCGCCTCCTGCCCCAGGCGCGGTGCGCAGATGGCGACGCAGTCCATCGCCTTGGCGAGCTGGGCGATCAGGGCCGGGGCGGCGGTCACCGCACCAACGCGGTGACCGGCCATCGCGAAGGCCTTGGAGAAGCTGTAGAGCTGCACGAGGCCGTCCGGCCAGGCGGGGTCGGCGAAGAGACCATGCGCCGCGTCGTCCCCCGGCAGGAAGTCCTTGTAGGTCTCGTCGAGCACCAGCGGGATGTCGTGGCGCCGGGCGAGCGCCTGGAACGCGGTGATCGCCGCGGGCGGATAGATGGCGCCCGTTGGGTTGTTCGGCGAGACGAGGACGATGGCGCGGGTGCGCGGGCCGATCTTCGCCGCCGCCTCCGCCGGGTCGGGCACGCCGCCGCGGTCGGGCCGGAAGGCGAGATGCACCGCCCGGACGCCCAGCATGTCCAGCCACATCTGGTGATTGAAGTAGTAGGGCAGCGGCAGGATCACCTCGTCGCCCGCCTGGGCCAGCGTCATCATGACGAGGCAGAAGGCCTGGTTGCAGCCGGCGGTGACGGCGACGTTCTCGGCCGCGATGCGGCCGCCATAGGTCCCCTGGAGATGGGCGGCGAAGGCGGCGCGCAGGTCGGGCAGGCCGACGATCGGCGCGTAGCGCACGATCTCGGGGTCCGCCAGCCGCTCCTGGAGATGGCGGGTCATCGCCGCGGGCGGCGCGTAGCGCGGCACCGCCTGGGCCATGTCGATCAGCGGCGGGCCGGCGGTGCGGCCGGCGATCCAGCCATGGACCTCGGCGATCGGCGGCTCGACCACCGCACCGAGAAGGGGATTGAGACGATAGGCCATGGTCCGGAGATCGCGGGTCGGGAAGGAGGCCGCACCATGCGCCGTGCCCCGAGGGATTGTCGAGTCCGCCCCCCCTCACGCCTTGGCGAGCGCAGCGGCATCGGCCGCCGCCTGGGCGAGGAGCCAGCCACGAAAGCGGCGGATCGCGGGCAGACGTGCGACGCGCGGCGGCCCGACGATCCAGTAGGCGTAGGCGGCGGGCACGGCCTGCGGCACTGGCCGAACCAGCCGGCCGGCGAGCAGGTCGAGGGCGGCCAGCGCCGAGCGTGCCAGCGCCACCCCCTGGCCGGAGATCGCCGCATCGATGGCGAGACTGGTCTGGTCGAAGACCGGTCCGCGCGGCGGCTCGGCGATGGGGGCGCCGACCCGCGCGAGCCAGTCCTGCCAGACCCGCGGCTCGCGGTCGTGCAGCAGCATGAGGCGCGGCAGGTCGGCGGGGCCCGCCGGCGGGTCGTGTCCGGCGAGGAGCGCCGGGCTGCACACCGGGAATATCTCCTCCTCGCAGAGGCGCACGACATGGAGATCCGGCCAGTCGCCGGTTCCGTGGCGCACCGCGAGATCGATGTCGGAGGTGCGGAAATCGACATGCCGGGTCGAGGCCCCGAGGCGCAGGTCGATGTCCGGATGGCTGGCGAGGAAGCCGCCGAGGCGCGGCACCAGCCACTTCGTGGCGAAATTGGGCGAGACGGAGACGGTCAGCACCGACCCGCGCCGGCGGCGGCCGACCGCCGCCTCGCCCTCGCGCAGCCTGTCGAGCGCGTCCTCGACGAAGCCGAGATAGATGCGGCCGGGATCGGTCAGCGCCAGGCCGCGCGGCCCGCGCTCGAAAAGGCGTACCGCGAGCCGTTGCTCCAGTTCACGGATCTGGTGGCTGATCGCCCCTTGTGTATGGCCGAGCTCGGCCGCCGCGCGCGTGAAGCTCAGCGCGTGAGCCGCCGCCTGGAACGCCCGCAAGGCCGCCGTCGTCGGCAGGTGCCGGCGCAGGGAGCCATCAAAATCACTCATAGTCCTAGAAACAGCGTTCAGTTGTCGCCGCTGCGAGCGTGCGCCGATCATGAGGAATCTTCAATCCCGGAGAGATTCCCATGCCACGCTCCATCACCCCCGCCAGGCTGGCCGCCCGCATCGCAGCGGACGACGTGCCGTGTATCGTCGATGTCCGGCGCACGCCCGCCTACGCCACCGCCGGGGACGCGCTGCCCCAGGCGATCCGACGCCCGCCCGAGACGGTCGGCGCCTGGAGCCGCGACCTCGCGCCGGGCAGGCCGGTCGTCGTCTACTGCGTCCACGGGCACGAGGTCGGCCAGCAGGCGGCCTCCACCCTGGCGGATCTCGGCTTCGATGCGGCATACCTCGAGGGGGGCATCGAAGCCTGGCGTGCCGAGGGCCGCCCGGTCGCCGCCAAGCCCGCCCGGTCCACCCTGTGGGTGACCCGCGAGCGGCCGAAGATCGACCGCATCGCCTGTCCCTGGCTGGTCCGCCGCTTCGTCGATTCCGAGGCGCGCTTCCTCTACGTGCCCGCGGCGCGGGTGGCGGCCGTCGCCTCCGAGACCGGCGCAGTCCCTTACGACGTGCCCGACGTCGCGTTCAGCCACGAGGACGAGCGCTGCTCGTTCGACGCCTTCGTCCGACACTACGGGCTGGGCGGCCCGGCGATGGACCGCCTCGCCCTGGTCGTGCGCGGCGCCGATACCTCGCGTTTCGACCTGGCGCCGCCGGCGGCCGGACTCTTTGCGGTCTCGCTCGGCCTCTCGGCGCTCTACCCCGACGACCATGCCATGCTGGAGCAGGGCATGGTCGTCTATGACGCGCTCTACACTTGGTGCGGCCAGCTCCAGGGCGAGGCGCACGACTGGCCGCCGCAGATGGCGGCGTGAGGAGGACGCCATGGTCGACGTCACGATCGCCGCGCGTGCGCCGGCGCACGGCGTCTCCTGGGGGGAGGCCTTCCGCGTCTGGCTGCGCATCGCCGCGCTGAGTTTCGGCGGCCCTGCCGGCCAGATCGCGGTGATGCACCGCATCCTCGTCGAGGAGAAGAAGTGGGTTTCCGAGGGGCGGTTCCTGCATGCGCTCAACTACTGCATGCTGCTGCCCGGCCCGGAGGCGCAGCAGCTCGCCACCTATATCGGCTGGCTGATGCACCGCACCGCCGGCGGCATCATGGCCGGCGGGCTCTTCGTCCTGCCCGGGGCGGTCTCGATCATGGCGCTGAGCATGATCTACGCCGCCTACGGCAGCGTCGGGGTGGTGGCGGCGATCTTCTTCGGGCTGAAGGCCGCCGTCCTGGCGATCGTGCTCCAGGCGGTGGTACGCGTCGGCAGGCGGGCGCTGAAGGGTCCCGTCATGGTGGCGCTGGCGGCGATGGCCTTCGTCGCGATATTCGCCTTCGCGGTGCCGTTCCCGCTGATCGTGGCGACCGCCGGTCTCTTCGGCTTCCTCGGCGCGCGTGCCGGACTGCCGGCGTTCAGGACGAGGATCGGCCACGGCGACAAGGCCGGGGGCGACGGCGCCAGCCTGCTCGGCGAGGCCCTGCCGGACCATGCGCGACCCGGGGCGGCGCAGACCCTGTCGGCCTCCGCCGTCTGGCTCGCCCTCTGGCTCGTTCCCGTCGCCCTGTTGTTCGCGACGCTGGGCAGCGGCGACGTGTTCAGCCAGATCGCGGTGTTCTTTTCCCAGATGGCCGTGGTGACGTTCGGCGGCGCCTATGCGGTCCTGGCCTATGTCGCGCAGCAGGCGGTCGACGGCTACGGCTGGCTCAGGCCCGGCGAGATGCTGGACGGCCTCGGCATGGCGGAGACCACGCCCGGGCCGCTGATCATGGTGCTGCAGTTCGTCGGGTTCATGGCGGCGTTCCGCGATCCCGGCACGCTGCCGCCGATGCTGGCCGGCGCGCTCGGCGGGCTGCTCGCCACCTGGGTCACCTTCATGCCGTGCTTCCTGTGGATCTTCCTCGGCGCCCCCTGGATCGAGCGCCTGCGGGACAACGTCGCCCTCAACGGCGCCCTCTCGGCGATCACCGCCTCGGTCGTCGGCGTCATCCTCAACCTGGCGGCCTGGTTCGCCATCCACACGATCTTCGCCGAGGTCCGCACGGTGCGCGGCTTCGGCATCGCCATGGACGTGCCGGTCCCGGGCAGCGTCGACCCCTGGGCGCTGACGCTGTCGGCGGCGGCGATCGCCGCCGTGATCTGGCTGAAGGCAGGGATGGCGGGGACGCTGACCGCCTGCTCGCTGGCCGGGCTCGCCCTCTATCTGGTGGGTGCGATCGGCTGACCGCCCGCCAGCAGGCGGTCGAGCGCGGCGGCGGCCTCGGCCACGGCCGGGGCCCATTCGCCGGCGCGCGGCTGGCGGCAGAGGCGCATGGCGGAATACCAGGGCCGCACGCCGTCGAGCCAGGCCCACACCTGGCCGCGGCCGCGCGGCAGCAGGACGATGCTGGGCACGCCGAGGCCGCCGGCGAGATGGGCCGCGGTGTTGCTGACGCTGACCACGGCGTCCATCGCCGCCACCTGGGCGGCCGGCAGGTCGAGATCGCCCAGCGGATCGACCGCGGGGTCGCGATGGATCGTGATGCCGAGCGCCGCGGCGGCGGCCCGGCGATCCTCCTCGGTGTCGCCGTACTGCAGGTCGACGAAGACCGCCCAGCGGTCGAGGATCGGTCGCCAGTCCGTGAGCTCCAGCGTCTTGGCGCGCGGCACGCGGCGGTTGGCGCTGCGCCAGGAGACGCCGACGATCGGACCGTCCCCCAGCGCCCGGTAGCGGGCCCGCAGGCCGGCACTCACCGCTGGGTCGGCCACCACATGGGGCGTGTGCGTCGTCGGGCTCGCCGGGAGCGCGGCCAGCAGCCCGACCGCGGCCGCCTGCACGCTGGCCGCCGCGCAGGCGGCGGCCGGCGGATCGCCGCGGGCGACGACCGTCGCGCCCGGGAACGAGCGGGCGAACAGCGCGACGAGGCGCGGCGAGCATTCGAGGACGATGCCGCCGACCCGCGCCGCCGCTTCCGCCAGCATCGCGGTCGACCAGATCTCCTCGCCCAGCCCCTGCTCGCCCCACACCAGCAGCCGCTCGCCCGGCCGGGGCGTGCCGTCCCAGGCGGGTTGCGGGAACGGCCGCGGCGGCGCCCCGGAGAGCGCCCAGCGCAGGTGCAGGTCGCGGGCGGCGGCATCGAGGCGGCCGGCGCGGAAGCACGCCATCAGGAGCTGGGCCGAACCGAACCCGCGCGCCTCGCGTGCGATGAGCGCGCGCGCCACCGTCGCCGCGGCCGCCTCGGTGCGGCCGGCGGCGTCCTGCACGTCGGCGAGCAGCGCCAGCATGTCGAGGTTGCCGGCGTCCGCCGCCAGCGCGGCCTCCGCCTCCTCCATCGCGGCGTCGAGATCGCCCGCCTCGTAGAGAAGCTGGACCAGCCGCGGCGCGCCGGCCCCACCATTGCGCGCCCGCGCCATCGCCGCCCTGGTGTCCGCGACGGCGAGGCCGAGATCCCCCTGGCGGTGCGCCACCTCGGAGCGGGCGAGCCAGGCGGCGGGTTCGTCGGGAACGACGGCCACGAGCGCATCGGCGAGCGCGCGGCCATGCTCCAGCCGGCCCGCCCGGCGGAGGTCGCCGACCAATCGCGTCAGCGCCGGGACGGCGCTCTTCGGGGGTGGTCCACCGGCCAGCGTCGACAGCGCCGCCGACGCGGCGGCGTCCAGATCGACGCGCCGGCCGGGTGCATCGACGTGCGTCACGGTCGCCAATCTCGCACGGGGCCCCCTGCCGGGCAACGCGGCGGGCCCCCGTTGACGGACCATCCCGGCGCTGCTCGACTGCGCGTCCCACCTGCCGCGGAGCCTGCACCCATGTCCCTCTCCGAGCTCACCCGCATGACCGCCGTCGAAGCGGTGCGGCGCCTGAAGGCGCGCGAGGTCTCGCCGGCCGAGCTGATCGACGCGGCGTTGGCCCGCATCGCGGCGGTCGAGCCGCAGGTGAACGCGCTGCCCACCCTGTGCCCCGAGCGGGCGCGCGCATCGGCCGTGGCGCTCCCCCGCCGGGGCGACGCCGATCCGGCGGCCCCGGGATGGCTCGCCGGCCTGCCGGTCGCCATCAAGGACCTGCTGAACGTCGCCGGCGTGCGCTCCACCCAAGGCTCGCCGATCTTCGCCGACCATGTCCCCAGCCGCTCCGACATCGTCGTCGAGACGCTGGAGCGGCGCGGTGCGAGCGTGCTGGCGAAGTCGAACACGCCGGAGTTCGGCGCCGGCGCCAACACCTTCAACCCGGTCTTCGGCAAGACACGCAATCCCTGGAACACCAGCCTCACCTGCAGCGGCTCGTCCGGCGGGTCGGCGGTGGCGCTGGCGACCGGCGAGATCTGGCTCGCCAGCGGCTCCGATCTCGGCGGCAGCCTGCGCACGCCCGCGAGCTTCTGCTCGGTCGTCGGCCTGCGGCCGTCGCCGGGGCGGGTCGCACGCGGCCCCAACCTCAACATGCAGGACGACCTGGCGATCGAGGGGCCGATGGCGCGCAACGTCGCCGACGTCGCGCTGATGCTGGACGCCATGTCGGGACCGCATCCCGAGGACCCGCTGTCCGTGCCGCCCCCGGCCCGGCCGTTCCAGGACGCCGTGGCGCGCCCCCGCCGGCCGGTGCGCATCGCCTATTCGCCCGACCTCGGCTTCCTACCGGTGCATCCCGAGGTCGCGGCCGTCGCCGAGCGCGCCGCCCGCCGGTTCGAGGCGATGGGCATTCCGGTCGACCTCGCCGCCCCCGACCTGCGCGACGCCCAGGAGATCTTCCAGACGCTGCGCGCGCTCTTCTTCGTCACCGACAAGGCCGAGCTGCTGAGGACGCATCGCGCCCAGCTGAAGCCCGACGTCGTTTGGAACATCGAGAAGGGCATGCAGCTCGACTGCGACACCATCGGCCGGGCGATCCGGGCGCGCTCGGCGCTGCTCGGCCGCATCGGGCGATTCTTCCAGGTCTACGACCTGCTGCTGACCCCGACCGTCATCGTGCCGCCCTTCGACGTCGACATCATATCGGTGCGCAAGGTCGGCGACGTCGCGTTCGACAACTACATCGACTGGGTGACGATGACCTACGCGATCAGCCTGACGCGCTGCGCGGCGCTGTCGCTGCCCGCGGGCTTCCTGGCCGACGGCCGACCGGTCGGCCTGCAGATGGTCGGCCGGCCCTACGGCGAGGCCGACCTGCTGTCGGGCGCGGCCCTGCTGGAGGAGGCGCTGGGGCTGCAGGACCGCGTCCCGATCGATCCGCGGACCGGCCCCGCGCTGCCCCCTTCGTGAGCAACTGCGGAATCCGCAGGCAGGCCGCTTGCTGCAAAAACCCGCGATCACTATAGTCCGCGGTCGTTTTGCGCCGCACAATCGCGCGCCTCATTCGGATCGGCCGTTCATGGACGACGTACGCGCCCGGCTCGACGACCTCGCCGGCTACTATCTCGAGGACCTCTCCGTCGGCATGACGGCGCGCATCGCGCGCACCGTCACCGAGGCGGACATCGTGCTGTTCGCCGGCGTCTCGGGCGACACCAACCCCTTGCACATGAACGAGGTCTACGCCAAGGGGACGATGTTCCGCGGGCGCATCGCCCACGGCATCCTCACCGCCAGCCTGATCTCCGCCGTGTTCGGCACCCGCCTGCCCGGCCCGGGCGCGGTCTATGTCAGCCAGAACCTGCGCTTCAAGGCGCCGGTGCGCGCCGGCGACACGGTCGAGGCGCGCGTCACCGTCGCCGAGATCGTGCCGGAGAAGAAGCGCGTGGTCATGCAGGCGGTGTGCAGCGTCGGCGACCGCATCGTCGTCGACGGCGAGGCGATCCTCATGGTCCCCTCGCGGATCGTGTGACGCAGGGCTGAGGCGCCGACCTTGCGCCGGGGCGCGTCGCCACTAAGGTAGGCGACCGTTTCCGGGTCGAAGGGCGCCGACGGGCGATGCGTATCATTCGGCATTGGGACGAGCCCGCCGCGCGCCTGGGGGCGGTGGTGGCGCTCGGCAACTTCGACGGCGTCCACCGCGGCCACCAGGCGGTGATCGCCGCAGCGCGCGAGCACGCCCGCGCCCTGGGGGCACCCGCCGGGGTGCTGACCTTCGAGCCCCACCCGCGCCAGCTCTTCCGGCCCGACGATCCGCCCTTCCGCCTGACGCCGTTCCGCATCAAGACACGGCTGATGGAGGCGCTCGGCCTCGATGTCGTCTACGCGCTGGCCTTCGACCGCGCCTTCAGCGAGCGCTCGGCCGACAGCTTCATCGCCGACGTGCTGGTCGGCGGCTTCGGCGTCCGCCATGTCGTCGCCGGCCGGGACTTCGCCTTCGGCCATCGCCGCGGCGGCACCATGGCGCTGCTGGCCGCACGCGGGCGGGAGCTGGGCTTCGGCGTGTCGACGGCGGAGCCGGTCTGCGACGCGGCCGGCCCGATCTCGTCCAGCCGCATCCGCGCGCTGCTGACCGAGGGACGGCCGGCCGAGGCCGCGCGGCTGCTCGGCCGGCCCTGGGAGGTCGAGGGACGGGTCGAGACCGGCCATCGCCGGGGCCGCACCATCGGATTTCCCACCGCCAACATCGCCCTCGGCGACGGCCTGCGCCCGGCGGTCGGCGTCTACGCGGTCGAGGCGAGGCTCGACGAACCGGACGCGCGGCTGTGGACGGGGGTCGCCAATTTCGGGCGGCGGCCGACCGTCGACGGCACGTCGCTGTGGCTGGAGGTGCATCTCTTCGACTTCCAGGGCGACCTCTACGGTCGGCATCTGCGCGTCGGATTGCGCGAATACTTGCGCGGCGAGCGCAAATTTGATGGTTTGGCCGCGCTCACGGCGCAGATCGCCGAGGATGCGGCGCGCGCCCGCGTCCTGCTGGCCACCCCGGTCGCCGCGGCGCCGGCCGGCTGAGCACGCACGGCGCGCCCGCAGAGGATCCGATGGCGAAGGACTACAAGGCGACCGTCTTCCTGCCGCAGACCGGCTTTCCCATGCGGGCCGGCCTGCCGGCGCTGGAGCCCAGGCTGCTGGCGCGCTGGCAGGAGATCGGCCTGTTCGAGCGGCTGCGCAGCCAGGCGGACGGGCGGGAGAAGTTCATCCTCCACGATGGGCCCCCCTACGCCAACGGCAACCTCCATATCGGGCACGCGCTCAACAAGATCCTGAAGGACGTCATCAACCGCTCGCAGCAGATGCTGGGCAAGGACGCCCACTATGTCCCGGGCTGGGACTGCCATGGCCTGCCCATCGAATGGAAGATCGAGGAGAAGTACCGGGCGGCCGGCCGCGACAAGGACGCCGTACCGATCGTCGAGTTCCGCCGGGAGTGCCGCGAGTTCGCCGAGCATTGGATCGGCGTGCAGCGCGAGGAGTTCCGCCGCCTCGGCGTCGAGGGCGACTGGGAGCGACCCTACACGACCATGGCCTTCGCGGCCGAGGCGCAGATCGTCCGCGAGATCGGCAAGTTCCTGATGAACGGCGGCCTCTTCAAGGGCGCCAAGCCGGTGATGTGGTCGGTCGTCGAGAAGACGGCGCTGGCCGAGGCGGAGGTCGAGTACCACGACCACACGTCGAACACGGTGCATGTCCGCTTCCCGATCGAGAGCCCGTCGCTGCCGGAGCTGGCGAGGGCCGCGGCCGTCATCTGGACGACCACGCCCTGGACGCTGCCCGGCAACCGCGCCATCGCCTACGGCGCCGACATCGACTACGTCGTGCTTGAGGTCGCCGCGGTCGGCGAGGGCAGCCTGGCGAGACCGGGCGAGCGCCTGCTGATCGCCGCCGCCCTGGTGCCGGCCGTCATCGGGGCCGCCGCCATCGCCGACCACCGCATCCTCGCCCGCCTGAAGGGCGAGGCGCTGGCCGGCACCGTCTGCCGCCATCCGCTGGCCGGCCAGGGCTACGAGTTCGCCGTGCCGATGCTGCCCGGCGGCTTCGTCACCACCGACCAGGGCACCGGCCTCGTCCACATCGCTCCCGGCCACGGCGCCGACGACTACGAGCTCGGCCTCGCCCACGGCATCACCGCGCCGCAGACGGTGTCCGAGGACGGCAGCTACTACCCGCACGTGCCGCTGTTCGCGGGCAAGCGCGTGCTGACCCCCGCCGGCAAGAAGGGCGACGCCGACCCGGCCGTCGCCGCGGCGATGGCGGCGGCGGGCGCGCTGCTCGCCAAGGGCACGCTGGTCCACTCCTACCCGCATTCCTGGCGGTCGAAGGCGCCGCTGATCTTCCGCAACACGCCGCAATGGTTCATCTCGATGGCGACCAACGGCCTGCGCGACACCGCGCTGGCGGCCATCGACGAGACGCGCTTCGTGCCGCCGCAGGGGCGCAACCGCCTGCGCGGCATGATCGAGACGCGCCCCGACTGGTGCATCTCGCGCCAGCGCGCCTGGGGCGTGCCGATCGCGGTCTTCGTCGACCGCAGGACCGGCGAGCCGCTGCGCGACCAGGCCGTCGTCGACCGCATCGCCGACGCCTTCGCGGCCGAGGGTGCGGACGCCTGGTACGCGAGCCCGCCCGAGCGCTTCCTGGGCGAGGGCCGCGACCCCGGCGACTACGAGCAGGTGACCGACATCGTCGACGTCTGGTTCGACTCCGGCTCGACCCACGCCTTCGTGCTGGAGCCGCGCAACGACCTGCGCTGGCCGGCCTCGCTCTACCTGGAAGGCTCCGACCAGCATCGCGGCTGGTTCCATTCCTCGCTGCTCGAATCCTGCGGCACGCGCGGGCGGGCGCCCTACGAGGCGGTGCTGACGCACGGCTTCGTCATGGACGAGGAAGGCCGCAAGATGTCGAAGTCGCTCGGCAACGTCACCGCCCCGCAGGAGGTGATCGACGCGTTCGGCGCCGACATCCTGCGCCTGTGGGTGGTGAGCGCCGACTATTCCGAGGACCTCAGGATCGGCCCGGAGATCCTGAAGCACCAGTCCGAGATGTATCGCCGGCTGCGCAACACGCTGCGCTACCTGCTGGGCGCGCTGGACGGCTTCAGCGAGGCGGAGCGGGTCGAGCCGGCAGCGATGCCCGAGCTGGAGCGCTGGGTGCTGCACCGTCTGGCGGAGCTGGACCGCACGGTGCGCCAGTCCTGCGCCGACTTCGCCTTCCATGCGATCTTCACCGCGCTGCACAATTTCTGCGCGGTCGACCTTTCGGCCTTCTACTTCGACATCCGCAAGGACTCGCTCTACTGCGACCGGCCCGACTCCCTGCGTCGGCGGGCGTGCCGCACCGTGCTGGACCGGCTGTTCGACAGCCTGACGGCGTGGTTGGCGCCGATCCTGTGCTTCACCGCCGAGGAGGCGTGGCTGGCCCGCAACGGCAGCGCGCCGGACGTCAGCGTCCATCTCCGCCTGTTCCCGGAAATCCCGTCGTCGTGGCGCGACGACGCGCTGGCCGAGAAATGGGCGACGGTGCGCGACGTGCGCCGCGTCGTGACCGGCGCGCTGGAGCTGGAGCGCGCGCAGCGCCGCATCGGCGCCAGCCTGCAGGCGGCCCCCGTCGTCCATGTCACGCCGGCACAGGCCGCCGCCTTCGACGGGCTGTCGCTGGCCGAGATCGCCATCACCTCGGCTGCCGAGATCGTCGTCGGCGAGCCGCTGGCCCAGGCGTTCGCGCTGGAAGACGTGGCCGGCGTCGCGATCGTGCCGCGACTGGCCGAAGGCGACAAGTGCCAGCGCTGCTGGCGCATCCTGCCCGAGGTCGGCACCGTCGCCGGCCGCGAGGAGCTCTGCCTGCGCTGTGCCGACGCGGTGGCGCAGCTCCCGCCCGAGAGCCGCGCGGCATGAGGCGGGGAGGTCGCGGCTTCGCCCTGGCCGCGGCCGTCCTCGCGGCGGACCAGGCGACGAAGGCGTGGGCGATCGACTATCTCGCCGTCCAGGCACCGCTCGGCCGCGGGCGCGTCGAACCCGTGACGGACTTCTTCAATCTCGTCGTCGTGTGGAACCGCGGCGTCAGCTTCGGGCTGTTCCAGGCCGATGCGGCGATCACCCGCTGGGGGCTGGCGGCGATCGCCCTCGCGGTCGCCGTCGGGCTCTCGTTCTGGCTCGTCCGGGCGCGCCACGGGCTGGTCGCGGCGGCGCTGGGGCTGATCATCGGCGGTGCGCTCGGCAACGTCGTGGACCGGGTGCGCTTCGGAGCGGTGTTCGATTTCCTGGATTTCCACGCGATGGGCTATCATTGGCCGGCCTTCAACATCGCCGACGCCGGCATATCCGTGGGCGTCGCCGCGTTGTTGATCGACGGGTTGTTCGGTCGTCGCGAAGGGCATAGATAGGGCGATGATGAGAGTGGAAGCGAGAAGACGCGTGCGCGCGGCCGGCGCGCGTTTCGTGGCCGTGGCGCTGGCAGGCACGCTGTTGTCGGCGTGCGGCAACATCGGCGGCATCCGCCAGCAGCTCGGCCTCGACAAGTCGCCGCCCGACGAATTCCGCATCGTCTCCCGCCCGCCGCTCAGCATGCCGCCGGAATACGCGCTGCGCCCGCCGCAGCCGGGCGCACCGCGGCCGCAGGAGACCCCGGTGGTCGAGCGGGCCCGCCAGACCGTGTTCCGCGCCGAGCCGACTCCCGGCGCCGCGACGCGCGAGCTCTCCCCCGGCGCCAGCGGCGGCGAGGCGGCGCTGCTCCGCCAGGCCGGCGCCGACCGCGCCGATCCCAACATCCGCGAGGTGCTCGCCCGCGAAGGCACCAAGGTCGAGCAGCCCGACCGCGGCTTCGTCGAGCGCCTCGCCTTCTGGCGCGAGGCGCCGCCGCCCGGCGTCGTCGTCGACCCCGACAAGGAGGCGCAGCGCATCCGCGAGAACCAGGCGCTGGGCCGCCCGGTCACCGAGGGCGAGACGCCGGTGATCCGCCGCCGCCGCCGCGGCCTGCTCGAAGGGGTATTCTGACGGGCGGAGCCGGCCTCCGGCGCCGCAGGTGGATCGCGCGCCGCTTCCCGCGGCCGGCTGCGGAGGTACGTGCATGAGAGGTCTGTTGGGCGCGGCGTTGGTGACGGCGACGCTGCTGTCGGCGCCCGCGAAGGCGGCCGACGAGGGCAGGCTCGCCCCCGAGATGGTGCGCCTCGACAATGGCCTGACCCTGGTCGTCGTCGCCAATCCGCGGATGCCGGCGGTCGCCCACTTCGTCTTCTACAAGGCGGGATCGATCGACGAGCCCTCGGGCAAGTCGGGGATCGCGCATTTCCTCGAGCATCTCATGTTCAAGGGGACGCCGACGGTGCCCGACGGCGCCTACTCGCGCGTCATCGCCCGCAACGGCGGTCGCGACAACGCCTTCACCACCTACGACTACACCGGCTACTACCAGCTCGTGCCGGCGGAGAAGCTGCCGCTGGTGATGGAGATGGAGGCCGACCGCATGGCCAATCTCGCCTTCACCGAGCCGCAGCTCGAATCCGAGCGCCGGGTCGTGCTGGAGGAGCGCTTCTCGCGCACCGACAACAGCCCGGCGGCCCTGCTGCGCGAGCAGACCCGCGCGGCCTTCTTCCTCAACCATCCCTATCGCCTCCCGGTGATCGGCTGGGAGCATGAGATTCGCGGCCTCGGCTATGCCGACGCGCGCGCCTTCTACGAGCGCTGGTATGCCCCGAACAACGCCATCGTCGTGGTCGGCGGCGCGGTGACGATGGCGACCGCCCGGCCGATCGCCGAGCGTACCTACGGCCGCATCGCCGCCCGGCCGGTGCCGCCGCGGAAGGTCAACAGCGAGCCGCCGCGGGTCTCGGAGACGCGACTGGAGATGACCAGCGACCGCGTTCGCCAGCCCTATGTCAGCCGCGCCTACATGGCGCCCAGCATCATCACCGGCGAGACGGAGCACGCCTACCCGCTGGAGGTGCTGGCGACGATCATGGGCAGCGGCGTCTCCAGCCGGCTCAACCGCGCCCTGGTGCTGGATCACAGCCTCGCCGTGTCGGCCGGCGCGGGCTACGATTCCGCGCAGATCGGACCGGCGACCTTCAACGTCTTCGCCACGCCGCGCCAGGATGTGCCGCCCGCGGCGGTCGAGGCGGCGCTGGGCGCCGAGATCGAGCGGGTGCGCAAGGACGGCGTCAGCGAGGCCGAGGTCGCGCGCGCCGTGCGGCGCATCCAGGATTCGACGATCTACGCCAAGGACAGCCTGTCGGGTCCGGCCCGCATCGTCGGCAGCACGCTGGCCATCGGCCTGCCCGTCGAGGAGGTCGACGCCTGGCCGCAGCGCATCGGTGCCGTCGACGTCGCCGCGGTCAACGCCGCGGCCCGCTTCATCTTCCGCGAGGAGAACGCGATCACCAGCGTGCTCCTGCCCAAGGGCGGCAAGGGGTCCTGAGCATGCTCCGTCCGCTCGCCCGTCCCACGGGGGCGGTCCTCGCCCTGCTCTGGCTCGCCTTCCTCTGCCTCGCGGCGGCCGCGGTCGCGGCGCCGGCACGTGCCGCGGTCGAGCGCGTCGTCAGCCCCGGCGGCATCGAAGCGTGGCTGCTGAGCGACCGCTCGCTGCCGATCCTCGCCGTGTCCATGAGCTTCCGCGGCGGCGACGCGCAGGACGCGCCGGGCAAGGAAGGCACTGCCGACCTGATGGCGCAGGTCATGACCGAGGGTGCGGGCGAGCTCGATGCCGAGGCGTTCCGTGCCCGACTGGAGGATCTCGCGACCAGCCTCTCGGTCTCGGCGGGGCGCGATTCCGTCGAGGTCTCCTTCCGCACGCTGACCCGCTATCGCGGCGATTCGCTGGCGCTGCTGCGCGAGGCCCTGGCCGCGCCGCGCTTCGACGCCGACGCGATCGATCGGGCGCGCGAGCGCCAGCTCTCCGGCCTGGCGCGCGCCCAGACGTCGCCGGGCGAGATCGCGCGCGACGTCTGGTGGCGGGTCGCGTTCCCGAACCATGCCTACGGGCGGCCCGCCGCCGGCACCGCCGCATCGGTGAAGGCGATCGGGGCGGACGACCTGCGCGCGGCGTGGCGCGCCCAGGTCGCCCGCGACACGCTCAAGATCGGCGTCGTCGGCGACATCGACGCGGCGACGCTGGGGCCGCTGCTCGATGCGCTGCTGGCCGGCGTGCCGGCCAAGGCCGCGCTGCGTCCCGTGCCCGACGTCGTCGCCGCGGGCGCCGGCGACGTGGTCGTCGTCCGCCGCCGCCAGAGCCAGAGCGTGGTGGTCTTCGGGGCCCCCGGCCTCCGGCGCCAGGATCCCGACTACGAAGCCGCGCATCTCGTCAACTACGTGCTGGGCGGCGGCGGCTTCAGCGCCCGCCTGATGCGCGAGGTGCGCGAGCGCGGCGGCCTCGCCTATTCGGTGTCGACCGGGCTGGGCACCCTGGAATCGACCGCGATCCTCCAGGGCAACGTCGCCACCGCCAACGGTGCGGTCGCGCAGTCGATCGCGCTCGTCCGCCAAGAGCTGGGCCGTATGGCGGCCGAGGGGCCGACCGAGGACGAGCTGGCCGACGCCAAGGTCGCCGTCGTCGACTCCTTCCCCCTCAATCTCGACTCGACGAGCCGCATCGCGTCCTTCCTGGTCGCCATCCAGCGCGACGGCCTCGGCATCGACTACATGGAGAAGCGGGCCGAGCGCTTCCGCCGCGTCACTCCGGCCGAGGCCAGGCGCGTCGCGGCACGGCTGCTCGACCCGACGAAGCTGCTCTTCGTCGTCGTCGGCGAGCCCGAGAGCCTGAACCCCACCCGGCCGCCGCCGGATCCGCAGTGAGTTCCCGCCCATGAGCGCTGCGCCCCCGTTCGCGATCGACGACTCCGCCTGCTTCGTCGGCAAGGGCGGCATCGACGGCAAGGCCTTCGCCGCGCGGCTCGCCGCCGCCGACGGCGCGCTGGAGCGCCTGCGCGCGCGCCACGCCGACGGCACGCTGCCGCTGCTGCGCCTGCCGGGCCGGCGCGACGACCTGCCGGCGCTGGCGACGCTCGCCCAGCGGATGCGCCAGAAGACGGCCGACCTGCTGGTCCTGGGCACCGGCGGCTCCAGCCTCGGCGGCCAGACGCTGTATGCGCTGGCCGACCAGGGCTTCGGCCCGCCCAAGGGCACGCCGCGGATCCATTTCCTCGACAACATCGACCCGGCCACGTTCGCCGCGCTGGCCGAGCGGATCGATTTCCGCCGCACCCGCATCCTGGCGATCTCGAAGTCCGGCGGCACCGCCGAGACGCTGATGCAGCTCCTGACCCTGCTGCCCCGCCTGGAGAAGGCGGTCGGCGCGATGGGGGTCGCCGACCGGCTGGTCGCCATCACCGAGCCCGCGGACAATCCGCTGCGCCGCCTCGCCACCCGCCGCGGCGCCACCGTCGTCGACCATGATCCGGGCATCGGCGGGCGGTACTCGGTGCTGTCGCTGGTCGGCCTGCTGCCGGCTCTCGTCGCCGGGCTCGACGCCGGCAAGGTGCGCGCCGGGGCGAAGCTGGTGCTCGACGCGGCGCTGGAGGCGGCCACGCCGGCCGCCTGCGCGCCGCTGGTGGGGGCCGCCCTCAACCTCGCCCACGCCGAGGCCGGGCGACCCACCACGGTGCTGATGCCCTACGCCGACCGGCTCGCCCATTTCGGGCTGTGGTTCCGGCAGCTCTGGGCCGAGAGCCTGGGCAAGGACGGGCACGGCACGACGCCGGTGCGCGCGATGGGCACCGTCGACCAGCACAGCCAGCTCCAGCTCTACCTCGCCGGGCCGGCCGACAAGCTCTTCACGCTGGTGACGCTGGCGGTCGCCGGCAAGGGCGACCGCGTCCCGGCGACCGACGCCCGCGACCCGGCGCTGGGCTACCTGAAGGGCCGGCGCATGGGCGACCTGCTGGACGCCGAGCAGCGGGCGACCGCCGCGACGCTGGCGGGCAACGGCCGCCCGGTGCGGGTGTTCGCCCTCGACCGCCTGGACGAGCGGACGCTGGGCGCGCTCTTCATGCATTTCATGCTGGAGACCATCCTGGCCGCCGACCTGCTGGGCATCGACGCCTTCGACCAGCCGGCCGTCGAGGAAGGCAAGCGGCTGGCCCGCGAGTATCTCGGCGCGCGTTGACCGAGCCGCCATGATCGTCCGCCTGCTGCCGCCGGTCGTCGTCAACCGCATCGCGGCGGGCGAGGTGATCGAGCGGCCGGCCGCGGCGGTCAAGGAGCTGGTGGAGAACGCGCTCGATGCCGGCGCCGGCCAGGTGACGGTGACGCTGGGCGATGGCGGACTGTCGCTCATCGTCGTCCTCGACGACGGCTTCGGCATGGGCGCCGACGATCTCGCGCTGGCGGTGGAGCGGCACGCCACCTCGAAGCTCCCGGACGACGATCTGGAGCGCGTCGCGACGCTGGGCTTCCGCGGCGAGGCGCTGCCGTCGATCGGCGCGGTCGCCCGGCTCGCCATCACCAGCCGGACGCGCAGCGGCGACGCCGCCTGGCGCATCGACGTCGAGGGCGGCACCAAGACCGCGCCGCAGCCGGCCGCCCATCCGCCGGGAACGCGGGTCGAGGTCCGCGACCTGTTCTTCGCCACGCCGGCGCGGCTCAAGTTCCTCAAGTCGGCGCGCACCGAGCGCGACCACGCCGTGGACACGGTGCGGCGCCTCGCGATGGCCAATCCCCGCGTCGCGTTCACGGTGCTGGAGGACGGCCGCGCGATCCTGCGCTACGCGGGCGAGGCGCCGACGCTCGATGCGGCGGCGGCGCGGCTCGTCCGGCTGGGCCAAGTCCTGGGTCAGGCTTTCCGCGAGAACGCGGTCGCGGTGGCGGCGAGCCGCGAGGGCCTGCAGCTCACCGGCTATGCGGGGCTGCCCACCTATCATCGCGCGACGACCGCCGAGCAGTACCTCTTCGTCAACGGCCGTCCGGTGCGCGACAAGCTGCTGTTCGGGGCGGTGCGGGGCGCCTATGCCGACGTCCTGGCGCGCGACCGCCATCCCGCGGTCGCCCTCTTCCTCGACGTGCCGCCGGACGCCGTCGACGTCAACGTGCATCCCGCCAAGACCGAGGTCCGGTTCCGCGACACCGGCCTCGTCCGCGGCCTCGTCGTCGGTGCCCTGAAGCACGCGCTGGCGGCAGCCGGGCACCGCGCCAGCACCACCGTCTCCGACGCGGCCCTCGGCGCCTTCCGGCCGGGCACGGCACCGGCGGGCGGCTTCCCCGCCGGTGGATTCTCCGGCCCGGGCGTGTCGCGCGGGCTGGCGGAAGCGGTCGCCCGGTATCATGCACCGCCGGAGCCCGGGCTCGGCCTGGCGCTGCCCCCCGCGGCGCCGGTGCCGCCGTCGCTGCCCCCGGTGCCCGGCGGCGAGGGCCCGCTGGGTGCCGCCCGCGGCCAGCTCTTCGGCACCTACATCGTCGCCGAGACCGCGGACGGGCTGGTGCTGGTCGACCAGCATGCGGCCCATGAACGGCTCGTCCACGAGCGGATGAAGGCGGCGCTCGCCGACACGGGCATCCGCCGCCAGGCGCTGCTGCTGCCCGAAGTGGTCGAGCTGGAGGCGGCGGCGGTCGAGCGGCTGGTGGCGCGCGCCGGCGAGCTCGCCGAGCTCGGTCTGGTCGTCGAAGGATTCGGCCCGGGCGCCGTCGTCGTGCGCGAGGTGCCGGCGCTGCTGGGGGAGGTCGACGCCAAGGGCCTCGTCCGCGACCTCGCCGACGAGCTGGCCGAGCTGGGCCAGGCCTTCTCGCTGAAGGAGCGGCTCGATGCCGTGAGCGGCACCATGGCCTGCCACGGCAGCGTCCGCGCCGGTCGGCGGCTCAGCGGCGAGGAGATGAACGCGCTGCTGCGCCAGATGGAGGCGACCCCGAACAGCGGCCAGTGCAACCACGGCCGGCCGACCTATGTCGAGCTGAAGCGGGCCGACATCGAGCGCCTGTTCGGCCGACGGTAGCGCCAGCGGCGGGATTCTCGCTATCTATCACTCTCGTCCACGGTGACGGGAGAACCTGCGACCTTGCCGCCTGCGACCGCCGCCCCGCCGCCTGTCGTCCGCCTGATCGCGGCCGCGTCCGAGGACCCCGCCGCGCGCGGCATGGCTGCCGCCCTCGCCGCTTCGGGCCTGCCGATGGCCACGGAAGGTGCCGCCGGCGGGGCCGGCGCGACGGGTCCCGCCGTCACCCTCGTCGAGATCCGGGACCCGCCGACGGCGTCGATCCGGCCGCGGACCTTCGCCATCGGCTTCTGGAGCTGGGAGCCGGGCATGGCCGTGCCGGCCGCATGGCGGGCAGAGCCGCCGGTCGACGAGATCTGGGTGCCCAGCCGCTTCGCCGCGACGGCGATCGCCGCCGGCCTGCCGCTTCCCGTCATCGCGCTGCCCCCCGCGATGGCGCCGCCGCCGGCAGCGGCCGGGGGCAGCGCGCCCGCAATGCCGCGCGACGCCTTCGTCTTCCTGGCGATCGTCGACGACGACGGCACCGCCGAGCACGCCCTCGCCGCCTATCGGCTGGCCTGGCCGGCGCCGGCGCCGGGCATCGTCCTGGCGCTCGCCGGAGCGGCGATCGACGACCGGCCGCCGCGCACGGTGCGGCACCTCGCCGCGGGCCGCCCGGACGTCCTGCTCCTGCCCGGCGTGGCCGACCGCGGCACGCTGATCGCCGCCTGCGGCTGCTATCTGTCGCTGCATCGCGCCGTGGGCTTCGGCCGCGCCGCCGCGACGGCGATGGCCCTCGGCAAGCCGGTCGTCGCGACGGCCCATTCGGGCAACATGGACTACATGTCGTCCGCCTGCGCCTATCTCGTCCGCACGACGGCCGGCGGGGCCGGCGCATCGCCATCGGCGGAGCCCGACCTGCGCCACGCCGCACAGGCGATGCGCCGGGTCGCCGCCGGACGAGACGCCGCCGCCGCGACGGGCGCCGAGGCCGCGCGACGGATCCGCGAGCTGCTGTCGCCAGCGGCGATCGGGCGCCGCATCCGCCGGCGACTGGCGCTGCTGCACGCCGCCGGCCTGCTCGAGCGGCCGCGATCGCCGGTCCGGATGCCGCGGCCCGCGGCGCACGCGGCGCCGGCGGCGCTGGTCTATGGCCACCACGCGACCGATTCCGGCGTCGGAATTGCGGCGCGCGGCACCGCTGCGGCCCTGTCCGAAGCGGGCTTCTCCGTCGCCTCCGTGGATGTCCCGTTCTCTCCGGAGCCGGAGGAGACCGCGGCACCGCCGGCCACGCCCTGCGCGCCGGCGGTCACCGTGCTCCAGGCCATGCCGGCCATCCTGCTCAATGGATTGATGCGCGGATCGATCGTGCTGCCGGCGGCGGGGACTTGCGGAATCAGGGTCGGCCTGTGGCCCTGGGAGGGCGCGGGCGCGCCGCCGCCCGCCTGGCGCCTCGCGACGTCCCTGGTGGACGAGATCTGGGTCCCGAGCGGCTTCATCGCCGGCGCCGTCGCCGAGCACGTGCCGATGCCGGTCGTGGTCGTCCCGCACGCCCTGGCGCCGGCTCCGCCCACCGGTGGCCGCGCGGACTTCGCCCTTCCCGCGGACGCCTTCATCTTTCTGTTCGTGTTCGACGGGCCGAGCCAGGTCGCGCGCAAGAATCCGCAGGGCGCCATCGCCGCCTACCGCCGCGCCTTCCCCGTCCCCGACCCCGGCGTATGCCTCGTCATCAAGACGAAGGGGCTGGGCGACGAGGCGCGGGCGCTGCTGCGCACCGCGGCCGGCGGACGCGACGACATCCGCATCATCGATGCGCGCTACGACGACGCGACGCTGCAGGGGTTGATGGCGGCGTGCGACTGCTACGTGTCCCTGCACCGCGCGGAAGGTTTCGGCCTGACGCTGGCCGAGGCGATGCGCCTGGGCAAGCCGGTCATCGCCACCGGCTACTCGGGCAACATGGAGTTCATGTCGAGCGCGACGGCCTATCCCGTCGGATACCGGCTCGTCGCCACCGAGAGCGCGGTGGGGCCGTTCCCGGCCGGCACGGTCTGGGCCGAGCCCGACCTCGACCACGCCGCCGCCCGGATGCGGCATGTGGTCGCCCGTCCCGGGGAGGCGACCGCCGTCGGCGCCGCCGCCGCCGGGCACGTGGCGGCCCTGCTGTCGCCGGCGGCGATCGGCGCGCGCATGGCCGAGCGTCTGGCCGTGCTCGCCGCGGCCGGGCAGGCCGCGCCGGCCGGGCGATCGGCGGCGACCGGCCACTGCGGCGACGTGCCGACGGTGCTGATCGCCACCCCGATCAAGGAGGCGCACCGGCACGTCGAGCGCTACCTCACCCTGCTGAAGCGGCTCGACTACGACCCGCGTCGCCTCTCCGTCGCGTTTCTCGAGAGCGACAGCGGCGACGGCACGCATGCCGCGCTCGCCGCCCGTCTGCCGGAGCTCGAGGCGCGCCATCGCCGCGCGCTCCTGCACCGCCACGACTTCGGCTTTCGCCTGGAGGGTCCGCGCTGGCTTCCCGCCGTGCAGCGCCGCAGACGCTCGATCATCGCCCGGGCGCGCAATCGGCTGCTGTCGCTGTCCCTGAGCGACGAGGAATGGGTGCTGTGGCTCGACGCCGACCTGCAGGACTATCCGCCCGACCTGCTGCTTCGCCTGCTGGCGGCCGGCAAGGACATCGTCGTGCCGCACTGCGTCCGGCCGGACGGCCGGACGTTCGACATCAACACTTTCCGCTTCGATCCGGCGAAGGGCGCGGCGGAGGACCCGAGCCACATGCTGGACGGGCTCTACCAGCCGCCGCGCGGTGCCGGCCGGACATATCTCGACGCGTTCGCCGGCGACGGGCCGGTGGCGATCGATTCGGTCGGCGGCACCGCGCTGCTCGTACGGGCCGATCTGCACCGCGAGGGCCTGTGCTTCCCGCCGGCGCCCTACCGCGGCTATATCGAGACCGAGGGGCTGGCCATGATGGCCCGCGACATGGGCCACGGCGCCTGGGCGCTGCCGGGCCTGCGCATCGTCCACGTCGCCGGCTGAAACCGACTTCCCTCAGGGCGACGGGACCCGGCGGAAGAAGGACTGCACCGGAGCCCCCGTGCCGGGATAGGCGATGGCGAGCTGTGCCGCGATACCCGCGCAGTCCGGGTCGCCCGGCGTCGACTGGCAGCCGGCCGGCGTGCCCGGCATGTTGGCGTCGACGTTGGTCGAGACGAGCAGGCCGCGCAGGTCGGCCACGACGACGTCGCGCGACGGATCGAAGTCCGGGAAGGTGACGCGCAGGCGCGTCGGAAAGGCGCAGCCCGGGGCCGGCGGATAGTAGGGCGAGGGTGTGTAGCCGGTGCACGCGGCGCCGCCGATATGGACCGGGAAGCCGTACGGTCCCGCGGGATAGGCCGGCACGCCCGGCCCCGCGACGAGGGCCGGGGCCGTGGCGGGGTAGGGCAGCGGCGCCGGCCGCAGCCCGACGAGCGGCGGTGCGTAGGGGCCGAGCGGCTGCCCGGTCGTCGCCATGTCGATCTTGAGGAAGCGGAAGCCGCCCGGCGCCGGCCACGCCAGGGCCGGATCGTTCAAGGGCGCGGCAGCGAGGCCGGGACTGCCGACATTGAGGTCGGGCGGCACGCCGAGGGTGAAGGCGAGACCACGGTAGCGTCCGGGCGGCAGTTCACCGACGACGATCTGGCGCATCTCGATCGTGCCGCCCGCGCAAGGGCCACTGCCGTCCTCGAAATCGAGCAGCGCCACGTTGCGGTACTGCCAGCGGCCGTCCTGGGCGAGGGCGAGGGGAAGCGCGCGGCCGGCCTCGTCGATCAGCGCGACGTCGGAGACGAAGAAGCGGAAGTCGGCCGGCAGGACGGTCGAGCCGGTGATGCCGATGCCGCCGTAGGAGCTGCCGCACTGGAAGGCGGCGTCACCGACCGCGGCCGCGAAGCGGATCGTGACGACGCCGCTCGGCACGCCCGAATGCGCCGGCACGTTGCCCGGCGTGCGGTAGCGCGCGGCCTGGGTCGCCGCATCGAGCGGCATCGCACCCTCGCCGGCGAGATCGCCGCTCGGCGCGGGGGTGGCGCAGGCGGCGAGCAGCGCGAGGGCGCCGACGGCGACGAAGGGGAGGGATCGCGGGTCGTGCATTGCCGTCTCCTCGTTCTCGGGCGAGC
>JADZBA010000093.1 GCA_020852355.1 Alphaproteobacteria bacterium
CGAGCGGATCGACTTGCCCTCGTGCATCAGATCGAAGCCCTCGTTGATGCGCTCCAGCGGCAGCTTTTGGGTGATCAGGTCGTCGATGTTGACCCGTCCGTCCATGTACCAGTCGACGATCTTCGGCACGTCGGTGCGGCCGCGCGCACCGCCGAAGGCGGTGCCCTTCCACACCCGGCCGGTGACGAGCTGGAAAGGCCGGGTCATGATCTCCTCGCCCGCCGCGGCAACGCCGATGATGATACTCTGGCCCCAGCCCTTGTGGGCGCATTCCAGCGCCTGGCGCATGACCTTCACGTTGCCGGTGCAGTCGAAGCTGTAGTCGGCGCCGCCGCCGGTCAGCTCGACGAGGTGCGCGACGATGTCGCCCTGCACCTCCTTCGGGTTGACGAAGTCGGTCATGCCGAACTTGGTCGCCAGCGCCCGCTTGCCGGGGTTGACGTCGACGCCGACGATCTGCGCCGCGCCGACCATGCGCGCGCCCTGGATGACGTTGAGGCCGATGCCGCCCAACCCGAACACCACGACGCGGGCGCCGGTCTCCACCTTGGCGGTCCAGATCACCGCGCCGATGCCGGTGGTGACGCCGCAGCCGATGTAGCAGACCTTGTCGAAGGGCGCGTCGCCGCGGATCTTCGCGAGCGCGATCTCCGGCACCACGATGTGGTTCGCGAAGGTGGAGGTGCCCATGTAATGGTAGAGCGGCTTGCCCTTGTGGCTGAAGCGGCTGGTGCCGTCGGGCATCACGCCCCGCCCCTGGGTCAGGCGGATCTTCTGGCAGAGGTTGGTCTTGCGCGAGAGGCAGTACTCGCACTCCCGGCACTCGGGCGTGTAGAGCGGGATGACATGGTCGCCCGGCTTCAGCGTGGTGACGCCGGCGCCGACCTCCATCACCACACCGGCCCCCTCGTGGCCGAGGATCGAGGGGAACAGCCCTTCGGAATCCGCACCCGACAGGGTGTAGTAGTCGGTGTGGCAGATGCCGGTCGCCTTGACCTCGACCAGGACCTCGCCGGCGCGCGGCCCCTCCAGGTCGACCTCGACGATCTCGAGCGGCTTCTTGGCTGCGAAGGCGACGGCGGCGCGGGTCTTCATCCCCTGGGTCTCCCGATCGATGGCTTGGGCCGCGAGACAGTTGCCCAATCCCGCGGCCGATGGCAACCGTCAGGTCGGCGGACGGGTGCGATCCGCGCCCCTGTTGCTCCGTTCGGTCGAAGCGCTCGCAGATCTCCGGGTCCCCGACCGGGCCGGGGAAGGCGGCGAGGCCCGCGCCGGCACCGAGCAGGTACCGAGTGCGGCCGGGATGGGGCTCGCTGCAGGCGCGGACATGGTGCTGCCGACTCCCGATCCGGCGATCCCGATGGTGCATTGACGCCCGGCCGGGGCTCTGGACGATAATCGCCTCCAGGGAGCCGGCCGAGAGGGGCCGGCCGAGTGGGGGGAGCACCATGGCCGAAATCATCGGATTCCAGTCGCTGGGCCAGACCGGCCTGCCGGCGATCGCCGCCGGCTTGCATGTCGCCTTGCATGACTCGGAGGGGACGTCGACGGGGACGCCGACCGAGGTGGTCCTCCTCGCGGGCAACGGCGTCTCGTTCACGCTGACCGGCAACGGGCTGACCTACGCGCCGGACGGCGAACTGCTCGGCGGACAGGTCACCGGCATCACCGAGGCGAACGCCCAGGGCACGGTGTTCGTGGGCACCGGGTTCGACCTGAGCGCCGCCGCCATGCTCGGCTTCATCGCCGACCACCGGCTCGACCAGTTCTCGGAATACATCTTCCGCACCGACGACGTGTTCGACGCGAGCGACTTCCCCGACCTCATCGCCGGGTTCGCCGGCAGCGACGTGCTGGCGGGCAACGGCGGCGCCGACACGATTCACGGTGTCACCGGCGACGACACCATCGACGCCGGCGACGGCTCCGACTACGCGCTGGGCGAGCGCGGCAACGACAGCATCGGCGGTGGCGCCGGCAACGACCTGCTGTTGGGCAATCTCGGCCTCGACACGATCTCGGGCGGTGACGGCAACGACACCATCTTCGGCGGCAAGGAATACGACGTCCTCGACGGCGGCACCGGCGACGACCTCGTCTACGGCGACCTCGGCGGCGACGATCTCCACGACGGCCCGGGCAACGACACGCTGGTCGCCGGCGGCGGCACCGGCGACGTCGACTGGTTCTATTTCGCGTCCGGCAGCGGCCAGGACCGGGTCGAGCAGTTCGACATCGGCGACGGCGACCTGCTTCGCATCCAGACCCGGATCAACAACACGACGATCGTCGACTTCGCCTCCCTGGTCGACCGCATCACGTCGGACGGCCACGGCGACAGCATCATCGACCTCGGCGGCGCCAACTACATCCGCCTGGTCGGCGTCGACCGCGCCGACATCGACGCCTCCTGGTTCGCCTTCGACGACCCGCCGGGCCCGTCCCTGCTGGGCGGTGCGGCGGCATGAGGCGCGCCTACCCGGCGGCGTGCCGCCGCACCACCTCCAGGAAAGCCTCGCCGTAGCGCGCGATCTTGGCCTCGCCGACGCCGTGCACCTGGCGCATGGCGTCCAGCGAGGCCGGCCGGCGGGCGGCCATGTCGAGCAGGCTGCGGTCGGGGAAGACGACGTAGGCGGGTACGCCCTGGCCGCGCGCCAGCTCCAGCCGCAGCGCCTTCAGGGCCGCCAGCAGGCCCTCGTCGCCGGGTGACGGTGCGGCGGCGGCACCGGCGGCGGGCGCCTTGCCCTTCGCCCGGCGCTTCAGGATCTCGCTGCGCAGCTCGATCCGTTCCGCCCCGCGCAGGACGCGGCGGCCGGCGTCGGTCACGGTCCAGCGGCCGTGCTGGACGATGTCGAGGGAGATCAGGCCGGCGGCGTAGATCTGGCGGAAGATGGACCGCCAGGTGTCGGTGTCGCGGTCGCGGCCGACGCCGAAGGTCGGCAGACGCTCGTGGCCCCAGCGCTTCACCGCCTCGGTCTCCGATCCTGTGAGAATGGCGATCAGGTGTTCGGTGCCGAAGCGTTCGCCGGTGCGCAGGATGGCCGACATCGCCTTCTGCGCCTCGGTGGTGCCGTCGAAGGTCTCGACGCCGTCGACGCAGAGGTCGCAGTTGCCGCACGGCGCCGTCGTCTCGCCGAAATAGGCGAGCAGCGTCTGGCGGCGGCAGCGCGGCGCCTCGCACAGCGCCACCAGCGCGTTGAAGCGCTGGCGCTCGATGCGCTTCTGCGCCTCCGGGGCGTCGCTCTCCTCGATCTGGACGCGGCGCAGGCGCATGTCGTCGAGGCCGTAGAGCGTCAGCGTGTCGGCCGGCAGCCCGTCGCGGCCGGCGCGGCCGATCTCCTGGTAGTAGCCCTCCACGCTCTTGGGCAGGTCGGCGTGGGCGACGAAGCGCACGTCGGGCTTGTCGATGCCCATGCCGAAGGCGATGGTGGCGACCACGACGATGCCGTCCTCGCGCTGGAAGGTGTCCTGCACCTCGTCGCGCGCCGCCTTCTCCATGCCGGCATGGTAGGCGAGCGCACGATGACCCTCCGCCGCCAGGCGCGCCGCCGTCTCCTCGGTGCGCTGGCGCGAGGCGCAGTAGACGATGCCGCTCTGGCCGCGATGGGCCGCGACGAAGCCGCCGATCTGCGCCCGGCCGCCACCCTTGGGCGCCATCGCCAGGAACAGGTTCGGCCGATCGAAGCCCTGGACGAAGATCTCCGGCGTCCCGGGAAACAGCCGCTCGACGATGTCGTTGCGCGTCGCCGCGTCGGCGGTGGCGGTGAGCG
>JADZBA010000094.1 GCA_020852355.1 Alphaproteobacteria bacterium
CACCCCGCGCTCTACGAGACCGCCGCGATGGCCGCCGCCCGGCCGGCCAGGGGGAGCCATCCGCCGGGGACCTTCTGGTACTACAACAACTGGGACTTCAACGCGCTCGGCACGATCTACGAGCGCGCGACGGACGAGGGCATCTTCGATGCCTTCGAGCGGCGCATCGCCCGGCCGATCGGCATGGAGGACTACCGGCCGGCCGACGGCACCTACGTCCGCGGCGCGGATTCGATCCACCCCGCCTATCCGATCCGCATGAGCGCCCGCGACCTCGCGCGCTTCGCCCTGCTCTACCTGAACCAGGGCCGGTGGGAGGGCAGGCAGGTCGTGCCGGCGGACTGGGTGGCGGCCAGCACGCGCTCCTATTCCGCGGCGCGGTCGGGAACCGGCTACGGCTATCTCTGGTGGGTCGGCTTCGCCGATCTCGGGCGCGTGCCCACCGTCCGCCTGCCGCCGGGCAGCTTTTCCGCGCAGGGCTATCGCGGCCAGTTCGCCTTCGTGATGCCGGCGCTCGATCTCGTCGTCGTCCATCGCGTCAACTCCGACGGCCTGACCGACCCGACGGGCGTGGTGCCCGACGTGCGCGAGGTCGGGCGCCTGCTGTGGCTGGTGCTGACGGCGGCGGGGGTGCCCGACGTCGGTCCCGACGGGTCGCTGGCGGCGGCGTCCGGCGCCCGTCCTTCCGGCGAGGCGCTGCGCGGGGCCCTCGCGGGGACGACCCTGGCGCTGGAGGCGCGCGGCATCGGGGCGATGCGCCTCACGCTCCGGCGCGACGGCATCGCCGAGTACCGCAGGGACGCCGCAGCGGCGGTCGAGACCGGCACCTGGTCGATCGAAGGCGACCGCCTGTGCCGCGGGCGCAGCCCGTTCAACCGTCGTGCCGCCTGCCACACCGTCGTGCTCGACGGCGCCCGCGCCGACCTGTTCGACGCCAACGGCCTGCTGGAGTTCGCCGCCGTCGTGAGCCGCGACTGAGGCCGCGCGCCACCGCGGCGGCACCCCGTTTGCACTGCCGCCGGCTTTCCGCCAGACAGTAGCGGGCGATCAACGGCGAGGAGCCGGGGCATGGCGGTCGAGGGGCGCGAGAGCGAGCTGGTGCAGGTGGTGGCGTTGCTGGCGGCCGGGGTGATCGCGGTCCCGGTCTTCCGCCGGCTCGGCCTCGGCTCCGTGCTGGGCTATCTCGCCGCCGGGCTGGCGATCGGCCCGTTCGGCCTGCGCCTCTTCGCCGACCCCGGCACCATCCTGCACGTGGCCGAGCTCGGCGTCGTGCTGTTCCTCTTCGTCATCGGCCTGGAGATGCAGCCCTCCCGGCTGTGGAGCCTGCGGCGCGAGATCTTCGGCCTCGGCATCGTCCAGGTCGCGACCTGCGGCGGCCTCCTGACCGGCGCCGCCATCCTCGCCGGCCTGCATCCCTCGGTCGCCTTCGTGGCCGCGATGGGCTTCACCCTCTCCTCGACCGCGATCGTCGCGCAGATCCTGGACGAGCAGGGCGAGACGTCGACTCCGGCGGGCCAGCGGGTGGTGTCGATCCTGCTGCTCGAGGATCTGGCGATCGTGCCGCTGCTGGCATTCGTGGCACTGCTGGCGCCGGGCGCGGCGGTGGTCACGGCGGGCGAGCGCTGGCTCGACGTCGCGGTCGCCGTCGCCTCGCTGGCCGCCCTGGTGGCCGCCGGGCGCTGGCTGCTCAACCCGCTGTTCGGGCTGCTCGCCGCCTCGCACGCCCGCGAGGTGATGACGGCGGCCGCGCTCCTGGTGGTGCTGGGCGCCGCCCTGGTCATGGAGCTGGGCGGCCTCTCCATGGCGATGGGCGCCTTCCTCGCCGGGGTGCTGCTCTCGGAATCGACCTTCCGCAACCAGCTCGAGGCGGACATCGAGCCGTTCCGCGGCATCCTGCTCGGCCTCTTCTTCCTCGCCGTGGGCATGTCCGTCGACCTCGGCGCCATCGTCCGGGACTGGCGCTTCATCCTGGTCGCGGTGGCGGGGCTCATGGCGCTGAAGATGGTCGGCATCTATCTCGTCGCCCGCCTCTTCCGCGCGCCGCACGCGGAGAGCCTGAAGCGCGCCGCCTACCTCGCCCAGGGCGGCGAGTTCGCCTTCGTGCTCTATTCCGCGGCCGCCGCCACCGGCATCCTCGACGGCGGCGCCAACGCCGCGCTGACGGCGACCGTGATCCTTTCCATGGCGCTGACGCCGCTGCTGGTGCTGGCGCTGCGCTGGCTCGCGCCGCAGCGCAGCGAGGAATCGATGGAGGACATCGACGCCGCCGACGGGCTCAGCGGCAGCGCCCTCATCATCGGCTTCGGCCGCTTCGGCCAGGTGGCGTCCCAGGCGCTGCTGGCGCGCGGCTTCCAGGTCTCGATCATCGAGCGCGACGTCGAGATGATCCGCAGCGCCGCCGATTTCGGCTTCAAGGTCTGGTACGGCGACGGGCGCCGGCTCGACATCCTGACCGCCTCGGGGGCGGCGACCGCCCAGGCTATCCTCGTCTGCGTCGACGACCGCGATGCTGCCAGCCGCATCGCCGCCCTGGTGAAGTCGGAATTTCCCCTGACGAAGCTCTATGTCCGCGCCTTCGACCGCGCCCACGCGCTCGAGCTGCTGCGCGCCGGCGTCGACTACCAGGTCCGCGAGACCCTGCACTCCGCCATGATCCTCGGCGAGGCGGCGCTGGTCGGCCTGGGCGTGCCCGAGGACGAGGCGGCCGAGATCACCGCCGAGGTGCGCCGCCGCGACGAGGAGCGCCTGGAGCTGCAGATCGCCGGCGGCATCTTTGCCGGCGCCGACCTCCTGCGCAACAACGCCCCGGTCCCGACCCCCCTGACGACGCCCAGGCGCAAGGGCCGGATCGTCGGACAGCCGGCGGACGAGGAGACGAGCGAAGAGGCGCTGACGGGCGAGGGGGCGGAGCACACGATCTGACGCGCCCCGGTCCGATCTCGTCGGGTCTCGTCCGACCGCGCTAGGATACGCGCCAGTCCGGCGCCGCGGCCTCCTCCGCGTACCGCACTGCCGGCGCGATGTGGCGACGGCCCGCCTCATCGGCAATGATCGTCCGCCGCGCGGTCACCTGCGGGTCGGCATACGCCTCCATGAACTCGTTCACCGGCGCGAAGCAGATGTCCATGGCGGACAGGCGCGCGACCCACTCGGCCTGGGTGGCGCCGCGGAAGGTCGCGGCGAGGAAGTCGATG
>JADZBA010000095.1 GCA_020852355.1 Alphaproteobacteria bacterium
AGAAGTCGGTCATAGGGTTTCGACGATGATCTTGTCGTTGGTGTAGACGCAGATTTCGGCGGCGATGGCGAGCGCGCGGCGGGCGATCGCCTCTGCGTCCATGTCCGCCCGGTCGACGAGGGCGCGCGCCGCGGCCAGCGCGAACGAGCCGCCCGAGCCGATGGCGATGATGCCGTCCTCGGGCTCCAGCACGTCGCCGGTGCCCGAGAGCAGCAGCGAGACATTGGCGTCGGCGACCGCCATCATCGCCTCGAGACGGCGGAGATAGCGATCGGTGCGCCAGTCCTTGGCGAGCTCGACGCAGGCCCGCGCGAGCTGGCGCGGATAGGCCTCCAGCTTCGCCTCCAGGCGCTCGAACAGGGTGAAGGCGTCGGCAGTGGCGCCGGCGAAGCCGGCGACGATGCGCCCGTCGCCGATGCGGCGCACCTTGCGGGCGTTGGACTTCATGACGGTCTGGCCCATCGACACCTGGCCGTCACCGGCCATGGCGACGCGTCCGTCCTTGCGGACGCAGAGGATGGTCGTGCCGTGCCAGGCGAGAGGCTCGCGTTCGGACATTCTGCTCATGAGATCGGGGCGGCCGGACGCGCGACGCGCCGCCGCCGGGATGGATGGACGCCCAAAGGATGGGGGGCGGAGGCCCCGCGATCAAGGGTGGTCGTCGGCCCGCACCCGCCGCCCGCTTCGCGGCAGCGCGTCAGGGCGGTTGCCTCCACGCGCCCGAGGTGATGGTCGGCGCGCCCGGCCATGCCGGGTAGCCGTTCAGGCGGGTGGACATCCTGCACGATCAGGCTGAAGCGGATCGGAATGACAGAGACCTGCTCCACCATGAGCGCATGGATCGCGGGACGATCTCCTTGCGGCGCGCATCGTCGTAGCTGACGGCGCTCTCGTTCAGCAGCGCGAGCGCCCGCGGCTCGCCCCAGGAGGCGAGGCCCATTCGCGTCCGGTCGGCGAGGAAGGCGGCCAGGGCGGGCCAGGCGAGGAATCGCAGCATCGCGGCGCCTTGCTTGTCGTCGGCGGACCGGCCGTCAAGGGCTTCGCCGGGCCCAGGCGGGACCCCCCGCCCGACGGGTGGCGCGAACGGTCGCTTCGGGCTATAGGATCGGTCGCCGGGCGGCAGGGCCGCCGGCCCCCGCAGCCGATCGAGGTAACCGCGCCATGCGCCGCGCCACCGTGGAGCGCAACACCAAGGAGACGCGCATCACCGCCGCCGTCGATCTCGACGGGACCGGGGCGGCCGACGTCGCGACCGGGATCGGCTTCCTCGACCACATGCTGGACCAGCTCGCCCGCCATGGCCTGTTCGACATCCATGTCCGGGCCGAGGGCGACCTGCACATCGACTTCCACCACACGACCGAGGATACCGGTATCGCGCTGGGTCAGGCCTTCTCCCGGGCGCTCGGCGACCGCAAGGGCATCACCCGCTGGGGCGACGCGCTGATCCCGATGGACGAGACGCTGACGCGGGTGGCGCTCGACGCCTCGAACCGGCCCTACCTGATCTGGAAGGTCGGCTTCTCGCGGCCGAAACTGGGCGAGATGGACACCGAGCTGTTCAAGGAATGGTTCCAGGCCTTCGCGCAGAACGCCGGCCTCACCCTCCATGTCGAGAACCTCTACGGCGAGAACAACCACCACATCGTCGAGAGCTGCTACAAGGGCCTCGCCCGGGCGCTGCGCGCCGCGGTCGCCCTCGATCCGCGCCAGGCGGGGGCGGTGCCCTCGACCAAGGGCGTGCTGTAGTCCGATGCGCGTCTATTCCGTCCATCGTCGCGGCGCCGACATCGTGGCCGTCCGCGAGGGCTTTTCCTGGTTCGCCCTGGTGGCGCCCTTCCTGTGGGCGCTGTGGCACCGCATGTGGATCTGGGGGGTGGCGATGCTCGCCGTCGACCTCGTCCTCGGCGGCGCCTGGGACCACGGCTGGCTCGATGCGCCGGAGACGGCGATCATCGCCGTGGGCGTGGCGTTCCTCTTCGCCGCGGAAGCGCACGATCTCTACCGCCGCACGCTGTTCTGGCGCGGCTACGCCGAAGAGGGCCTGTCGACCGGCCGTGACGCCGACGCCGCGATCCGGCGCTGGGCGGATCGCCGGGGCGGCTGGGACTCCGCCTTCGCATGACCGTCGCCGTCGTCGACTACGGCTCGGGCAACCTGCGCTCGGCCGCGAAGGCGGTCGCCCGGGCCGCCCGGGAATCCGGCCATGAGGAGCCGGTCGTCGTGACCTCCGACCCCGACCGGGTGCGCCGGGCGGCCCGCATCGTGCTGCCCGGGGTCGGGGCCTTCGGCGACTGCCGCCGGGGACTGGACGCGGTATCCGGCATGGTCGACGCGCTGGACGAGGCGGTGCGCGGCCGCGGCCGGCCGTTCCTCGGCATCTGCGTCGGCATGCAGCTGATGGCCGAGCGCGGGGTGGAGCACGGCGTCCATGCCGGCCTCGGCTGGATCGCCGGCGAGGTCGGGGTGCTGACGCCGTCCGACCCCGGGCTCAAGATCCCGCACATGGGCTGGAACGAGCTGGCGCGGGTCCGCCGCCATCCGGTGCTGGAAGGCCTCGCCGACGGCGAGCACGTGTACTTCGTGCACAGCTACTGCATCCGCCCGGCCGATCCGTCGGACATTCTGGCCGAGACCGACTATGGCGGCCCGGTGGCGGCGGCGGTCGGCCGCGCCAACATGGTCGGGACCCAGTTCCATCCCGAGAAGAGCCAAGCCGCCGGCCTGCGCCTGCTCGCCAACTTCCTGGCCTGGCGGCCATGACCGCGCGGACGCTGGCCGCCACCATCGCGATCGACGAGGCGACTCGTTTCGTCAAGGGCGAGCTGGCGGAGCTGTGCGAGGCCGCCGAGGCGGCGATCCGCGCCGGCGGCGGCTTCGGCTGGCTCGCCCCGCCGCCCCGCCAGGTCATGGAGTCCTACTGGAAGGGCGTGCTGCTGGTGCCCGAGCGCAGGCTCTTCCTCGGCCGCCTGGACGGGGTCGTCGCCGCCTCGGCGCAGCTCCTGCGCCCGTCGCGGCAGAACGAGATCCAGGCCCATGCGGCGACGCTGACGACCCATTTCGTGGCGCCGTGGGCCCGCGGCCACGGCCTCGCCCGCGAGCTGGTGGTGACGGTGTGCGCCGCGGCCCGGGCCGAGGGCTTCCGACTGCTCAATCTCGACGTGCGCGAGACCCAGACCGCCGCCATCGCCCATTACGAATCGCTCGGCTTCGTCCATTGGGGGACGCATCCGCTCTATGCCATGGTCGACGGCGCACCGGTCGTCGGCCGCTACTACTACAAGCGGCTCGACCAGTGATCCTCTACCCCGCCATCGACCTCAAGGACGGGCGGTGCGTCCGGCTGCTGCGCGGCGCCATGGACCGGGCGACCGTCTACAACGAAGATCCCGCGGCGCAGGCCGCGAGCTTCGTCGCGGCCGGCTTCTCGTGGCTGCACCTGGTCGATCTCGACGGGGCGGTGCAGGGCCGGGCGGTGAACGAGGCGGCGGTGCGCGCGATTCTCGCCGCGGCGCCGATCCCCGTGCAGCTCGGCGGCGGCATCCGCGACATGGCGGCGATCGAGCGCTGGCTGGCGGCCGGCGTGCGCCGCGTCATCCTCGGCACCGCCGCCCTGCGCGACCCCGACCTGGTGCGCGCCGCCTGCCGGCGGTTCGCCGACCGGGTCGCCGTCGGCATCGACGCCCGCGGCGGCCGCGTCGCCGTGGCGGGCTGGGTCGAGACCGCCGAGACCACCGCCCTCGACCTTGCGCGCCGGTTCGAGGACGCCGGCGTGGCGGCGATCATCTACACCGACATCGACCGCGACGGGGCGCTGGCCGGCGTCAACGTCACCGCGACGGCGGAGCTGGCGCGCGCCGTCGCGATCCCGGTCATCGCCTCGGGCGGCGTCGCCGGCCTGGACGACCTCGGTGCGCTCAAGGCGACGGGCGTGATCGCCGGCGTTGTCGTCGGCCGCGCCCTCTACGACGGCCGCATCGCCCCGGCGGCGGCGCTCGACCTGCTGGCGGCATAGGCCGATGCTCAAGGTCCGCATCATCCCCTGCCTCGACGTCAAGGACGGCCGCGTCGTCAAGGGCGTGCAGTTCGTCGACCTCGTCGATGCCGGCGATCCGGTGGAGCAGGCCCGCGTCTACGACGCCGCCGGCGCCGACGAGCTGTGCTTCCTCGACATCACCGCCAGCCACGAGGACCGGCGGACGCTGTTCGACGTCGTCTCGCGCACCGCCGAGCAGTGCTTCATGCCGCTCACCGTCGGCGGCGGGGTGCGCACGGTGGCCGACATCCGCGACCTGCTGCTGGCCGGCGCCGACAAGGTCTCGATCAACACCGCGGCGGTGCAGCGGCCGGAGTTCGTCGGCGAGGCGGCCGAGAAGTTCGGGGTGCAGTGCATCGTGGTCGCCGTCGATGCCAAGGCGACGGCCCCCGGTCGGTGGGAGGTGTTCACCCATGGCGGGCGCCGGCCGACCGGCCTCGATGCCGTCGCCTGGGCGCGGCGCATGGTCGATCTCGGCGCCGGCGAGATCCTGCTGACTTCGATGGATCGCGACGGCACCAGGCAGGGCTACGACGTGGCGCTGACCCGGGCGGTGTCCGACGCCGTGACGGTCCCGGTCGTCGCGTCCGGCGGCGTCGGCACGCTCGACGACCTGGTGGCCGGCATCCGGGACGGCCACGCCTCGGCCGTGCTCGCCGCCTCGATCTTCCATTTCGGGACGTACACCATCGCCGAGGCGAAGGCGCGGCTGGCGGCGGCCGGCATCCCGGTACGGCCGATCGCGCCATGACGGACGAGCGGCACGTCCTCGATCGGCTCTGGGCGACCATCGATGCGCGCCGCGGCGCCGACCCCGCGACCTCGCACACCGCCAGGCTGCTCTCCGGGGGCCCGACGGCAGCGGCCAAGAAGGTCGGCGAGGAAGCGGTCGAGGTGGCGATCGAGGGCGTGCGCGGCGACCCCGAGCGCCTCGCCGAGGAAAGCGCCGACCTGCTCTACCATCTCCTCGTGCTGTGGGCCGCTTGCGGCGTCGAGCCGGCCGCGGTGTGGCGGGCGCTGGCGCGGCGCGAGGGCGTCTCCGGCATCGCCGAGAAGGCGGCACGCACGAAGGGCTGAACGGCGGAGGTTCCATGAGCTACGACCCGAGCAACATCTTCGCGCGCATCCTTCGCGGCGAGATCCCCTGCAAGAAAGTGTTCGAGGACGAGCACGTCCTGGCCTTCGAGGACATCAGGCCGCTCGCCCCGACCCATGTCCTCGTCATTCCCAAGGGTCCCTACATTTCCGTCCAGGACTTCGCGGAGCAGGCCGGCGAGGCCGAGATCGTCGCCTTCGTGCGCGCCGTCGGGCGCATCGCCCGCGAGCGCGGGATCGACGCGACCGGCCACCGCATCCTCGCCAACCACGGCGCCGACGGCCGGCAGGAGGTACCGCACTTCCACCTCCATCTGGTCGGCGGCCGCGATCTCGGCCGCATGCTGCCCAGGGAGTGAGGGCGCGAGCGAGGGTCCGATGGCCCTCCTGCGCTCGGCGGCGACCGTCGGCGGCTACACCGCGGTCAGCCGCGTCCTGGGCTTCGTCCGCGAGGTCCTGACCGCGGCCTTCCTCGGTGCGGGACCGGTCGCCGACGCGTTCGTCGTGGCGTTGCGCCTGCCCAACCTCTTCCGGGCGCTGTTCGCCGAGGGCGCCTTCTCGGCCGCCTTCGTGCCGCTCTTCGCCGGCCGCACCGCGAGCCATGGCAGGGCGGCGGCACGGGCCTTCGCCGAGGACGCGCTGGCCCTCCTCCTGGTGTTCCTCGTCCTGTTCGTGCTCGCGGCGGAGCTCGCCATGCCCTGGGTCGTACGGGTGATCGCCCCGGGCTTCGCGGACGAGCCGGGGCGCTTCGGGCTCGCGGTCGCGCTGACTCGCATCACCTTTCCCTATCTGCTGTTCATCTCGCTGGTGGCGCTGCTGGGCGGCGTCCTCAACGCGCTCGACCGCTTCGCCGCCCAGGCGTCCGCGCCGATCGTCCTGAACGTCACGCTGATCGCGGCGATGCTGCTGGCCGGCTGGTTCCCGACTCCCGGCCATGCGCTCGCCTGGGGCGTGGTGTCGGCGGGCGTGCTGCAGTTCCTGTGGCTGGCGCTGGCCGCCGCCCGCGCCGGCGTCCCCCTGTCCCTGCCGCGGCCGCGCCTGACGCCCGAGGTGCGCCGCCTCCTGCGCCTGATGGGCCCCGGCGTGATCGGCTCCGGCATCACCCAGATCAACCTGCTGGTCGGCACGATGCTGGCATCGCTGCTGCCGGCGGGGGCCATCGCCCATCTCTACTACGCCGACCGCCTGAACCAGTTGCCCCTGGGCATCGTCGGGATCGCGGTCGCCACGGCGGTGCTGCCGCAGCTTGCGCGCGAGCTGCGCTCGGCGACGCCGGAAGCGGCGCATCGCACCCATAGCCAGGCGCTGGCGCTGGCGCTCGTCGTCACGCTGCCGGCGGCGGCGGCGCTGGCGCTGCTCGCCGGCCCGATCGTCCATGTCCTCTACGAGCGCGGGGCGTTCGCCGCCGCCGACAGCGCGGCGACGGCCGCCGCCCTCGTCGCCTACGCGGCGGGGCTGCCGGCCTTCGTCCTCGGCCGCGTCGTCGTCGTCGGCTTCTTCGCGCGCGAGGACACGACGACGCCGGTGAAGCTGGCTGGCCTTTCCTTCGTGGCCAACGTCGCCCTGACGCTCCTGCTGATGGGGCCGCTCGGCCATGTCGGCGTCGCCCTTGCCACCACCATCGCGGGCTGGCTGTCGGCGGCTGCCATGCTGACGGTCCTCGCGCGACGCGGCCAGTTCCGCGCCGACGCGCTGCTGCTCGGGCGGCTGCCGCGCATCCTGGGCGCGACGGTCGTCATGGGGACGGCGCTGTGGGCGACGACCCGCCTGATGGAGGCCTGGCCCTGGTCGGCGCGGCTAGTCGCCACCCAGGCGGGATCGGCGCTCGCGCTCGCCGTGCTGGTGGCGCTCGGCCTCGTCGTCTACGCCGGCGCCTGCCTGCTGCTGGGTGCCGCGCGCGCCGGCGAACTGCGGGCGCTGGCGCGGCGGCGCTGAGCCGCTGCGCTTGACCGAGGGGGCGGGGGACGGCGATAACCCGCCGCCGCACCCCAGGATTCCCCGATGAACCGCATCTTCTCCGGCGTCCAACCGACCGGCAACCTGCATCTCGGCAACTATCTCGGCGCCATCCGCAACTGGGTGGCTCTGCAGCGGGACTTCGACTGCATCTTCTGCATCGTCGACCTGCACGCCATCACCCTGCCGCAGGACCCGGCCGCGCTGCGCGGCAGCACGCGGGAGGTGGCGGCCGCCTACGTCGCGGCGGGCATCGATCCCGAGAGCTGCATCATCTTCAACCAGAGCACGGTTCCCGCCCACGCCGAGCTGGCCTGGGTGCTCGGCTGCATGACTCCCCTCGGCTGGCTCAACCGGATGACCCAGTTCAAGGAGAAGGCGGGCAAGCAGCGCGAGATGGCCGGGCTCGGCCTCTACGGCTATCCGGTTCTGATGGCCGCCGACATCCTGCTCTACAAGGCGACCCACGTGCCGGTCGGCGAGGACCAGAAGCAGCATCTCGAGCTGGCGCGCGACATCGCAGGGACCTTCAACCGCACCTACGGGACCGACCTCTTCCCGCTGCCGGAGCCGCAGATCCTCGGCACGGCGACGCGGGTCATGAGCCTGCGCGACGGGACCAAGAAGATGAGCAAGTCGGACAGCTCCGACTATTCCCGCATCAACATGACCGACGACGCCGACACCATCGCCCTCAAGGTGCGGCGGGCGAAGACCGATCCGCATCCGCTGCCCGACAGCGTCGCCGGCCTGGAAGGGCGGCCGGAGGCCGAGAACCTCATCGACATCTACGCCGCCCTGTCGGGTCGCGGCCGCGAGGAGACGGTAGCGGAGTTCGCCGGCGCGCAGTTCTCCGCCTTCAAGGAGCGGCTGGTGGACCTCGCCGTCGCGGTGCTCGGCCCGATCGGGGCGGAGATGAAGCGGCTGGTCGGCGCCCCCGACCATGTCGACGCCATCCTGGCGCACGGCGCGCAGCGCGCGAACGCCATCGCCGAGAAGCATCTGGCGGAGGTCTACGACATCGTCGGCATGCTGCGGCCGCGCGTGAAAAGCTCCTGAGATCGCGATTCGCCGCGGCGAATCGCTTCCGCCGCGGCGAATCACGGCGTAAGTTGCGATTCGGGTCCGGCATCGGCCGGACCCTTGTCGTGTCCGGTTCCCCGCCCACCGGCCGATGACCGTCTACCTCCCCATCGCCGAGATATCCGTCAGCATCTTCCTGCTGATCGGCCTCGGCGCGGGAGTGGGGTTCCTCGGCGGCGTCTTCGGCGTCGGCGGCGGCTTCCTGATGACGCCGTTCCTCATGTTCATCGGCATCCCGCCGGCGGTGGCCGTGGCGTCGACCGCCAACCAGGTGATCGCCGGCGCGGTCACCAGCGCCTACTCGCACTGGCGCCGCCGCACCATCGATCTCCGGATGGCGTGGATCGTGGTGGCCGGCGGCTTCGTCGGCTCGCTCGCCGGCGTCGGCATCTTCGGCCTGCTGCGCCGCTTCGGCCAGATCGACCTCTTCATCTCGCTCAGCTATGTCGTGCTGCTCGGCACGGTCGGCGTGCTGATGGCGGTCGAGGCGACGCGGACTTTCCTGCGCCAGCGCCGCCCGAGCGGCGCGCGGCGGCGCCTGCACGAGCATTTCTGGATGCACGGGCTGCCGTTCAAGATGCGCTTCCCGCGCTCGCGGCTGTACATCAGCGTGCTGATGCCGCTCACCCTCAGCTTCGCGGTCGGGCTGCTGTCGGGCGTGATGGGCGTGGGCGGCGGCTTCGTCATGGTGCCGGCGATGATCTACCTGCTCGGGATGCCGACCCAGGTCGTGCCGGGGACGGCGCAGGTGCAGATCGTGTTCGTCGCCGCCAGCGCCACCCTGCTGCAGGCGATCCAGCACCAGACCGTCGACGCGCTCCTCGCCTTCATCCTGTTGACCGGCGGGGTGGTCGGCTCGCATTTCGGCTCGGTCATGAGCCAGCGCCTGCGCGGCGAGCAGCTGCGCGGCCTGCTCGCGCTGCTGCTGCTGGCGGTGGCGGGCAAGCTGCTGTTCGATCTGACGGTGACGCCGGACGACGCGTTCTCCATCTCGCTTCCCATGCGCCGGTGACCGGCGGCGATGGGCAGCCCCGCCACCCTGCTCCTGCTCCTGACGCTGCTGACGGCCGTCGCGGGCCGCCCCGCGACGGCCGAGCCGCTGGCCGCCGACGTGTCGAGTCACCTCATCGCGATCACCACCGGCTTCACCGGCAGCGACGTCGTGCTGTTCGGCTCGACCGACGGGCCGGGCGACGTCGTCGTCCTCGTCCGCGGGCCGGAGGGCCGGGCGACGGTGCGCCGCAAGGACCGGGTGGCCGGCTTCTGGATCAACGTGCAGAGCGTCGTCTTCGATCGGGTCCCGGCTTTCTTCGCCATCGCCGCCAATCGCGACGTGACCATGTTCACCAGCCCGGCGCTGCGCCTGCGCGAGCAGCTCGGGACCCAGTTCCTGCGCTTCGACACGCGGACCGTCGTGCCGCCGCGCACGGCCGAGGTCTTTCGCGAGGCGCTGCTGCGCAACAAGCAGGCGGAGGGTCTCTATGCCGAGCAGCCCTCGGCGGTGCGCTTCCTCGGCGAGCGGCTGTTCCGCGCCAACATCCGCTTTCCCGCGAACGTGCCGACCGGAACCTACACGGTCGACGTCCTCCTGGTGCGCGACGGCGACGTGGTCGCCGCCCAGGCGACCCCGCTGGTGATCAGCAAGATCGGGGTCGGTGCCGAGATATCCGATGTCGCCCATCGCTACGCCGCGATCTACGGGCTCGTTGCCGTGGTGGCGGCGGCGATGGCAGGATGGCTGGCGGGAATCATCTTCCGTCGTGCGTGATCGATGACCGAGGCCGCTTCCACATCGGCGCCCCGCGTCTTCCTCGTCGTCGTCGACGACAGCCAGGAGTTGCGGGTCGCTCTGCGCTACGCCTGCCGGCGCGCCCGCCGCACCGGGGGGCGCGTGGCGCTGCTCTACGTCATCGACACCGAGGACGACGGGGGGCAGTGGATGGGCGTGAAGGAACTGATGCGCGAGGAGAAGCGGGCCGAGGCCGAGGCCTTGCTGTCGAAGCTGGCCGGCGAGGTCGAGCAGCTGTCGGGCGGCATTCCCGTCCTCTATGTCCGCGAGGGGCGCCGCCGCGACGAGCTGCTGAAGCTGATCGACGAGGACCCGTCCATCTCCATCCTGGTGCTGGCCGCCTCGACATCGCCGGACGGCCCCGGACCGCTCATCAGCTACCTCGCCAGCAAGTACGCCCACCGGCTCAAGATCCCGGTCACCATCGTGCCGGGCTCGCTCAGCGAGGCGCAGATCGCCGCACTCGCCTGACGGCGATAAAAGACCGCAAATCGTGCATGGTTGATTGCGGAGGCGCGTCCTCCCAAGTTACCGGCAGTGCAGCTCCGCTCTGCGCTCCGGAGGCCACCGATGTTCATCCAGACCGAAACGACGCCGAATCCCGCCACCCTGAAGTTCCTGCCGGGACGCGAGGTCATGGCGTCCGGCACCGCGGACTTCCCGAGTCGCGACGCGGCCGCCCGCTCGCCGCTGGCCGAGCGCCTGTTCGACATCGACGGCGTCGATGGCGTCTTCCTCGGCAGCGACTTCGTCACCGTGACGAAGGCCGCGGCGAAGGAATGGTACACGCTGAAGCCCTCGATCCTCGGCATCATCATGGAGCATTTCACCGCCGGCCGACCGACCGTCCTGCCGGAGACGGATGCCGCCGGCGCGGCCGCGCCGGAGGACGACGAGATCGTCGTCCAGATCAAGGAGCTGATCGAGACCCGGGTGCGCCCCGCGGTGGCGCAGGACGGCGGCGACATCGTCTTCCAGGGCTTCGAGGACGGGGTCGTGTATCTCCATATGCAGGGGTCGTGCGCCGGCTGCCCCAGCTCGACCGCGACGCTCAAGTCGGGCATCGAGAACATGCTGCGCCACTACATTCCCGAGGTGGTCGAAGTGCGCGCCGTGATGTGAGGCGCGCCCGCCGTATCGCGAACGCCGTCCCGGGGGCCGTCGGCCCCCGGATTCGTTCCCGCCTCGCGCGACCCCGCGACCGGCTTCAGATCATTGCCGGCGCCATCGCACCGTCGGCGATCAGCGGATAGCGGCGGGCGTGGAAGAGCTGGTAGTGCCACCACTCCTTCGCGTAGTGGTCCCAGCCCGCCGCCGTCATGAGACCCAGGAGCAGCAGCCGGTTGCGCTGGGCTTCGGGCGAGACGTCGGTGCGGCCATGATGGGACTGCTCGACGACGGCGTCGAAGCCGGTGCCCATTTCGAGCGGCCGTCCATCCGGGCCGGCCAGCGTCAGGTCGACGGCGACGCCGCGCGAATGCGGGGAGCCGCGGCGGGGGTCGGCGACGAAGGTCGGATCGGGACACGCCTCCCACAGCCGCCACTGCGCCTCCGGCGGGCGGTACGCATCGAAGATCGTGAGAGAGAGGCCAATCGCGCGCGCCAGATCGGCCGCGCGCGCGAGCTTTGCCGCGGCATCGACGTGGAGATGGCAGGCGGGCCTCCGGTAGATCGGCCTTCCCGTCAGATTGTCGGCCGTCCCGTAGGCGAGCGAGAGGTTGACGCCGAGCGCCGTAGCGTCGATCTGAACGAGCATGGCGAAACGGAGACCCCAGAAGCTGTCGTGGATGGCTAGCATCGAACCCGCGGCTCTTCCATGGCATTGACGCTGCTCGCGATCGATTCCGCCGGTGCGGCATGCTCTGCGGCCGTGTGGTCCGACGGCGCGGTGCGAGCGGTCGAGGCCGTCGCGACGGAGCGCGGCCATGCCGTCCGCCTGGCTCCGCTCGCCGCCGCCGCGCTGTCCGCCGCGGGGATCGCGGCGATGCGGCTGGACGGCGTCGTCGCGACGGTCGGCCCAGGCAGCTTCACCGGGCTGCGCGTCGGTCTCGCCCTGGCGCACGGCATCGCGCTGGCGGTGGGCGTGCCGGCCTGGGGCATGTCCAGCTTTCTCGCGCATGCGGCGGCGGTGCCGGTCGAGGAGCGTCGCGGCGCGAAGCTGGTGGTGGCGCTGGACAGCCGGCGGGCGGAACGGTTCTTCCAGATCCTCGAGGGCGAAGAAGGAGCAGCGGCCTTCGCGGCCACCCTCGAGGATGCCGTCGCGCGGCTGCCGGAAGGCCCGGTCCTGCTGGCCGGCGACGCCGCCGACGACCTGCGCGGCGTGCTGGCCGCCGCGGCACGCCCGGTGCGGGTCGCCGCCGCCGGGCCGGCCGATGCGGCATGCGTGGCCCGGGCGGCGGCGGACATGCTGGGTCGCGGCGTGGCCCTGCCGCCCGCCCGCCCGGTCTATCTGCGGGCACCCGACGTGAGCATCGCGGCGCCGCGATGACCGTGACGGTGCAGCCGGTGACGGCGACCGACGCCGGCTGGCTCGCCGCGCTGCACGCGCGCTGCTTTCCCGAGGATTCGTGGCGCGAGGCGTCGTGGCGCAACCTTCTCCGCCAGCCCGGCGTCGGCGGCGCGGTCGCGTCGGTCGACGGCGTTCCGGTCGGAGTCGTGCTGTGGCGGCGCGCCGCCGAGGAGGCGGAGATCCTGACGATCGGCGTGGTGCCGACGGAGCGCCGGCGCGGTGTCGGTGGGCGGCTGCTCGACCATGCGCTGAGCGCGCTGCCGCGCGTCGTCGCCGCGGTGTTCCTCGAGGTCGCCGCCGACAACGAGGCCGCGCGGCGCTTCTATACGGGGCGCGGCTTCACCCGGATCGGCCGGCGGGCCGGCTACTACCGGCGCGGAAGAGTTTCCGTTGATGCCTTGCTCATGCGAGTCGATCGCGATACAGGTTGAAGTGGGGCGCCGTACCCCTGGCTGCGGTGACGATAGGCGAGGGGCCCGATGATCGGTATAGTCTCGGACCGACCGAAGACGGAGAGCCCGGTGCCCTCGCGTATCGAACGCCTATGCATGGACAAGGGTCTGAAGATGACCGAGCAGCGGCGCATCATCGCGCAGGTGCTCTCGGAATCGACCGACCATCCCGATGTCGAATCCGTCCATCGTCGGGCGACCGAAATCGATCCGCGGATCTCGATCGCCACCGTCTATCGCACGGTTCGCCTGTTCGAAGAGGCGAACATCCTCAACCGCCACGACTTCGGCGACGGCCGGGCGCGCTACGAGGAGACGCCGGACGAGCATCACGACCATCTCATCGACGTCGAGAGCGGCCGCGTCATCGAGTTCCACAACGAGGAGATCGAGGCACTCCAGGAGAAGATCGCAGCCAGCCTCGGCTACCGCCTCGTCGGCCATCGGCTGGAGCTCTATGGCGTGCCCATCGACCGGCCGGAGCGGCCGAAGAAGAGGTGACGGTCCGGTCCCCATGAGCGAACCCGCGCTCGTCTCCCCCTCCCCGGCCCCCGCCTGGGGCGCCGCAGGTCTGTCGATCCGCTCCGGCAACATGGAAGTGCGGCTGGCGCGCGATGCCGCCGATATCGATGCGGCACAGGCGCTGCGCTTCCGTGTCTTCTACGACGAGATGGCGGCCCGCCCGACGCCGGAGATGGCGGCGCGACGGCGCGACTTCGACGGATTCGACACGGTCTGCGACCATTTGCTGGTGATCGACCGCGGCCGCGGCGGAGGGGCGTCGACGGTCGTCGGGACCTACCGGCTGATCCGCCGCGAAGCGGCGATCCGGCACGGCGGCTTCTACTCCGCGGCCGAATACGACATCGCCAAGCTCGAGGCCTATCCGGGCGAGGTGCTGGAGCTCGGCCGCTCGTGCGTCGATGCCGGCTACCGCACGCGGCCGACCATGCAGCTGCTGTGGCGCGGCATCGCGGAATACGTCTTCCACCATCGCATCGCGCTGATGTTCGGCTGTGCCAGCCTGCCCGGGATCGAGCCGGCCCGGCTGGCGCTGCCGCTGGCCTATCTCTACCACCACCACCTGGCGCCGCCGGCCCTGCGCCCGCGGGCGGTGGAGGCGCGCTACGTCGACATGCGACTGATGCCGCCCGAGGCCATCGACCCGACGCGGGCGCTGGTCGAGCTGCCGCCGCTGATCAAGGGCTACCTGCGTCTCGGCGGCTTCGTCGGCGACGGCGCCGTCATCGACGAGCAGTTCAACACCACCGACATCTGCATCGTGGTCAAGACCGACCTCGTGACCGAAAAGTACTTGAAGCACTACGAGCGGAAGTCGCGGGAGGGCTAGGCAGTGGGCTCGCCCGTCCTCTCGCTGGGACGTCTGCTCGTCTATGCGACGCTGACCGTGCTGCTGATGCCGGCCCAGGCCTTCGCGCTCGTCGCCAGCCGGCGCATGGCGAAGCTGATCCCGCTCCTCTACCACCGCGCCTGCCTGTGGGTGTTCGGCATGGTCGTCGAGCGCCGCGGCCTGCCGTCGCGCGACCGGCCGACGCTCTTCGTGGTCAATCACTGCTCCTATCTCGACATCATGGTCCTGGGCTCGCTGATCGGCGGCAGCTTCGTGGCCAAGGCGGAGGTGGCCGGCTGGCCCTTCTTCGGCTGGCTCGCCAGGCTGCAGCGCACGGTGTTCGTCGAGCGCCGGCGCCGTACCGCCGCGGCCGGCCAGCGCGACGAGATCGCCGGCCGGCTGGAGGCGGGCGACGACCTGATCCTCTTTCCGGAGGGCACGAGCAGCGACGGCAACCGCATCCTGCCCTTCAAGACCGCTCTCTTCAGCGTCGCCGAGCGGCGCATCGGCGGCCGGCCGCTGACCGTCCAGCCGGTGACCATCGCCTATGTCCGCCTCGACGGCATTCCGCTGGGGCACGGGCTGCGCCCATTCTACGCGTGGTACGGGGACATGGACCTCGCGGGGCACATCTGGAAGGCGGCGGGGCTCGGCGACTGCACGGTCTCCGTCGAGTTCCATCCGCCGGTGACGATCGACGAATACGCCTCGCGGAAATCCCTGGCGCAGCATTGCCATCGCGTCGTCGCCCACGGGATGGCCCGGGCGCTCGCCGGCCGCTGGCCGGACCCTGCCGACGCCGCGGCGCCGGCCGAGGCGACCTGACGGGATCGCCCGCGGCGCGGGAGGGTGGGTCACGGGAGGGTCACTTGACACGAGGACAGCCGATGCTAGGGTCCGCCCGCCCCTGTCCTCGCGAGGAACGGTGCGCCCGGGCGGGTGTCGCCGCGGCGAACGGGGCCGGACAGCGTTGACCAAGAAGCTCCACGTCAAGACCTACGGCTGCCAGATGAACGTCTACGACTCCGCCCGCATGGCGGACGTCCTGGCGCCGCTCGGCTATCGCCTGACGGACTCCGTCGACGATGCCGATCTCGTCATCCTGAACACCTGCCACATTCGCGAGAAGGCCGGGGAGAAGGTCTATTCGGACCTCGGCCGGCTGCGGCCGCTGAAGGCGATGCGGCGCGCCGGCGGCGGCGATCTCCTGCTGGCGGTCGCCGGCTGCACCGCCCAGGCGGAAGGGGCGGAGGTGGTGCGGCGCGCCCCTCATGTCGACATCGTCGTCGGGCCGCAGGCCTACCACCGGCTGCCGGAACTGGTGGCGCGCGCGCTGCGCGCCGCCGACGGCGCGGCCGGGCCCGGCCGGGGTGTCGTCGCGACCGATTTTCCGGCGGAGCCCAAGTTCGATTTCCTGCCGCAGCCGACCGAGCGGCAGGCGGTCTCGGTGTTCCTCGCCGTGCAGGAAGGCTGCGACAAGTTCTGCACCTTCTGCGTCGTGCCCTACACGCGCGGCGCGGAATACTCGAGGCCGGTCCGCGACGTCGTGGCGGAGGCCGGTCGGCTCGCCGCGCTCGGCGCGCGCGAGGTGACGCTGCTCGGCCAGAACGTCAACGCGTACCATGGCGCCGCGCCGGAGGGCGGGGAGTGGGGCCTCGGCCGGCTGGTGCGCGCGCTCGCTGCCGAGGTGCCGGCGCTCGGCCGCATCCGCTACACGACCTCCCATCCGCGCGACATGGACGAGGCGCTGATCGCCGCCCACCGCGACGTGCCGCAGCTCATGCCGTTCCTGCACCTGCCGGTGCAGTCGGGCGCCGACCGCGTGCTCGCGCGGATGAACCGGCGTCACACCGCCGACGACTTCCGGCGCATCGTCGACCGGCTGCGCGCGGCGCGCCCGGACATCGCCCTTTCCTCCGACTTCATCGTGGGATATCCGGGCGAGACCGATGCCGACTTCGCGGCGACCATGGCGCTGATCGTCGAGATCGGCTTCGCCCAGGCGTTCTCGTTCAAGTACAGCCCGCGGCCGGGCACGCCTGCCGCCGTCGAGCCGGAGCAGGTGCCCGACGCGATCAGGACCGAGCGGCTCGCCGCCCTGCAGGATCTCCTGCGGCAGCAGCAGGACGCCTTCAACGCGGCGACGGTGGGGCGCACGGTCCCGGTGCTGTTCGAGAAGCGCGGCCGCCACCCGGGCCAGCTCGCCGGCCGCACGCCGTGGCTGCAATGGCTGCACGCGTCGGCGCCGGAACGGCTGATCGGCAGCACGGTGGACGTCGTGGTGGAGGCGACGGGGCCGAACAGCCTCGCCGGCCGCCTCGCCATCGCCCAGAGCGCGGACGCGGCGGCGTGACGAGCGCTCCCGCCGACGGCGACGCGCGCCCGATCCATCTCGAGTTCGCCGACAACGGCCTGCTGCCGCAGCTCTTCGGCGAGCATGACGGGCATCTCCGGCAGATCGAGCGGGCGTTCGGCGTCAGCGTCACCTCGCGCGGCAACCGCGTCGCGGTGATCGGCGCCCCGTCGGGCGCCGCCGCGGCGCGCGCCGCGCTGGAGGCGCTCTACCAGCGCCTGGAGCGCGGGCTGGCGGTGGGCGGCGGCGAGGTCGACGCGGCCATCCGCACCGCGACCGAGGGCGCGGGCGGCGTCCAGACGCTGTGGTCGGAGGAGCTGACGATCCGCACGCGCAAGCGGCCGATCACGCCGCGCTCGCCGACGCAGGCGGCCTACATCCGGGCACTGCGGCGCCATGCGCTGGTCTTCGGCCTGGGGCCGGCGGGAACCGGCAAGACCTATCTCGCCGTCGCCTGCGCCGTCGACCGCCTGATCGCCGGCGAGGTCGACCGCATCATCCTGTCGCGGCCGGCGGTCGAGGCGGGCGAGCGCCTGGGCTTCCTGCCGGGCGACCTGCGCGAGAAGGTCGATCCCTATCTGCGGCCGCTCTACGACGCGCTGCACGATATGCTGCCGGGCGACCAGATCGCCAAGCGCATGGCGTCGGGCGAGATCGAGGTGGCGCCGCTCGCCTTCATGCGCGGCCGCACGCTCGCCGACGCCTTCGTGATCCTCGACGAGGCGCAGAACACGACGCCCATCCAGATGAAGATGTTCCTGACGCGACTGGGCGAGAACGCGCAGATGGCGGTGACGGGCGACCTCTCGCAGGTCGACCTGCCGGCCGGCACGCCGTCGGGGCTGACCGACGCCCTCGACACCCTGGCCGGCGTCGAGGGCATCGGGTTCGTGCGCTTCACCGACGCCGACGTCGTGCGCCACCCCCTGGTCGCGCGCATCGTCCGTGCCTACGACGCGCGCCCCGTGACCACGCCGCCGCGCTCGCCGCGGCCTCCCGCCGGACGCGACCGATGAGCGTGCGCATCGCCGTTCGCATCGATGCCGCGGCATGGCGCGGCGCCCTTCCGGAGGCTCGCGTCCTGGTGCGCCGCGCGGCGCGTACGGCGTTGCGCCTCTCGCCCTCCCGGCCCGAGGGCGACACCGAGATGACGGTGCTGCTCGGCGACGACGCGCTGCTGCGGCGGCTCAACCGCGACTACCGCGGCAAGGACCGGCCGACCAACGTCCTCTCCTTCGCGGCGGGCGAGCCGGACCTCCTGGGCGACGTCGCCATCGCCTTCGAGACCACCGCCGGCGAGGCGGCGGCGGCGGGCAAACCGCTCGCCGACCACCTCGCCCATCTGGTGGTCCATGGCACCCTGCATCTCCTGGGCTACGATCACGAGACCACGGAGGACGCGGCGACGATGGAGCCGCTCGAGGTCCGGGCGCTCGCCGCCCTCGGCATCGCCGATCCCTACCGGGAGGCGGCATGATCATGAACGACGGCGACAGTCGACCTAGCATGCCCGCGAACGGCGTGCCGCGCATGCGGCTGCGCCGGCTGCGGGATTGGTGGCGGCGACGCCGCGCGCGCGAGATGGAGAGCAATCTCGGGCCGTCCATCGCCGAGATGATCGAGGAGCGCGTCCACGAGGCGACGCCCATCGACGTCCAGGAACGGACGTTGATCGCCAACGTGCTCCGCCTGCGCAACGTCACCGCGCGCGACGTCGCCGTGCCGCGGGCGGACATCGTGGCCGTCGAGGCGGCCACGCCCTTCGCGGCGTTGGTCAAGCGCTTCGCCGTGGAGCAGCATTCGCGGCTGCCGGTCTATCGCGGCACGCTCGACGAGGTCATCGGCATGGTGCACGTCAAGGACGTGCTCGGCTTCCTCGATGCCGGCAAGACGCCGCGGATCGAGAACTTCGTGCGCCGCGTCCTCTTCGTCGCCCCCTCGACCCGGGTGCTCGGACTGCTGCAGCAGATGCGCCTGTCGCGCATCCATATGGCGCTGGTGGTCGACGAGTTCGGCGGCATCGACGGCCTGGTGACCATCGAGGATCTCGTCGAGGAGATCGTCGGCGAGATCGACGACGAGCACGACGTCGATTCCTCGCCGCCGGAGATCGTCGAGCGTCCCGACGGCAGCTTCCTCATCGACGGTCGGGCCGCGGTCGCCGACGTCGAGACGCGCACCGGCACGCCGCTGCGCGCCGAGGCGGAGGAGGAGGACGTCGACACGATCGGCGGCCTCGTGGCGGCGCTGGCCGGACGCGTCCCGGCGCGTGGCGAGATCGTGCGCCATGCTTCGGGGGCGGAGTTCGAGGTCCTCGACGCCGACTTGCGGCGCGTCCGCCGCCTGCGCCTGCGCAATCCCGCGCCCTCCGACGCCGCCTGACGCGACGGGACCGGGGTCCGCGATGCCCGATTCGGCCGTCGGCCGCCTCGCCGCCCGCGTGCGCTCGATCGCCGGCCGGCGCCGCTGGGGCGCCGCCTTCGGCCTGGGGGCGGCGGCCGCGCTGGCCCTGCCGCCGCTCTACCTGATTCCCGCGCTCGCCGTCGCGTTCACGGGCCTCGTCTGGCTGCTCGACGGCGCGGCGCGCGGCCGGTCGGCCTTCTGGCTCGGCTGGTGGTTCGGCTTCGGCTGGTTCACGGCCGGCCTCTACTGGATCGCCGCCGCGCTGTTCGTCGACATCGCGCGCTTCTGGTGGATGCTGCCCTTCACGGTCACCGGCCTTCCGGCGCTCCTGGCGGGAACGACCGGCCTCGCGACCTGGATCGCCTGGCAGGTGGGCGCCGGAGGCGCGGCCCGCATCGCCGCGCTGGCCGCGGCCTGGACCTTCGGCGAGTGGATCCGGGAATGGGCGTTCTCCGGCTTTCCCTGGAATCTGGTCGGCCAGGTCTGGGGCGTGTCGGACGCGTCGTTCCAGGGCGCGGCCGTCGTCGGCGTGCTCGGCCTCGGGCTGCTCGCCGTGCTCGCCGCGGCGTCGCCGGCGACCCTGGCCGACCGCGCGCACGGCGGGCGGCGCTGGCTGCCGCTCGCCGGCTCGCTCATTCTGGCATCGGCGGTCGTCGGCTGGGGCGCCTTCCGGCTCTCGGGCGCCGATCCGGGAACGGTCCCGGGCATCGTCCTGCGGCTCGTCCAGGCGTCGATCCCCCAGACCTTGAAATGGGACCCTGCGGCGCGCCTCGCCATCTTCCAGCGCCATCTCGCCCTGTCGCGCGGCGCCGGGTTCGAGCGCGTGACCCATGTCGTGTGGCCGGAGACGGCGGGGCCGTCGTTCCTCGATCGCGATCCGTCGGCGCGGATGGCGCTGGCGGCGGCGGTGCCGCCGGGCGGGCTGCTGCTGACCGGCACCAACCGCACCACGGCCGAGCCGACCGACCCGCCGCGGATCTGGAACAGCCTGCAGGCGCTCGATGCGAACGGCCGCATCCTGGCGAGCTACGACAAGGCGCATCTGGTGCCGTTCGGGGAGTACCTGCCGGCGCGCGCGGTCCTCGGCCGCATGGGCCTTTCCAAGATGACCGCCGGCAGCATCGATTTCTCCGCCGGCCCGGGGCCGCGTACCCTCAACCTTCCCGGCCTGCCGCCGGTCGGCCCGCTGATCTGCTACGAGGTCCTCTTCCCCGGCGCGGTCGTCGACCCCGCCCGGCGTCCGGAATGGTTGCTCAACCTGACCAACGACGGCTGGTACGGCCGCACCGCCGGGCCGCATCAGCATCTCGCGATCGCCCGCGCCCGCGCGGTGGAGGAAGGGCTGCCGCTGGTCCGTTCCGCCAACAACGGCATCTCCGCCGTCTTCGACGCCTACGGCCGCGAGCGCGGCCGCCTCGGGCTCGACGTGGTGGGGGTCCTCGACGCGCCACTGCCGCGGCCGATCGCGCCGCCGCCGTTCGCCCGGCTGGGGCCGTGGATACCCGGAACGCTGGCGGCCCTGGCCTTTGCCGCGGCTCTCGCCGGCCGCCGCCCGCGCAAAGACGCCGCTGGCCGTTGACGCCGCGCGTTCTCTTCCTACATAGGCACACCATAAAGTTGTCGCCAACGTTGGGGTCCCGCAAACCATGACCGATTCCCCCCGCGCCCCGCGCAAGGGCCCCGTCCGCGTCAAGGCCGACGCCCCCGACCCGATCGACGTCCATGTCGGCCAGCGGGTGCGCAAGCGCCGGATGGAGATGGGCATGAGCCAGGAGAAGCTCGGTCTCGCCCTGGGGCTTACCTTCCAGCAGGTCCAGAAGTACGAGCGCGGCGCCAACCGCATCGGCGCCAGCCGGCTGTTCGACCTGTCGCGCGTGCTCGAGGTGCAGATCGCGTACTTCTTCGAGGAGATGCCGGAGACCGCGCTCGGCCCGACGTCGCGGGCGCGTCGCGGCCTGTCGGCCTCGACCTCCACGGCCTACGAGCCCGATCCGATGGCCAAGCGCGAGACGATGGACCTCGTGCGCGCCTACTATCGCATCCCCGACAACGGCGTGCGCAAGCGGCTCTTCGAGCTGACGAAGTCGCTGGCGATCGCCGACCAGACGTCACCGATTTGACCGAAACCGCTTGACGGATTCCCGGCCGGCGGGCACGTAGACCCGCTCGCTCCATCCAAGACGAGGCGTCCCCAGTGCCCCGCGGTTCCTACCTCTTCACGAGCGAATCCGTCGCCGAAGGCCATCCCGACAAGGTCTGCGACCGCATCTCCGACGCGATCGTCGACCTGTTCCTCGGCCACGACCCGCACGCCCGGGTTGCCGTGGAGACGCTGGCGACGACCAACCAGATCATCCTCGCGGGCGAGGTGCGCGGGCCGGCCTCCATCACGCCCGGGATGATGGAGGAGGTCGCCCGCCACGCCGTCAAGGACATCGGCTACGAGCAGGACGGCTTCCATTGGCAGAAGGCCAGGGTCGAGGTCCTGGTCCATGCGCAGTCGGCCGACATCGCCAAGGGTGTCGACGCGGCCGGCAACAAGGACGAGGGCGCCGGCGACCAGGGCATCATGTTCGGCTACGCCTGCCGCGAGACCGAGACGCTGATGCCGGCGCCGATCTTCTACGCCCATGCGATCCTGCGCTCGCTGGCCGAGGCACGGCACTCCGGGGCGGCGCCCGGGCTCGGTCCCGACGCCAAGAGCCAGGTCACGCTGCTCTACGAGAATGGCCGTCCGGTGCGCGCGACCTCCATCGTGGTCTCGACGCAGCACGGCGCCGACCTGGAGCAGGCGGAGGTGCGCGAGATCGTCCGCCCGCACGTCATGAACGTCCTGCCGAAGGGCTGGATGTGCGCGGAGGACGAGTTCTACGTGAACCCGACGGGCCGGTTCGTCATCGGTGGCCCGGACGGAGACTGCGGCCTGACCGGCCGCAAGATCATCGTCGACACCTACGGCGGCGCAGCTCCCCATGGCGGCGGCGCCTTTTCCGGCAAGGACCCGACGAAGGTCGACCGTTCGGCCGCCTATGCGGCGCGCTATCTCGCCAAGAACGTGATCGCGGCCGGCCTCGCCGAGCGTTGCGCGATCCAGGTCTCCTACGCGATCGGCATCTCCAAGCCGTTGTCGGTCTATGTCGACACCTACGGCACCGGCGAGAAGCACGAGGAGAAGCTGGCCACGGTGCTGCCCGAGATCATGGATCTCTCGCCGCGAGGCATCCGCGAGCGGCTGGGTCTCAGCCGGCCGATCTACGCCCGTACCGCCGCCTATGGGCATTTCGGCCGCACGCCGGACCCCGACGGAGGCTTTTCATGGGAACGCCTCGATCTGGTCGACGCGATCCGCCAGGCCATCGCGTGACGGCCGGTTCGCCACGGGTTTCTTCATCGCCGCGCCGCCTGTCGCGGGCCGCGCTCGCCGTGCTGCTGCTGGCGGGCGCCATCCTGCCCGCCTGCACGCCGCGGTTCGACAATGTCGGCGAGGAAGCGTCCGGCGATCCGATCGCCAACAAGCGCGTCGGCCAGGAGCGCAAGGAGTAGAGCGTCCGTCCCGCGCCGCCGCGGTCGCTTTGGTGCGTCCGACGCGGGGGACCGTTCCCACGGCCGTTCGTTCCCTCGCTCGCCCGAGAACGAGGAGACGGCAATGCACGACCCGCGATCCCTCCCCTTCGTCGCCGTCGGCGCCCTCGCGCTGCTCGCCGCCTGCGCCACCCCCGCGCCGAGCGGCGATCTCGCCGGCGAGGG
>JADZBA010000096.1 GCA_020852355.1 Alphaproteobacteria bacterium
AAGCTGGCCAAGGAGAAGCCCGGCACGGTCTCCTACGCCTCGTCGGGCAACGGCACCTCGCTGCACATGTCGGGGCACCTGTTCAAGGTGCTGGCCGGCATCGACATCATCCACGTGCCCTATCGCGGCGCCGGGCCGGCGCTGAACGACTGCCTCGCCGGCAACGTCAACATCATCATCAACAACTTCCCCGAGACGGTGGCGCATGTGCAGGCCGGCACGCTGCGGCCGCTCGCGGTGACCACGACGACCCGCGCGCCGCAGTATCCCAACGTCCCGACGATGCAGGAGGCCGGCGTCCCCGGCTACGACGTCTCGGCGTGGTTCGGCATCGTCGTGCCGGCGAAGACCCCGCGCGACGTGATCGAGGCGATCCACGCCCAGGTCCTGAAGGCGCTGGCGGAGCCGGACGTCAAGGCGAAGCTGCTGGATCTGGGCGGCGTGGTCGTCGGTTCGAAGCCGGAGGAGTTCGAGGCGTTCTACAAGTCCGAGATCGCGCGCTGGAAGCCGATCGTCGAGACCTCGGGCGCGCAGATCGAATAGCGGCACTCACATCGGCCGCGCTCACATCGGCCGCAGCGGGACTTCGGCGGCGCCCGCGCAGCGCCGGGGCGCGGCTTCGGCCCCGATGAAGCGGGCGACCGCCGCCGCGACCAGCCGGCGGCATTCCGCCGCCTCGATCGGCGTCTCGCGCACGCCGAGCAACAGCCGGACATGGTGGTGGCCGACCAGCATGCCGAGGAACTGCTCGGCCGCCAGCCGTGGATCGTCGACGCTGAGACGGCCGGCATCGGCCTGGGCAGCGAGGTAGCGGGCCAGCGCATCGGCCAGGCGGTCGGGACCAGCCTCGTAGAAGGCGCGGCCGAGCTCGGGCTGGCGCGGCGCCTCCGCGACGACGACACGGTAGAGATCGAGGGCGGCCGGCGTCACCAGCTTCTCGAAGAGGGCGACGCCGACGGCGGTCAGCACCTCGGCCGGCGGTGCTTCGGCCCGGGTCGCCTCCTCCAGCGTCGGCACCAGCAGGGCACAGCGCTGGTGCACGATGGCGGCGAACAGGGCATGCTTGGTCGGGAAGTGGCTGTAGACGGTGGCCTTGGACACGCCGGCCCGGGCGGTCACCGCCTCCATGCTGGCGGCCTCGAAGCCGTCGCGCAGGAAGATCTCGTTGGCGGCGTCGATGATCGCCGCCCGTTTCGCGCTCGCCTTGGCCATCCCTCGTCGCGTCGTCGCCCTCACGCTCATGTTGCGTTGCAGCATTGCCGGGAGCAGCAAATTCGAGTATATTGAACTGAACCGTTCAGTTCAATCGACTCGTCGGCGCACGCGTGGCGGCGCCGCCAGCTGGAGGCCTTCCCGGATGCGCGCGATTCTCGGAATCCTGGTGGTGCTGGCCGCTGCCGCCGGCGGTGGCTGGCTCTACTGGGACAAGGTGATGGTGCCGGCGAAGAACCGCAGCGCCCAGTCGGCGCCGCCCGCCGGCTTCGCCATGCCCGTGGAGGCGGCACCGGTGATCATCGCCCGTGCCGACCGCCGGATCGCCGCCGTCGGCACCCTGCGCAGCAACGAATCGGTGACGGTCCGGCCGGAGATCGCCGGCCGGATCGTGACCATCGGCTTCGAGGAGGGGCAGAAGGTCAGGCGCGGCCAGGTGCTGATCCAGCTCGACACCTCGGTCGAGAAGGCCGAGCTCGCGCAGTCCCAGGCGCAGCTCGCCCTCGCGCGCGCCAATGCCGAGCGCGCCGACGAGCTGGTGCGGCGCGGCGCGGGGACCCAGCGCACGCTCGACGAGGCGCGGGCGACGCTGCGCACGACCGAGGCGGCGATCCAGCTCGGCCAGGCGCGCATCGAGAAGATGACGATCGCCGCCCCCTTCGAGGGGGTGGCGGGCCTGCGCAAGGTCTCGATCGGCGCCTTCGTCCAGGCCGGCGCGGACATCGTGAATATCGAGCAGATCGACACGCTCAAGGTCGATTTCCGGGTGCCGGAGGTCTTCCTCGCGGCGGTGCGCCAGGGCCAGAAGATCTCGGTGACGGTCGACGCCTTCGCCGGCGAGGCGTTCGAGGGCGAGGTGCTGGCGATCGACCCCCTGGTCGACGCCGGCGGCCGCTCGATCGTCATCCGCGCCCGCCTCGCCAATCCCGGCGACAAGCTGCGTCCCGGCATCTTTACGCGCGTCGCCCTCTCGCTCGCCACGCGCGAGGACGCGGTCTTCGTGCCCGAGCAGGCGCTGGTGCCCCAGGGCGACCGGCACTTCCTCTACAAGGTGGTCGACGGCGGGGAGGGCAAGCCCAAGGTCGCGCGCATGATCGAGGTGAAGCTCGGCATCAGGCGCGCCGGCAAGGCCGAGGTCACGGAGGGGCTGGCCAAGGGCGACGTCGTCGTCACCGCCGGACTGTTGAAGATCCGCGACGGCGCGCCCGTGCAGGTCGTCCCGTCTCCGCCGCCGGCCGGCCAGCCGCCGCAGGGCACGCAGCCGCAGGGCCAGCAGCCGGCCGGACCACAGTCCGCCGACCGGGGCTGACGCGATGACGCTGTCCGAGCTGTCGATCCGCCGTCCCGTGCTGGCGACGGTGATGAGCCTCGTCATCCTGCTCGTCGGCTTCATGGCCTACAGCCGACTGTCGGTGCGCGAGTATCCCAACATCGACGAGCCGGTGGTCACCGTCGAGACGACCTACCGCGGCGCCTCGGCGGAGATCATCGAGAGCCAGGTCACGACGCCGCTCGAGGATTCCCTGTCGGGAATCGAGGGCATCGACGTGATGTCGTCGATCAGCCGCGCCGAGATGAGCCAGATCACCGTGCGCTTCCGCATCGACCGCAACGCCGACAGCGCCGCCTCCGATGTGCGCGACCGCGTCGGCCGGGTGCGCAACCAGCTTCCCGACGACATCGACGAGCCGGTGATCGCCAAGGTCGAGGCCGACGCCCAGCCGATCATCTACCTCGCCTTCGCCTCGGACCGCCATTCGGCGATCGAGGTCACCGACTACGCCGACCGCTTCGTCAAGGACCGGCTGCAGAACCTGCCGGGCGTCGCCAACGTGCGCATCTTCGGCGAGCGCCGGGTGTCGATGCGCATCTGGCTCGACCGGCTGAAGCTCGCCGCCTACAACCTGACGCCCCAGGACATCGAGGACGCGCTGCGCCGCCAGAACATCGAGATCCCCGCCGGCCGCATCGAGAGCGAGGCGCGCGAGTTCACGGTCGTCAGCGAGACCGACCTGCGCACCCCCGACCAGTTCAACGAGATGATCATCCGCGACGTCGGCGGCTACCCGGTGCGCCTCAAGGACGTCGGCAAGGCGGAGATCGATGCCCGCGACACGCGCGTCGCCGCCCGCTTCAACGGCCAGCCGGCCGTGGCGCTGGGCATCGTCAAGCAGTCGACGGCCAACCCGCTCGACGTGTCGCGCGCCCTCAACGAGGCGCTGCCGGGAATCACCGCCAGCGCGCCCGAGGGCATGCGGATCACCAACGCCTACGATACGTCGATCTTCATCTCCCGCTCGATCGACAACGTCTTCCGCACGATCGGCGAGGCGATCCTGCTGGTCGTGCTGGTGATCTTCGTCTTCCTGCGCTCGATCCGCGCCACCATCATCCCGCTCGTCACGATCCCGGTGTCGCTGATCGGCGCGTTCTCGCTGATGCTGCTGTTCGGCTTCTCGATCAACACGCTGACCCTGCTCGCCTTGGTGCTGGCGGTCGGCCTCGTCGTCGACGATGCGATCGTGATGCTGGAGAACATCGCGCGCTACGTCGAGCAGGGCATGAAGCCGTTCGACGCGGCGCTGAGGGGCTCGCGCGAGATCGCCTTCGCGGTGCTGGCGATGACCATCACGCTGGCCGCGGTCTATGCGCCGATCGCCTTCCAGACCGGCCGCACCGGCCGCCTGTTCGTCGAGTTCGCCCTGACGCTGGCCGGCGCCGTCATCGTCTCCGGCTTCGTCGCGCTGTCGCTGTCGCCGATGATGTGCCGCTTCCTGCTGAAGCACCAGGAGCATCACGGCTGGCTCTTCCGCACGACCGAGCGCGGCCTGGAGGCGCTCAACGCCGGCTACCGCAAGGTGCTGCGCTTCACGCTCGGCATGCGCGCCGCGGTGGTGCTGCTGATGCTGTGCGTGGCGGCCTTCGCCGCGGTGATCTTCAGGACGCTGCCTTCCGAGCTGTCGCCGGTCGAGGACCGCGGCACCATCGTCGCCATCGGCATCGCGCCCGAGGGTTCGACGATCGACTTCACCGAGAGCTACGCGCGGCGCATGGAGCCGGTGTGGAAGTCGGTGCCGGAGGTCGAGAAGTACTTCCTGGTGGTCGGCTTCCCCGTCGTGACGCAGGCGATCAGCTTCGTGCGCCTCGTCGACTGGGAGGACCGCAAGGTCCGCACGCAGGACGTGGTGCCGCAGCTCATGCCGAAGCTGTTCGCCGGCATTCCCGGCATCCTCGCCTTCGCCACGATGCCGCCGTCGCTGGGGCAGAGCGCCATCGAGAAGCCGGTGCAGTTCGTGCTGCAGACCTCCTCGCCCTACACCGAGCTGCAGGCGGCGGTCGACCGCGTCGTGGGGGCGGCGCGCGGCAATCCCGGGCTGGCCGGCCTCGACGTCGACCTCAAGCTGAACAAGCCGGAGCTCAGGGTCACCGTCGACCGCGAGAAGGCTTCCGACCTCGGGATCGGCGTCGACACGATCGGCCGCACGCTGGAGACCATGCTGGGCGGCCGCCAGGTGACGCGCTTCAAGCAGAACGGCAAGCAGTACGACGTCGTCGTGCAGGTCGCCAACATCGAGCGCACCAATCCCGACGCCATGGCCTCGATCTTCGTGCGCGCCCAGTCGGGCCAGATGATCCCGCTCTCCAACCTGGTGACGGTGGTCGAGACGGTCGCCCCGCGCGAGCTCAACCACTTCAACAAGCTGCGCGCGGCGACGATCACCGCCACGCTCAACCCGGGCTACGCGCTGGGCGAGGCGCTGGCGTTCCTGCAGGCCGAGGCCGACAAGCTGCCCTCCAACATCGTGACCGACCTCGCGGGGTCGAGCCGCGAGTACCGCACCTCGACGGGCGGCATCTACATCACCTTCCTGCTGGCGCTCGCCTTCATCTACCTCGTGCTGGCCGCCCAGTTCGAGAGCTTCATCGATCCGTTCATCATCATGCTGACGGTGCCCCTGTCGATGACCGGCGCGCTGCTGGCGCTCCAGCTCAGCGGCGGCACGCTCAGCGTCTACAGCCAGATCGGGCTGGTGACGCTGATCGGCCTCATCACCAAGCACGGCATCCTGATCGTCGAGTTCGCCAACCAGCTCCAGGAACGCGGCATGTCGAGGATGGAGGCGGTGGTCGAGGCCGCGGTGCTGCGCCTGCGCCCGATCCTGATGACGACCGGCGCCATGGTGCTGGGCTCGGTGCCGCTGGCGTTCGCGGAGGGGGCGGGGGCCGAGAGCCGCTCGCAGATCGGCTGGGTCATCGTCGGCGGCCTGCTCTTCGGCACGCTCCTGACGCTCTTCGTCGTGCCGACCGCCTACACGCTGCTCGCCCGCCGCCGCGCCCCGGTCGCGGCGGCCGGGGGCGCCGCGACACCGGTGGCGCACCCGGCGGAGTAGGGGCCGCCGCCCGGTCCGCGGCCGGCGGCGCGCCGGAGGACCTGACGCGCCGGCCGGGCTGTGCCAAGCTCGCGCCGGTGCATCAAGATTCCATCCCACCGCGACGGGCGACGCCGTGAGCGGCCGCGTGCGACGCCTCGGCGACGGCCTGCCGGCGATCGCCATGTTCGTCGGCGTGGTCGTCGCGTGGCAGCTCGCCGTCTCCGTGCTCGGCATCCGCGAGTACCTGCTGCCGCCGCCTGCCCGCGTCGTCGACGCGATGTTCGCGAGCGACATCCCCTGGGGCCGGCACATCTGGGTGACGGCGGTCGAGATCGTCGGCGCCTTCCTGCTGGCGACGGCGGCCGGCATCGTGCTCGGCACGGCGATCGCATGGTCGCGCACCGTCGGCCGCGCGCTGATGCCGTTCCTGGTGTTCGTCAACACCCTGCCGAAGGTGGCGGTGGCGCCGCTGTTCCTGATCTGGCTCGGCTACGGCATCGTGCCGAACATGCTGATGGGCGCCCTCATCGGCTTCTTCCCGGTGGTCATCAACACCGCCATCGGCCTGACCCAGATCGAGGACGACCTGATCGACCTGGGGCGCGTCTTCAACGCGCCGAAATGGAAGGTCTTCGCCAAGATCCGCATCCCCAACGCCTATCCCTACATCCTGGGTGCGCTGAAGGTGACGGCGACCGCCGCGGTGGTCGGCGCCATCGTCGGCGAGTTCGTGGCCTCCCAGCGCGGCCTCGGTTACGTCATCATCACGACCCAGAGCAGCATGGACACGCCGTCGGCGTTCGCTGCCCTGGTGTGGATCTCGATCCTCGGCCTCGCGCTCTACGGCGCGGTGGCCGGCCTGTCCCGCCTCCTCGCCCCGTGGGCGGAAGGCACCGACCAGTAGGAGGGAGAACCAGCATGAAGAGCTCGTCACGTCTCGCCGCCGGTGTCCTGGCGCTCGCCTGCCTGGCGGTCCCGGCCGCCGCCCAGGCGCCGGAGAAGTTCACCTTCGCGCTCAACTGGTTCGCCGTCGGCGACCATGCCGCCTACTGGGTCGCCCTCGACAAGGGCTACTACAGGGAGCGCGGCCTCGAGGTGGCACTGGAGAACTCCAAGGGGTCGGGCGATTCGATCGCCAAGGTCGACAGCGGCCGCGCCGACGCCGGGCTCGCCGACAGCGCGGTCGTGGTCGCCTCGCTGGCGCGCGGCACCACGATCAAGATGGTCGGCATGGTGTTCGACAAGACGCCGCTCAACATCTGGACACGCAAGGACAAGCCCGCCCTCAGGCCGAAGGACCTCGAGGGCATGACGATCGGCGCCCCGCCCGGCGACAGCCAGCGCCAGGCCTGGCCGGCCTTCGCCAAGGCCAACGGCGTCGACCAGTCGAAGGTCACCTGGGTCAACATCGAGCCGGCGGCGAAGATGGCCGCCCTCGCCGAGAAGCGGGTCGACGCGATCGGCGACTACTCGACCGGCCTGCCCTTCTACGAGAAGGCGCTGGGGCCGGGGAACTCGGTGATGATGCCGTGGGCCGACTTCAACTTCGACATGTACAGCATGTCGATCATGGCCAGCGCCAAGACCATGAAGGACCGGCCGAAGGCGCTGCGCGCCTTCCTGGAGGCCTCGTACATGGGCTGGCGCGACGTCATGGCCGACCCCAAGGCCGCGCTCGCCATCTTCAAGAAGCATGTGCCCGAGATCGACCTCGCGATCATCGAGCCGAACATGATGATCGGCCTCGGCCTGCTGAAGACGCCGCGCTACGCCGCCAACGGCATCGGCTGGATGGAGGAGAAGAAGATGTGCGACTCCGTCGAGCTGGTGAACACCTATATGGGCCTGCCGAAGAAGGTCGACTGCGCGGGCGTCTTCACCAACGCGTTCCTGACCAAGGTCGAGATGCCGGCCGCGTTCCGGTAGGAGCGAGGCGGACGTGGCGGCCGCCATCGACCTCGACCGGGTCGGGATGACCTACGAGGCCGCGACCGGCCGGGTCGAGGCCCTGCGCGACATCACGCTGACGATCGGCCGGGGCGAGCTCGTCGCGCTGGTTGGTCCCAGCGGCTGCGGCAAGTCGACCCTGCTGCGCATCGTCGCCGGGCTGCGCCCGCTGACCGCCGGCCGCGTCGCGGTCGGCGGCGCCGAGGTGCGGGCGCCGATCCGCGCCGTCGGCATGGTGTTCCAGGCCGCCGTGCTGCTGAAATGGCGCTCGGTCCTCGACAACGTCCTGCTGCCGGCCGAGCTCTCGGGCCTCGATCCGCGGCCGTGGCGCGAGCGCGCGCGCGAGCTGCTGCGCCTCGTCGGCCTCGCCGACTTTGCCGACAAGCGCCCCAGGGAGCTCTCGGGCGGCATGCAGCAGCGCGTCGCGCTGTGCCGCGCCCTGCTGCTCGATCCGCCGCTGCTGCTGATGGACGAGCCGTTCGGCGCGCTCGACGCCATGACCCGCGACGAGATGAACCTGGAGCTCCTGCGGGTGTGGGGCGAGGGCGGCGGGTCGGCGCGCAAGACCATCGTCTTCGTCACCCACTCGATCCCCGAGGCCGTGTTCCTCGCCGACCGCGTCGTCGTCATGTCGCCGCGCCCCGGCCGCATCGCCGCCGTGCTGCCGGTCGACCTGCCCCGCCCCCGCACCGTCGAGACCCGCGCCGCCCCGGCGTTCGGCGCGCTCTCGCTCGCGATCTACGACATCCTGACCGGGCGGAAGGCGGCGTAGAGGGGGCGGGGCCGCGGTGCGACGGGCTCGGGATGAGGCTGTTCTTGTTGGTATGAAGGTCTGTGGAGGAAAGAAAATCCTCATCCCGAGCCCGTCGAGGGACGTACCGCCGTCCCGCCCTCACACCACCGGGCAGCGGCCGCCATCGACGTTGATCGCGGTGCCGGTGACGTAGCCCCCGGCGTCGGAGGCCAGGAGGCAGGCGACCGAGGCGAACTCCTCGGCGCGGCCGACGCGGCCCATCGGGATGGGCTTGCCCTTCTGCTCGAGGAACTCCTCGTAGCTGACGTTGGTGCCGAGCCGCGCGTGCTGGCGCACCCACTGGTCGCTGTCGATCTGGCCGACGAGGAGGGCGTTGACCAGCACGTTGTGCGGTGCGCCCTCCTGGGAGAGCACCTTGGTCAGCGCCATGCCGGCCGCCCGCGAGACCGAGGTGGGGGCGCTGCCGCCGCCCGGCGCCTTGGCGTGGGTGTTCAGCACGTTGATCACCCGGCCCCAGCGGCGTTCCTTCATCCCGGGGAAGGCGAGGCGGGTCAGGCGGATCGCGGCGAAGAGCTTGAGGTCGAGATCGGCCTGCCAGGCCGCGTCGTCGATCTTCTCGAAGGGCGACGTCGCCGACTGGCCGGCGTTGTTGACGAGGATGTCGACGCGGCCGAAGCGTGCCACCGCGGCGCGATGGGCGGCCGCGCAGCCGTCCGCCGTCGCCACGTCGGCGGAGATCGCCTCGACAGTGCCGCCCTTGGCGGCGATCGCCGCGCGCGCCGCCTCCAGCGGCTCCGGCCGGCGGGCGACGATGGCGACCTCGGCGCCCGACGTCGCGAACATCTCCGCCATCGCGCGCCCCAGGCCGGTGCTGCCGCCGGTGACCAGCGCCACCCTGCCGTCGAGCCTGATCTCCATGATGCGTACTCCCGTGCGTGGTGTCCAAGGGCGGCCATCATCGCGTCGCCGGGCTTGCGCGTCGACAGGCCGCTTCGGGCGACGCTATGGTCGCCGCCACCCTGGGAAGGAACCTCCATGCCGCACGACTCGCCCGCCCGTCCGCTCGACGGCAAGGTCGCTCTCGTCACCGGCGCAGCGCGCGGCATCGGTGCGGCGACCGCCCGTCGCCTCGCCGCGGCCGGCGCCTGGGTGGCGCTGACCGACGTCCTGGAGAAGGAGGGGAAGGCGGCCGCGGCGGCGATCGTCGCCGCGGGCGGCACCGCCATGTTCCTCCGGCACGACGTCGCCAGCGAGGCCGACTGGGAGCGCGTCATCGCGGAGACCATGGCCGAGTACGGCGGGCTGCACGTGCTGGTGAACAACGCCGGCATCTTCCGCCACGGCCGGCTGGAGGACATGGCGCTGGCCGACTGGCACGCCGTCGCCGCGGTCAATCTCGACGGCGTCCTCCTCGGCACCAAGCATGCCGTGCGCGCGATGAAGGAGAGCGGCGGCGCGATCGTCAACATCTCCTCGATGGCCGCCATGATCGGCTCCGCCTTCTCGACGGGCTATTCCATGAGCAAGGGCGGCGTCCGGTCCTTCACCAAGGCGGCGGCGATCGAGTGCGCGGAGCTGGGCTACCCGATCCGCGTCAACTCCGTGCATCCCGGGGTCATCGACACGGAGATGGCCGGGCAGGTCGTCGAGAAGTTCACCGCCCACGGCCGCGACGACGATCCCGCCGTGGTGCGCGAGCGCATGCGCGCCGCCCATCCCGCCGGGCGCCTCGGCACCGCCGACGACATCGCCCGTGCCGTCGTCTTCCTCGCCTGCGACGATTCCGCCTTCATGACCGGCGCCGAGCTGGTGGTCGACGGCGGCTTCACCGCGCGCTGAGCGCGTCGAAACCGCGGTTCTGAGCGGCAGGCACAGGGACGAGATGCCGCGGCTAGGTCGATCGACTAGGATCGTACCATCGTGCGCGGGCATCCGCCCGCGACCCGTCAGGAGGAGACATCGATGAGAGGAACCATGGGCGCCGCGGCCCTCGCCGCGGCGCTGGCGCTCGCGCCGGCGGCATTCGACCGGGGGGCGCTCGCCCAGGACCAGGTGAAGATCGGCGTGCTCAACGACCAGAGCGGCCTCTACGCGGAGTTCGGCGGCGTCGGCTCGGTCGAGGCGGTGCGCATGGCGATCGAGGATTTCGGCGGCAAGGCCCTCGGCAAGCCGATCGAGGTGCTCTCGGTCGATCACCAGAACAAGCCGGACATCGCGGCGACGACGGCGCGCCGCTGGTACGACGTCGACGGCGTGACGGCCACCGCCGACCTCACCAACTCCGCGGTCGCGCTGGCGGTCCAGGCGATCGCCAAGGAGCGCGGCAAGATCGCGCTGTTCTCCGGCCCGGCGACGACGCGGCTGACCAACGAGGACTGCTCGCCGACCGGCTTCCACTGGGTCTTCGACACCTATTCCCAGGCCTACGGCACGGCCAAGGCGGTGCTGAGGCAGGGCGGCGATTCCTGGTTCCTGCTGGTCGCCAACTATGCCTTCGGCCACCAGATGGCGAAGGACCTGGAGACGGTCGTCACCGCGGGCGGCGGCAAGGTGCTGGGCAACGTCCGCCATCCCGTCGGCACGGCGGACTTCTCGTCCTTCCTGCTGGCGGCCCAGGCCTCCAAGGCGAAGATCGTCGGGCTGGCCAATGCCGGCGCCGACACCATCGCGTCGGTCAAGCAGGCGAGCGAGTTCGGCATCGTCGAGGGCGGGCAGAAGCTGGCCGGCCTCGTCATCGTGCTGAGCGACGTACATGCGCTCGGCCTCGACAAGGCCAAGGGGCTGATCGCCACGACCGCCTTCTATCATGACCGCGACGACGCCAGCCGGGCATGGGCCAAGCGCTACTTCGCGCGCACCCAGCGCATGCCGGGCATGGTGCAGGCCGGCGTCTACTCCTCGACGCTGCACTACCTGCGCGCGGTCGAGGCGGCGAAGACCGCGGAGGGCAAGGCGGTCGCCCAGAAGATGCGCGACACGCCCGTCGACGACTTCTTCGCGCCCGGCGCCCGCATCCGCGCCGACGGCCGCCTGATGAAGGAGATGTATCTCGTCGAGGTGAAGGCGCCGGGCGAATCGAAGGCGCCCTGGGACTACTTCAAGGTGCTGCAGACGATCCCCGCCGAGGAGGTCGTCGCGCCGCTGTCGCAGAGCCAGTGCCCGCTGGTGAAGGGCTGACCCGAGGATGGCAGGCCCTCTCCGCCCCGCGGGGCGGAGAGGGTTGCCGGGGCTACTGCTGCGGCACGACGACGGTGAAGTAGGGCGCCCTCGGCTTCTCGCCGGCGCCGACCGGCGCCGGCACGGCGTTCTTCACCGGCTTCAGGTTCTTGAGGAAGGCGGCCAGCGCCCTGGCGTCGGCGTCGCTGAGCGCGGCGTAGGACCGCCACGGCATGACCGGGGCCAGCTCGCGGCCGTCGGGGCGCACGCCGGTGCGCACGGCCTTGATGATGTCCGCTTCGCTCCACGCGCCGATGCCGGTCTCGCGGTCGGGCGTCAGGTTGCGCGGGTAGAAGATGCCGAGGCCGGGCATCTCGAAGCCGACCCCTTCGCCGGCCAGCATCCGCGCCATGTCGGGCTTGCCCGAGAACGCGCCCGGCGTGTGGCAGCCGGTGCAGTCCATGATGGTGGCGAGATACTTGCCGCGGGCGACGCGCCCGTCCTGGGCGGACGCGTCGTGCATGAGCATGGCGGCGGCGATCGCCGCGGCGGCGGCGGCGAGCGGCAGGGCGCGGTTCATGGTGCAGGTCCTCTGAAGACTGAATTCGGCGGTGCCCGGGTGGGTCGCGGCGACAGGCCGTCCGGTTCTGGCCGACATCCCCCGATGCGGCCGCGATCCTAAGGCGAGGCGCGGACGACGGGAACGCGATTCGCGCACACCGTCGGTCATACGCCCGACCCCCGCGCGAAACGGAACCGTCACCGACATCCATCAGCATGCCCTTTCTTTGCGGGCGGAGCGGCGCCCGCATCTTCGAGGGGGTATCCATGTCCGGAAGTACGATCGCGCCCGCGCGCCTGCGGGCGCTGCTGCTCGCCACGAGCTGTCTCACCCTGGCGGCACCCGCCGCCGCCCAGTTCACCACGCCGCAGACGACATCGGCGGCGGGGGTCGAGGCGGTGACCTTCCAGGGTTCGACCTTCGTCAACCAGGGCCTCGTCGGCGCCGGGCGCGTCGCCGCGTCGACGCGCGACCAGCTCGGCGACGCGCTGGGGTCCTTCTCCAGCATGGCGATCGTCCAGTCGACCTGGCGGCGCAACGGCGACGGCTATACGGGCACGCTGATCGGCCTGCCCGATCGCGGCTACAACACCGACGACCTCAAGGCCGATTTCGCCGGGCGGCTCAGCATCTTCAGCCTCGACTTCAACCCCTACACGGGGACGGCGAACCTCCCGGCCGGGACCTCGTCGCAATCGCAGCTCGAGCTCGCCTACCAGAGCTCGCTGGTGCTGCGCGACTTCAACGGCCAGACCACGACGGGCCTCGACCCGGGCGCCGCGACGGCCTCCCAGGGCGGCGTCGGGCCGCTGCCGATCGCCAGCTCCGGCAAGGGGGCGGGCCGCCTCTCGATCGACGCCGAAGGGCTGGTGTTCCTCAAGGACGGCTCGTTCTACGTCAGCGACGAGTATGCCGCCGGTGTCTACTACTTCGACCCCAAGGGCAACCTGAAGGGCGCGATCCTGCCGCCGGAGGCGATCCTGCCGCGCTCGGCCACGGGGGCGGTCAACTACAATTCCGACGGCGCGCCGAAGACCGGGCGGCGCAACAACCAGGGGCTCGAGGGCGTGACGGTGACGCCCGACGGCAAGTACCTGGTGACGCTGCTGCAGAGCGCCACCGTGCAGGACACCGACGGCTCGAAGCAGCAGACGCGCACCAACACGCGGCTGATGGTCTACGACATCCAGCAGTCGCGGACGCCGACCGCCCCCATCGCCCAGTACGTGCTGCAGCTCCCGAGCTATACGCTCGCCGGCAACGGCAACGCGACCGACCGCACCGCCGCGCAGAGCGAGATCCTGGCCCTCAACGACAAGCAGTTCCTGGTGCTGTCGCGCGACGGCAACGGGCTCGGCGTCGGCACCACCAACCCGACCGTCTTCAAGAACATCATGCTGGTGGACACGACCGGCGCCACCAACATCGCCGGCACGCCGTTCGAGACGGGCACGACGCCGGTCTCGCCGGCGGGGCAGCTGTCGCCGACGATCACCCCGGTCACCAAGAGCCTCTTCGTCAACATGCTGAACCCGACGCAGCTCGGCCGGCTCGGCATGAACCTGAACACCAATCCGGCGACGCCCGCGACGCTCTCGGAGAAGTGGGAAGCGCTCGGCATCGCGCCGGTGCTGCGCGAGAAGCAGCCGCAGGACTATTTCCTCTTCGTCGGCAACGACAACGACTTCCTGACGCGCAGCGGCCAGATGGCCGGCGGCCTCGTCGACGCCGACGGCAACTCCGCCGGCACGGCCTACGACGCCGGGCTGGAGAACGACAACGTCGTGCTGGTCTACCAGCTCACCCTGCCGACCTACGTCAACCCGCTCTATCTCGACGCCATGAACCTGCAGGGCCCCGCCCTGCAGACTTCGTTCGTGGACGCGACCAAGCGCCAGGCCCGCTTCGCCGAGGGCAACGTCTTCGCGCAGCTCTCGCAGAGCCGGCACGGCCGCCGCCGCGCCGACGACACGCGGCTCGCCGCCCCGGCCGGCAGGTTCGGCCCCTGGGTGATCGGCGACTATGCGCTGCAGCAGACCGAGCGCACGCTCGGCGGCGAGCGGGTGTCGCAGTCCTTGCGCACCAGCGG
>JADZBA010000097.1 GCA_020852355.1 Alphaproteobacteria bacterium
CCGCCATAGCCGCGCAGCGTGTCGTTGCCGATGCCCGACACGATGGTGTCGTTGCCGGTGAACAGGAAGGCGGCGCCGGCATCGATGTCGTCGTCGCCGACGTCGTCCGGGTCGCCGACGCCGCTCGAGTCCAGGAACGTCAGGATCTCCAGTCCGGTCAGGTCGATGCCTGCCATGTCGAGCCACGGCGTTCCGCCGACCGAGACGGACAGTCCGTCGATGCGAATCTGGTCGATCTGCGCGAGGAGGACGTCGAGGTTCTGCGTCTCGAGCGCGGTGACCAGCGGCTGGAACGCACCGAATGCGCTGAACGAACGTCCGTCGGTGAGGTTCGCGCTGATCAGCGTCGCCGTGATCGTCGGCTCGCCGGACGCCTCGACGCCGTCGAAGTTGATCGCGCTGGCGATGTCCGAGGCATCGACGGGGAAGTTCTGGATCGTGAGCTGGACCATTGCATCCTCCGCCTGGATCATCCGGACCACCGCCCGCAACGGCACGCGAAGGCGTCGGTTGGAGCGATCACCCTAAGGGAACAGTGGACACCCGATGTTGAGTTAAATCAATCGAGAGCCGAATACTTCGGGCGGCAAGCAATATCGAATGCGGGTCATTCTCACGGAGCAGGAATGCGCAGCGAGCGGACCCGCGCATCGGAACGCAACGAGGCGGGAGGATCGAGGATGACCTCCTCGCCGCCGGAGAGGCCGTCGAGAATCTCCACGACGTCGCGCCCGCGCAGCCCCACGCTCACCCGGCGATGGGCCGCACGGCCGCCCTCGACGATCCAGAGCCCGGCACCGGCGAGGGCGGCGCGCGGCACGAGCAGCGCCCGCTCGGCGGCGCGGACGACGATGTTCACCTCCACGGTCGTGCCGAGGGGCAGCGGCTCGCGGGCGGGCGACGGCTCGTCCAGGACGATCTTGATGCGATAGGCGCGCTGCCCGGCGTCCCCGAAGGGCGTCAGCTCGCTGATGCGGCCGGGGAAGGAAACGCCGGGAAAGGCATCGGCCGCCGCCAGCGCGCGCTGGTGGAGACGGACCCGGGGGAAGTACTCCTCGTCGATATCCGCGACGATCTGGCGCTGGGTCGGGCCGCCGATCCAGAAGAGGACCATACCGGCGTCGACGACCTCTCCGACCCGGCCCTCCCGTCGCAGGATGCGGCCGGAGATCGGCGCGGTCACCCGCGCCTCCCGCAGCGACTCCATCGCCGCGCTCCGCAGCGCCCGCGCCTGGTCGAGGTCGCTGTCCACCAGCTCCAGCGCCTTGCGGCTGGCGATCCCGCCGCCGACCAGGACGCGCAGCCGGTCGCGTTCGGCTTCGAGATACCGGATGCGCGATTCGATCTCGACCAGCCGCGCCCGCCGCTTCTGGTCGTCGATCTGCGCCAACAGGTCGCCCGCGACGACGTCCTGCCCCTCCTCGCGCAGCAGCGACAGCAGCCGCCCCGTGGCTTCCGTGCGGACCTTGGCCCATTCGATCGGCTCGACGACGCCCGTGGCATAGACGCCCTCCGCCAGCGATCCCCAGCGCGGCGTCGTGGTACGCATCAGGGGCGGCGCGAGGACCCGCTCGTCGAGGAGCCAGCCCAGCGCGGCGGCGGCCGCGACGACCAGGAGGAACGTCAGGCCGTAGCGGCGCATCGCCCGCAGACATCCATGCGTCGGCGGAAGCGGGATGCGATTCCGCCGGTGCAGCGACCGCTGGCCACGGTCATGCCGTCCTCACCCGATCCTCGACGATCCGCCCGTCCCGCAGGTGAACCCGCCGCCGGGCGCGCTCGGCCAATACGATATCGTGAGTGACGGCGATCACCGTACGCTGCTCCTCCCGCACCAGACGATCGAGCATGTCGAAGACGAGCGCGGCGTTTCGCGTGTCGAGATTGCCGCTCGGCTCGTCGGCCAGAATGTAGTCCGGATCGTTGGCCAGCGCGCGCGCCAGGGCGGCACGCTGGCGCTGCCCGCCGGAGAGCTGGTCGGGCTTCTTGGCGGCTTCGCCGTCGAGATGGAGCGAAGCCAGGATCGCCATCGCCCTCTCGCGCATCTTCCTCACGGTGGTGCCCCCCTTGCGCCGCATCGGGATCAGCATGTTCTCGATCACGGTGAACTCCGACAGCAGGAAGTGGAACTGGAAGAGGAACCCGATCTTGCGCAGGCGCAGCGTCGCCAGCGCCTCGCCGTCGACCGCGGAGGTGACGGTCCCGTCGATGTCCACAACCCCCGCGGTCGGCAGGTCGAGGGCGCCGAGAAGATAGAGCAACGAGGACTTGCCCGAGCCGGACGGCCCGGTGATGGCGAGGAACTCGCCGCGCCCGATCGTCAGGTCGATGTCCCGGACGAGCGTCACCGGCACGACGCCCGGCAGGACGCGCGACACCCCGGCCGCGACGATCCGCGAAGGCGGTTCAGGCCCTTCGGTCATGGCCCGAACCCGCGATCGGGCGACGGGACGGCCGCCTCTCAGCCTTCGCCGGACGAGGCACCCCGGTCCCGCTCGGCTGCCATGGCCTGCTCGGCCGCATGGACCGCGGTCATGGTGCGCAGGACGCTGCCGGGATTGACGCTGATCGAGTCGATCCCGAGGCGGGTCAGGAAGACGGCGATCTCCGGGTAGTTGGCCGGCGCCTCGCCGCAGATGCCGACGTGGCGGTGGTTGCGCCGGGCGCCGGCGACGGCGAGGCGGAACATCTCCAGCATGCCGGGATCGCGCTCGTCGAAATCGAAGGCGACGATCTCCGAATCGCGGTCGACCCCGAGGGTGAGCTGGGTGAGGTCGTTGGAGCCGATGGAGAACCCGTCGAACAGCGCGGCGAAGGCATCGATCTGGATGACGTTGTTCGGAATCTCGCACATCACGTAGATCTCCAGCCCGTCCGCGCCGCGCGCGAGGCCGTGTTCCGCCATCGCGGCCAGAACGCGCCGCGCCTCCTCGACCCGGCGGCAGAAGGGTACCATGATGCGCAGGTTGGTCAGGCCCATGTCCTCGCGGACGCGGCGCAGGGCGGCGCATTCCAGGGCGAAGCCCGCGGCGTAGGCGGGGTGCGCGTAGCGCGCGGCGCCGCGAAACCCGAGCATGGGATTCTCTTCGGCGGGCTCGAAGCACGCGCCGCCGAGCAGGCGGGCATACTCGTTGGTCTTGAAGTCGGACAGCCGGACGATGACGGGCTTGGGATGGAAGGCGGCGGCGATCGTGCCGATCCCTTCCGACAGGGTCCGGACGAAGAAGTCGCTCGGGCGGGCATGGCCCCTGGTACGATGCGCGATCGCCGCGCGATCCGCCGCCGCCGTCACCTTGTCGGGCTGCGCCAGGGCCATGGGATGAATGCCGATCTGCTCGCTGATGATGAACTCCATGCGGGCCAGCCCGACGCCCTCGTGCGGACGCATGGCGGTGCGAAAGGCGAGATCGGGGTTGCCCAGGTTGACCATGATGGGGGTGCGCGGCCGCGCCAGCGTCCCCAGATCGACGACCGACGTCTCGAAGGCGACCGCACCGGCGTAGACGTGCCCCGTCTCGCCCTCGGCACAGGACACCGTCACGGTCGCGCCGGGCGCCAGCCGGGTGGTCGCATCGTCCGCCCCGACGATCGCCGGCACGCCCAGCTCGCGCGCCACGATCGCGGCGTGGCAGGTACGGCCGCCGCGATCGGTGACGATGGCGGCCGCCCCCTTCATCACCGGCTCCCAGTCCGGGCTGGTCGTCTCGGCCACCAGCACCTCGCCGGGACGGAACGCGACCAGGTCCTGCGGGCCGGCGACCACGCGGACCCTGCCGGATGCGATCCTCTCGCCGATCGCGCGGCCCAGGGCGAGGACGGGGCCGGTTCCCGTGAGGGTCTGCGTCTCGAAGCTCTGCGGCGCCATCCGCGAGGCCACCGTCTCGGGCCGCGCCTGCACCACGTAGAGCGCCCCGTCCGGCCCGTCCTTGGCCCATTCGATGTCCATCGGGACGGGATGGCCGGCGCGCCCGGAATAGTGATCCTCGATCCGCAGCGCGTAGTCGGCGAGGCGCATCACGTCGGCGTCGTCGATGCAGAAGCGCTCGCGATCGGCGGCCGGCGTCGGCTCGTTGGCCGTGCTGCCGGCGCCATGGCCGCCGGCGTAGATCATGCGCATCTGCTTGCCGCCCATCGCCCGGCGCAGCACGCAGCGGCGGCCCGCGCGGAAGGTCGGCTTGTGGACGTAGAACTCGTCCGGATCGACCCGGCCCTGCACGACGTTCTCGCCCAGCCCGTAGGATCCGGTGACGAAGACGACGTCGCGAAATCCCGATTCCGTGTCGAGGGTGAAGATGACGCCGCTCGACGCCAGGTCCGAGCGCACCATCTTCATGACGCCGACGGAGAGCGCGACCTTGAGATGATCGAACCCGTTGTCGTTGCGGTACACGATGGCGCGATCGGTGAAGATCGAGGCGCAGCAGCGGCGACAGGCCTCGACGAGGTCCTCGGCCCCGCGGACGTTGAGGAAGCTCTCGTGCTGGCCGGCGAAGCTCGCGGTCGGCAGGTCCTCGGCGGTGGCCGAGCTGCGCACGGCCAGCGCCACGTCGGCGCCGTAGTCGTGCCGCAGCCGATCCCAGGTCGCGAGGATCTGGTCGCGCAGGAAGCCGGCGCCGGCCGCCTCGTAGACGATGGCGCGCGCTTCGGCGGCGTGCCGCGCGAGGCGGCCCACGTCGTCCTTGCCGAGCCCCGCCAGCAACGGCGCCAGGCGACGCCACGCATCGGCTGCCGTAAGAGCATCGCGATAGGCCTGGGCGGTGAGCGCGAAACCATTGGGTACCAGCACGCCGCTGCCCGAGAGGGCCGAGTACATCTCGCCGAGCGAGGCATTCTTGCCGCCGACCAGCGCCACGTCCTCGGAGCGGATCTCGCTGAACCAGCGGATGTAGTTCGGAGGATTCATCTGTCGTCCCGCTCCTGGCCCGTGCTCCGGGCGACTGTTCGCCCTCGTGAAACGGGGCCCGGCGCGCATCATCCTCGCTGGAACGTCGCGCGATCGATTGAGGAAGATCAACACGCGCGCCGACCGTGCGAGGATAGCCTGCAGCACAAGGAGCATCCCATGCCGCAGCCGCACACCGATCAGAGTCCCAACCAGGTCGAGGCGACGCACGAGGACGTGATCCGCATCCTCGGCGATCGCGAGGACGCCACCGTCGTCGCGATCCTGGGCCTGCACCCCACGATCGGCGACCTCGAGGCCGTGTCGATGCGCATGGCGGGCATCGACGACGTCCTCGACGGAGAGCCGGCGCCGCGGTCGGGCATCGTCGCCGCGATCGCCGACATGCTGGCGCCGGACGACGAGGACGAGCCGTCCCCGTCGCCGCGCTAACCGCGCCCCGGAACCCGATGGACCGGGAGCTGGAACGGCTGCGCAGCAGGCTTCGCGAGCTGGAAGGCCAGATCGAGCGGAAGGTGGAGAGCCGCGGCGCAGAGCTTCGCGAGCGGCTGGAGCGGGAGAAGGTCGTCTTCGAACGCAGCGTCCTGGAGCAGCACCGCCGGATCAAGGTCGGCTTGGTCCGGTTCCTCAGGGAATCGCCGTTCCTCACCCTCGTAACGGCACCGGTGATCTACGGACTGGTGGTTCCCCTTCTCCTCCTGGATGCCGCGCTCGCCGTCTATCAGGGCATCTGCTTCCGCGCCTGGGGCATCGCGCGCGTGCGCCGATCGGACTATATCGTGCTCGACCGCCATCGCCTCGCCTACCTGAACGCGATCCAGAAGCTGAATTGCGTCTATTGCGGCTACGCCAACGGGGTGGTCGCGCTGGCCCGCGAGCTGGCGAGCCGCACCGAGCAGTACTGGTGCCCGATCCGGCACGCGCAGCGTATCCGCGGCGCCCACGACCGCTATGGCCGCTTCCTCGCCTACGGCGATGCCGAAGGATTCCATGCGCGTCTCGACGAGTTGCGGGACGAGCTGAAGCGACTGTGACGGCCGACGGCCGGGCCGCGGCGACGCGGCCCGGCTCATGCGAGGATCAGCCGGCCTTGACGGCGATCTTCTGCTCGTTCTTCGGCGCCTCGGCCGTCTTCGGCAGCTTCACGGTCAGCACGCCCTTGGCGAAGGTCGCCTCGATCTTCGCCGCGTCGACCCCGTCGGGCACCTGGAAGGCACGCATGAAGGAGCCGTACCGGCGCTCCGAGAGATAGTAGTCCTTCTTGCGCTCCTCCTTCTCTTCCTTCTTCTCGCCCTTGATCGACAGCGTGCCGTTGGACAGCTTGATCTCGATGTCCTTCTCCTCCATCCCCGGCAGCTCGACGGTGATCTCGAATTCCTTCTCCCTCTCCGCGACGTCGACCGCGGGGGCCATGGCCCACGCGCCCTCGCGCGGCCACGTCAGCTCGAGCGCGGACGGGCCGAAGGGAAATCGCCACGCCCCCTGGTTGAATCCTTCGAATACGCGATCGATCTCGCGTCGCAGGCTCTCGAAGGGCCGCCAGGGCGCCGGCGGCGCGGCGGCAGACGTCGACTTCTTCTCGGTGTCGACGGGCACTTTCGTGGCTTCGGCCATGTCGATGCTCCTCCAGGTTGCGATAGACGAACTCTTCGGAAGGACGCTGGGCCCGACGGCACGCCGGACGCGCGCGGCGGCGCCTCGGTTCGGGCGGGTCCAGCCGATCGTCATTTCATGCGAACGCCGCCGATCGTGCCTTGACCTGCATCAACGGCGGTCGTACCGGCGAGCGGCGCGCGTGCGAGAATGCGCAGTCTGCCCAATCGAGGATCGAGATTGTCGGCCATGACGGAATTCGCCTCGCTGTACCGGCACGACTTCCTGCGGTTGTCCGCGTGCGTGCCGCGCGCCCGGGTCGGGGATCCGGACTTCGCCGTGGCCGAGACCCTGCGCCTCGCCGAAGAGGGGCATGCCGACGGCACGGCGATCATGCTGTTCCCGGAGCTGGGGATCTCGTCCTACGCCATCGACGACCTGCTGTTCCAGGACGCCCTGCTGGACGCGGTCGAACGGGCCGTCGGCCGGCTCGCCGAGGCGTCGCGCCGCCTCCACCCGGTGCTGGTCGTCGGCGCGCCGCTGCGCTGCGACGGGCGCCTGTTCAACGCGGCCGTGGTGCTGCATCGCGGCGCCGTCCTCGGCGTGGTGCCGAAGACCTACCTGCCGAACTACCGCGAATTCTACGAGCGCCGCCACTTCACGTCCGGCGCCGGCGTCATCGGCCGCCACCTCGCCCTCGCGGGTCGCGAGGTGCCCTTCGGGGTCGACCTGCTGTTCCGCTCGTCGGGATCGGTGCCCTTCACGTTCCATGTGGAGATCTGCGAGGACATCTGGGTCCCCCTGCCCCCGTCGACGCGGGCGGCGCTCGCCGGCGCGGAGGTGCTGCTGAACCTCTCGGCGTCCAACATCACGATCGGCAAGGCGGACACGCGGCGGCTGCTGTGCGCGAGCCATTCCGCCCGCGCCGCCGCGGTCTACGCCTACTCGGCGGCGGGCCCCGGCGAATCGACCAACGACCTCGCCTGGGACGGTCATGCGGCCATCTTCGAGCTCGGCGACCCGCTCGGCGAGACCGAGCGCTTCCCCCGGGATTCGACGTCGGTCACCGCCGACGTCGACCTCGGCCGCCTGCGCCAGGAGCGCATGCGCCTCAACAGCTTCGGCGACTGCGCGCACGAAGAGGCGGGCCGGGGGCCGACCTTCCGCACGCTGCGCTTCCCCTTCGACGCGCCGGACCGCCCGGTCGGTTTGCGCCGGACGATCGCGCGCTTTCCCTTCGTCCCGGCCGACCCCGGGCGGCTGCGCGAGGACTGCTACGAGGCGTACAACATCCAGATCCAGGGGCTGGCCAAGCGCCTCGCCGCGACCGGCCTGCAGCGCGCCGTGATCGGCGTGTCCGGCGGCCTCGATTCGACGCAGGCGCTGATCGTCGCCACGCGGGCCATGGACCTGCTCGGCCGCAGCCGCAGCGACGTCCTCGCCTACACGCTTCCCGGCTTCGCCACATCGGCGGAGACCAAGGCCAACGCGTGGGCGCTGATCCGCGCGCTGGGCGTCACCGGCGCCGAGATCGACATCCGCCCGTCGGCGCGGCAGATGCTGGCCGACATCGGCCATCCCTACGCGAGCGGCGAGGCCGTCTACGACGCCACGTTCGAGAACGTGCAGGCCGGCCTGCGTACCGACTACCTCTTCCGCCTCGCGAACCACAATCGCGGCCTGGTCGTCGGCACCGGCGATCTCTCCGAGCTGGCGCTCGGCTGGTGCACCTTCGGCGTCGGCGACCACATGTCCCACTACAACGTCAACGCGTCGGTTCCCAAAACGCTGATCCAGCATCTCATCCGCTTCGTCGCCGCCTCCGGCGACGCGAGCGCGGAGACCGCACGCATCCTCCACGCCATCCTCGCGACCGAGATATCGCCGGAGCTGGTGCCGCCCTCCGCCGGCCGGGCGATCCAGTCGACGCAGCAGATCGTCGGTCCCTACGCGCTGCAGGACTTCAGCCTCTTTTACCTGACGCGCTACGGCTTCCGGCCCTCGAAGATCGCGTTCCTGGCGCATCACGCATGGAGCGACGCCGAACGCGGGGCGTGGCCGGCCGAGCTGCCGCGGGGCGAACGCGTCGCCTACTCCCTGGCCGAGATCCGGCATTGGCTGACCGTGTTCCTGACGCGGTTCTTCGCCAGCCAGTTCAAGCGCTCGACCCTGCCGAACGGCCCGAAGCTCTCGTCCGGCGGTTCGCTCTCACCACGGGGGGACTGGCGGGCGCCCTCGGACGGCGACGCCGCGATCTGGCTCGCCGAGCTCGCGGAGAACGTGCCGGCGGCCTGAGCCGGACACGGCCGCGGTCGCCGGGAGAGCATGCTTCCAGGTGCCTCGCGGCTGCGATGGAGACGTGTGATGGCGGAGTCCCGGATCTGGTCACCTTCCGATGTCCGGCCGGTCGCCGGCGACCGGCTGCGCCTGTTCGCGCTCGCCGGCAGCGACCGGCTCGGCCGCGAGATCGGCGATCTGCTCGGCCAGCCGCTGGCGCGGCACGAGGAACGCGACTTCGAGGACGGCGAGCACAAGGCAAGGCCGCTCGACGCCGTCTGCGGGGCCGACGTCCATGTCGTGCACAGCCTTCATGGCGGTCCGACGGGAAGTGCCAACGACCGGCTGTGCCGGCTGCTCTTCTTCATCGGCGCGCTGAAGGACGCGGGCGCGGCACGGGTGACGGCGGTGGTCCCCTATCTCTGCTACGCGCGGAAGGACCGCCGTACCAAGCCGAACGACCCGGTGACGACGCGCTATGTCGCCGCCCTGTTCGAGGCGGTCGGCACCGATGCCGTCGTCGCGCTGGAGGTCCACAACGACGTCGCCTTCGAGAATGCGTTCCGCCGCCGCGCCGTGGCGCTGACGGCGGCCCCCCTGCTGATCGCCACTGTCGCCGCCGGGCTCGGCGACGAGCGGCTCTGCGTCGTCTCGCCGGACCTCGGCGGCGGCAAACGGGCCGAACGCTTCCGGGAGGGCCTGGAGGCGGCGACGGGACGCCCGATCGGCAAGGCGTTCGCAGAGAAGCACCGCAGCGCCGGGGTCGTCTCGGGCGACCTGTTCGCCGGCGACGTCGCCGGCGCCACCTGCATCCTCGTCGACGATCTCGTCAGCACGGGCGGCACGCTGGTGCGGGCCGCCCGCGCCGCGCGCGAGCGCGGCGCACGGCGGGTGATCGCCTGCGCCGCCCATGGGCTGTTCAGCAGCGGCGCCGCGGAGGCGCTCGCCGACCCGGCGATCGACCGGATCCTGGTGACCGACAGCGTGTCGCCGTTCCGGCTGCCGCCCGGCGGCGCGCGCGACAAGATCGCGCACATCGCGGCCGCACCCCTCCTGGCCGAGGCCATCGGCCGTCTCCACGAGGGCCGGCCGCTCACGGACCTGATGGTCTTCTGAGGAGACGCTCCAGCCGCGCGGCGTCGGCCTCGGCCTGGCGGAGATAGAGGCGCGCGAGGCGCGGCCACTTCTCCGGGGTGCGTGGCGACGGATCGAGGAGGTGGGCGATCGAGAGGCGCGCGCGCAGCGTGGCGCGATGGCACCGGTAAAACAGGAACAGGCCCGTCGACGGGCGATCGTCCAGGAGCCCCGCCAGGCGTCGCCGCAGCCGCTCGCCCACCCAGGGCGCGCCCAGACGGGAGCACTCGAGATCCAGGAATGCGATCTCGTCCAGGGGATCGAGCGCCCGCAGGCGCGCATCGAACTCCAGGCAGTCGATGATCGTGACGGGCTCGCGGAGCCAGACATGCTCCGGGCGAAGATCGCCGTGCGCGTCGACGATGAAGCGCCGGCGCACCCGCCGCACGATCGCGTGGGCGCGCCGGGCGAGGAATCGCCGTTGGGCCCGGTCGATCCGCTCGACGGCTCCCCGCGGCAGGCCGAGGCGCGGATCGAGCAGCACGCGCCTGTTGCGGACGAGCGCCTTCCGCCACTCCGCGAGAGCGACTTCCGGGCGCGAGCTGACCCGACGGGCATGGCGATAGAAGGCCGCCAGGGCCACCGCGATGCGGTCCACGTCGACCGGCCGCAGCCGGCCCTCCAGCAGTGCCCGCTCCAGCGTCCCATCCTCGTCGAGCCGCCGCATCACCACCAACCAGTCCACGACGGTCCCCGCACCGCCCAGGGCGAGGCCGGCCGGCGACAGCGTGAGCGGCAGCACGCCGAGATACACGTCGGGCGCCAGCCGCCGGTTGAGCCGATCCTCGGCGCGGCAGGCCGCCGCCCGCCGCTCCAGGCTGGAGAAGTCGAGATAGGGGAAGCGGACGGGCTTCTTCAGCTTGAAGACGCGATCGCCGGCCAGGAACACCCAGGACATGTGGGTCTCCCGCGCGGCCACCTCGTCGACGCCCGGCGGATAGCTGCCGGACGCGCCGAGGAAGCGGACCTTCGCCTCCAGGGTCGCCTCATTCTCGTTCCCGAAGGCCGGCTGTGCCCGCGTCGACATACCCCCCACCCGATGGACGCTATCGGGATTGTCGCAACCGCCGTTGATGCGGATCAATGGACGATCGACGCGCCGGACGATGATGGCGGTTCGTTCGACGGGAGGGCGGAACCATGCCGCTCGGCAATCACTCGGATATCCCTTCAGCGCGCGACGGCCCGATCGCCGTCGTCGAGCGGAAGGTCGCCATTCCGCCGCTCGGTCTGGCAGGCACCCTGCGCCGTCCGGCCGCGGCCAGCGCCCTGGTCGCGTTCGCGCACGGCAGCGGCTCCAGCCGACTCAGTCCGCGCAACGTCCAGGTCGCCGACGCGCTGAACCGCCGGCGCATCGCGACCCTGCTGTTCGACCTTCTGCTGCCGGAGGAGGGCGAGGACCGGCGTCACGTCTTCGCCGTCGACCTCCTCGCCGTCCGGCTGATCGAGACGGTCCGTTGGCTCGACCGCGATGCCGATGTCGGCGCGCTGCCGCTCGGCCTGTTCGGGGCCAGCACCGGCGCGGCCGCTGCCCTGATCGCGGCCGCCGCGCTCGGCGGACGCGTCGGCGCGGTGGTGTCCCGCGGCGGGCGTCCCGATCTCGCCGGCGAGGCGCTCGGCGGGGTCGCGGCGCCGACCCTGCTGATCGTGGGCGGCGCCGATGCCGGCGTCATCGAGCTCAACCGCTGGGCGTTCGAGCGCCTCGGCGGAGCGAAGGCTCTCGAGATCGTGCCCGGGGCGACCCACCTCTTCCCCGAGCCCGGCGCGCTCGAGGCGGTGATCGATCTCGCGGCGGCGTGGTTCGAGCGTCATCTGGGCAGGCGGCAGCATCCACGGCAGGGCCGTGCCGAGCGACGGGGGGATGGAGATTCATGAGGCGTTTCGCAGACAGGTCGGACGCCGGCCGCCGGCTGGCGCATGCCCTGGAAGATTACCGTCGCCGCCGGCCGGTGATCCTCGCCCTGCCGCGGGGTGGCGTCCCGGTCGCCGCGGAGGTCGCCAAGGCCTTCGACGCTCCCCTCGACCTTCTCCTCGTCCGCAAGATCGGCGTCCCGATGCAGCCGGAACTCGCGATGGGTGCGGTGGTGGACGGCACGGCGCCGATCGTCGTGCGCAACGACGACGTCATCGATCTCGTGGGAGTGTCCGACGACGAGTTCGATGCCGTGTGTCGCGAACAGCTCGTCGAGATCGAACGGCGCCGCGCGCGATACATCGGCAGCCGTCCGCGTGCGGAGGTGACCGGGCGGGTCGTGATCGTCATCGACGACGGAATTGCGACCGGGGCTACCATGCGGGCGGCGTTGCGGGCGACGCGCCAGCGCGCACCGCAGGAGCTCGTGCTGGCCGTGCCGGTGGCGCCGGCCGAGACGATCGACGATCTCCGCCGGGAGGTCGACGCCGCGATCTGCCTGGAGACGCCCCGGCCGTTCGGTGCCATCGGCGCGTTCTACGAGGACTTCCGGCAGGTGAGCGACGACGAGGTCATCGCCGATCTCGCCCGACTTCCCGCGACGCGGAGCGTCGCCGTGAATGAGGTCGCCCGAATGTATCCCGCTGCGAGCCCCCTGCTGACCGACCTCTACCAGCTCAACATGCTCCAGGCCTATCTGGAGCATGGGCGGACCGGGACGGCCGTCTTCGAGTTCTTCGTGCGCCGGCTGCCCGCCCGACGTGGATTCCTGGTCGCCGCCGGGCTGGAGCAGGTGCTGGACCACCTCGCGGCGCTGCGTTTCGCTGCCGACGAGCTCGAATGGCTGCGGCGCAGCGGGCGCTTCGGATCGGCGCTCATCGACTATCTCGCCGGCTTTCGCTTCACCGGCGATGTCGATGCCATGCCCGAGGGCACGGTCTTCTTCGCGGATGAGCCGATCCTGCGGGTGACGGCACCGCTCCCCGAGGCGCAGCTCGCCGAGACGCGCCTCGTCAACATCCTGCATTTCCAGTCGCTCGTCGCCGCCAAGGCGGCCCGCATGGTTCTCGCGGCCCCGGGCAAGCCGCTGATCGATTTCGGCCTGCGCCGCGCGCACGGGGCCGAGGCCGGGATCATGGCGGCCCGCGCGAGCTATCTCGCGGGCTTCGCCGGTACCGCGACGGTGCTCGCCGGGAAAGAGTTCAGCATTCCGATCTTCGGCACGATGGCGCACTCCTTCGTCCAGGTGCACGACGACGAAACGGCCGCGTTCGAGGCCTTCGCCCGTTCGCGGCCCGACGATCTCGTGCTGCTGATCGACACCTACGACACGGAGGCGGCGGCGCGGAAGGTCGTGAGGCTGGCGTCGCGACTGAAGGCGCAGGGGATCTCGGTTCGCGGCGTGCGCCTCGACAGCGGCGACCTGATCGGCTTGTCCGGAAGCGTCCGGCGGATACTCGACGAGGGCGGCCTCGCGGACGTGACGATCTTCGCCAGTGGCGGTCTCGACGAGGACGCGCTGGCGAGAATCGTGGCGGCCGGCGCCCCCATCGACGGCTTCGGCATCGGGACGAGCCTGACCACGTCCTCGGACGTGCCGGCCCTCGATTGCGCCTACAAGCTCCAGGAGTACGCAGGGATCGCCCGCCGCAAGCGATCGGCCGGCAAGGCCACCCTGCCCGGCCGCAAGCAGGTCTGGCGCCGCTTCGACGACAGGGACCGCATGACGGACGATGTCCTGTCGACGGCCGACGACCGGCAGCGGGGGACGCCCCTGCTGCAGCCGGTCATGCGCGACGGCCGGCGGCTCGCCCCGTCGCCGCCCCTTGCCGAGGTCCGCCGTCGGGCCGCGGCCGGGTTGGCGCAACTCCCGGGCGCGCTGCGACGGCTGGAGGGCACGCCGGCCTATCCCGTCGCCGTCGGGTCGAAGCTGGTCGCCCTGACGGAGCAGGTCGATCGCGACCATGCCGCGCGGGAGCGGGCGCTCGCCTGACGGGAACGTACCCCGCCTACGGCATCCTGGACTTGAGCCGCAGGATCTCGCCGTCGACGACGAAGGTACCCCGGCCGCGGTGGTGCAGGGTCTTCGGCGGCTGGCGTCCCGGACGCTTCCACGCCTTCACCACCTCGAGCACGAAGAGGTTGTACTTCCGGACGAGGCGCGTGTCGGCGACCCGGCATTCGAGGTTGGCGAAGCATTCCGCGATCAGCGGTGCCGCGACGCGTTCGGCCGGCAGCGACGTCAGCCCGAAGGCCGCGAACTTGTCGGTGTCCCGCCCCGAGCAGTTGCCGACGCCCACCACGACCGCGGCCAGGGTCGCCGGCGGGACGGCGATCACGCATTCCCGCGTCGCGCGCAGCGCGGCATGGCTGTAGTCGCCGCTGCTCACCACGCAGGCCACCAGCGGCGGCGTGAACTCGATCATCATGTGCCACGACATGGTCATGACGTTGGCGCAGCCGCGATGGCTGGTCGCGAGCAGCACCACCGGACCCGGCTCCAGCAGTTGGTAGACCTCGCCGAGAGGAAGCTCGCGAAGCCGCGGCGACGGTCGAGCGGGGAGCGTCATCGACCGCGCGCTCCCCGGCCGCCGGCGACCATTGAAGGCGCCAACCGACCGCCGGGGACGAGGATCTGCCCGGACATGGTACCCTCCCACTGTCTGCCGGGAAGGTGCCTGCGCCTGGCCCGGCGACATTGATCGAGATCAACGGCGATCGCCGACGCCGCACGGCAGGGTCGCAGGCGACGCCGGACAACTCGCCGCACCCGGCACGACAGCCTGGGCGCGCAGAAGCCGGAGCCTCTACATTCCCACGTTACATGGCGAGGCCCGGTGCCGGACGGCCCGGCGATCGGCCTCGGCCGGAGGGGACATGTCGCACTCGGTACGAAAGGGGTCGGCACGCAAGGCGACGCGGGCGCCGGCCGCCAAGGATCGCCCCGCCAGGGAGCGGCAGGGCATCCAGTCGATCGAGACGGGCAGCCGCCTGCTCGACGCCCTGGCCGCGGCCGGCACCTGGACCACGCTCCGCGACCTCGCGGCCGACGCCGGGATGTCGGCCAGCAAGGCCCATCGCTATCTCGTGAGCCTGATGAAATGCGGGCTCGTCTCGCAGGACAAGGCGACGAGCCGCTACAATCTCGGTCCCGCGGCGCTGCGCCTCGGCCTCGCCGCGCTCAGCCACCGCAACGTCGTGCGCAGCGCCGCCGAGGCCGCCGTCGATCTCAACCAGCGCATCGACCAGACGGTGATCCTGTCGGTGTGGTCGGAGCGCGGGCCGGTCGTCGTCGCCTGGCACGACGCGACCGAGGTGGTGATGTGCAACGTCAGCGTCGGCTCGGTCTTTCCGCTGCTGCGCACCGCCACGGGCCGCGTCTTCCTCGCCTTCCTGCCGCGCGCGGCGACCGCGTCCTTCGTCGAGCGTGAGCTGGGCGGCGTCGTGTCGCTGATCCCGCAGTCGCGCCTGCGCACCATGGCCGACGTCGACCGGCTGATCACCGAGGTCCGCATCGCCCGCATCGGCATGACCCAGGAGGAGTTCCTGCCCGGCCTCAGCGCGATCGCGGCCCCGATCTTCGACCATCAGGGCCGCATCGAGGCGGCGATCGCCATGATCGGCGTGCGCGGCACGGTCGATCACACCGGGCCGGGGTCGATGGTCGAGGTGCTGCGCGCGACCGCCGATGCGGTATCGCGCGAGCTCGGCTTCCCCGATCCGCGGCCCGGCGCCTCCTTCGTCGAGCGGCTGGAGGCGGGCGACCATCCGGGGGCCTTCGGCGCCGCCGCGCGACCGCGCGCAGCGCACCTCGTCGAGACGCGCTGAGCAGGCGGCCGATCTCCGATTTCGGATTACGAGATGGATTGCACATTGAGGAATTTGCTGACCTAATACGCCTCGGGTCGGGGCGCATGCCGCCGCAGAGCGGCGGCGCCCGGGGGACCTGATGGCCGGGGTGGCGCGGCACGGGAAGCGTCCGGGCAATCTGCGGGGAGAGCATGCAGGTCGCCTTACAGATCCTCTTCGACTCGCTGATGCTGATCGGCCTCTACGGCATCGGCGCGCTCGGGTTCGCGCTCATCTGGGGCGTGCTCAACGTCCTCAACATCGCGCACGCCGCCTTCATCATGCTGGGCGGCTACACCAGCTTCTGGCTCTGGCGGCTCGGCATCGACCCGCTGGCGGCGCTGCCGCTGACCATGATCGCCATGTTCGCCGTGGGCTGGGGGGTGCAGCGCTGCCTCATCGACCATGTCGCGAACGGCCCGCACGCGCTCGGCATCGCGCTCACCTACGGCATCAACCTCGTGCTGATCGGGCTCGCGCTCTACTTCTTCAGCGCCGACTACCGCAGCATCCAGCTTCCGGGCTACCTGCGCGGCTTCATCGAGATCGGCGGCGCCAAGCTGACCTATGCGCGCCTGACCATCACCGCGATCGCCCTCTCGCTGACGGCCGCCGTCTGGTGGTTCATGGACCGGACCGAGCTCGGCGCGGCGATCCGCGCCACCCGCTTCGACATGGAGGCGGCCCGCCTCGTCGGCATCAAGGTGCGCACGATCTACGACCTCACCACGGCGATCTCGGCGATGCTGGCCGGCGCCATGGGCGGCCTCGTCGTCATCCTGCAGAGCGCCTCGCCGGGGATGGGCGACCATTTCCTGCTGCAGATCCTGATCGTGACGGTGCTGGGCGGCCTCGGTACCATGGTCGGGCCGCTGGTGGGCGCGGTCGTCCTCGGCATCTCCACCAGCTTCGTGGCGACCATCTGGGGTACCACCTACGGCACGCTGGTGGGTGCCTTGCTGGTGCTGGCCGTCCTCGTCGTCCGCCCCTCGGGCCTGCTCGGCCGGCGCTACTATGAAGCCTGAGGGCCGCTCCCTGTTCGCGCGCCATCGCGACCTGCTGCTGCTGGCCGCACTCGTCGTGCTGGCCGCCGCGCTTTCGACCCGGCTCGGTCCCTACGGGCTGCGGGTCGCGACCATGGTCTTCATGTACGTGGCGCTGGCCCAGTCCTGGAACCTGATCGGCGGCTATGCGGGGCTGATCTCGATCGCCCATCCCGCCTTCTTCGGCACCGGCGCCATCGCCGCGGCGATCCTGCTGATCAACGGCGCCGGCATCCCGATCGCGATGCTCGGCGCGTTGCTCGTGTCGCTGGCGGTCGCGCTGTGCATCGGCCTGCCGACCCTGCGGCTCCAGGGCCACTATTTCGTGGTCGCGACGCTGCTGGTGTCGGAGGCGCTGCGCAACTTCGTGCTCAACCTCAACGCGTTCGGATTTTCCGGCGGAATCGCGGTCAACCTCGTCGGGCCGCTCGGGCTGACCCGCATGGGACCGGCCGAGTACAACCAGCTCTTCTACTTCGTCATGCTCGGCCTCGCGGCCGCCTCGGTACTGGTCGTGCTCGGCTTCGAGCGCTCGCGCTGGGGCCTCGCGCTGCGCGCGATCCGCGACAACCAGACCGCCGCCTCGGCCCTGGGCGTCGCCGCCGCACGCCTGAAGACGATGGTCTTCATGCTGAGCGCCGCCATCGCCTCGATCATCGGCACCGCCTGGGCCTTCTGGCTCGGCACGGTGGAGACCAACGAGGCCTACAACCTGCTGATCACCTTCGAGATCATCGTCATGGTCTTCCTCGGCGGCCGCGGCACGCTGTGGGGCCCGGTGATCGGCGTCGTGCTGATCCTGATGCTGAACGAGTCGATCGGCATCGAGCTGGCCGAGCTGACCCAGATCGTCTCCGGCCTGATCGTCGTGCTGATCGTGCTGTTCCAGCCCGACGGGCTGATCCGGATCACCACCGACGGGCTCGCCGCGTTCGCGCCGCGCCGGCTCGCCGCCAACTTCCGTCGCTACCGCGTGACATGAGCGCACCGATCCTCGCAGCGACCGGCCTGACCAAGCGCTTCGGCGGCCTGCTCGCCGTCGACGGGGTCGACTTCGAGATCGCCCGCGGCGAGATCGTCGGCCTGATCGGCCCGAACGGCGCGGGCAAGACCACCTTCGTCGACCTGCTGACCGGCGTGCAGATGGCGACGTCCGGCAGCATACGGCTCGGCGAGCGCGACGCCACCCGCCTGTCGGCCCACGAGCGCAGCCGGCTCGGCCTCGCCCGCACCTTCCAGATTCCGCGACCCTTCCAGGACATGACGATCCTGGAGAACGTCATGGTCGGCGCGCTCTTCGGCGTCGGCGGCCGGGCGGTCGGCATGGAGGCGGCGCGCCGCCAGGCGACGGACGCCCTCGCGCGGGCCGGCCTCGGCGGGCTGGCCGACCGGCGCACCGACATCCTCACCACCAGCGGGCGCAAGCGGCTGGAGATCGCCCGCTGCCTCGCCGCACAGCCCATGCTGCTGTTCCTCGACGAGCCCCTGGGCGGCCTCAACGCGACCGAGGTCAACGAGGCGCTCGACCTGATCCGCACGCTGCGCGACGGCGGCGTCACCATCGTCTTCATCGAGCACATCGTGCCCGCCGTGATGAGCGTCAGCGACCGCGTCTTCGTGCTCGCCGGCGGCCGCAAGCTGGCGGAGGGCAAGCCCGCCGAGATCCTCGCCGACGGCGCCGTCCGGCGCGCCTACCTGGGCGACGTCGGCGGCGCGGTCCGCCGCTATCGGCCGGCCGCGACGCCGGCGGGAGGCGCGTGATGCACGGCACGCTGCCCCGGCCCGCCGGCCCGGCGGCGCCCGGCGCCACCGACGGCCCCGTGCTGGATGTCGCCGGCCTGTCGGGCGGCTACGGCCCGGTCGAGGTGCTGCGGGACGTCGCCTTCTCGGTCCGGGCGGGCGAGATGCTGGCGGTCGTCGGCGCCAACGGTGCCGGCAAGACGACGCTGCTGCGGACGATCTCCGGCCTGCTGGTGCCGCGCGCCGGCGCGATCCGCTTCGCCGGCCGCGACATCGCCGGGCACAGCCCGTCGGAGATCGTGCGCATGGGCGTCGCCCACGCGCCGGAGGGACGGCGGCTCTTTGCCGGCATGACGGTCGAAGAGAATCTCCGCCTCGGCGCCTACGCCCGCCGGGACAAGTCGCGCCCGTCGATCGCCGCGTCGATCGACCGCGTCTTCGCCCACTTCCCGCGCCTGCGCGAACGGCGCCGCCAGCTCGCGGGCACGCTCTCCGGCGGCGAGCAGCAGATGTGCGCGATCGGCCGCGCCCTGATGGCCGAGCCGCGCCTGCTGATGATCGACGAGCTCTCGCTCGGTCTCGCCCCGCTGATCGTCGAGGAGCTCGTCCACATCCTGCACGCGATCAACGCCGCCGGCACGACGGTCCTGCTGGTCGAGCAGGACGTCGCCGTGGCGCTCGGCGTCTGCAGCCGCGCCGTCGTGCTGCAGACCGGCCGCGTCGTCCTGACCGGCGACGCCGCCGCACTCCTCGACGACGCGGACATCATCAAGAGCTACCTAGGAGGGTGACATGGTGGGGAGCGTTAGCAGAAGGACGCTGGTCAAGCTCGCGGGGGCGGGGGCGGCCCTGTCGGCCGCGCGCGTCATCGGGGCGCCGGCGGTATGGGGCCAGGGTACCGCGGGCACCATCAAGCTCGCGTCGGTCACCAGCCTGAGCGGCGGCTTCGCGCGCTACGGCCAGGAGCTGGAGCGCGGCATCGACATCGCGCTCGACAAGATCAACGCCAAGGGCGTGAAGATCGGCGACCGCACCTACACGATCAAGAAGGAGACCTTCGACGACAAGACCGACGCCGGCACCTCGGCGCGGCTGGTCGAGAAGGCGGTGACCAGCGACAAGGCGAACATGGTGCTGGCCGGCCTCGGGAGCGTCATCGTCAAGGCCTCGATCCCCGTCGCCCAGCGCCTGCAGTTCCCGATGATGACCCATTGGGCGCAGATCGACGGCGTCTTCGCCGGCCAGAAGGGCAACCCGTACATGTACGGGGCGATGCCGCCCTTCAGCTACTACTACACGCGCATCTCCGAGATGGCCGCGAAGTTCGACGGCCCGAAGGTGACCAAGGCCGCGATGATCACCCCCAACGACGAGCTCGGCGTGTTCACCTCGCGCGACTACTTTCCCAAGGACCTCAAGGCGGCGGGCATCCAGCTCGCCGGCGTCGAGTTCTTCCCGCCGCGCACCCAGGAGTACGGCGCGGCGCTGGAACGGATCAGTCGGCTCAAGGCCGAGATGCTGGTGATCAACTGCTACACGCCGGAGATCATCGGCGTCTTCAAGGAGATGCTGGCGATCGGCTACTTCCCGCCGGTGATCGTCGTCGAGGCGCCGACCAACCTGTTCGAGAGCCTGGGCGACGCCATCAACGGCGTCTTCGTCCCGGCCTTCTGGGACCCGAGCCTCGACAAGACCAAGGACGAGTTCATCGGCACGAGCCGCGACTTCGCGGCGGCCTACAAGGCCAAGCACAATGCCGATCCGCCGGACTTCGTCGCCGCCTGCGGCGCCAACAACGTCGTGATCTACGCGCGCGCCATGATGGCGGCCGGCTCGATCGACGATCCCGTCGCGATCAACAAGGCGTTCAAGGCGATCGACGGCGAGACCTTCTTCTCGGGCATCAAGTTCGGCGACGACGGCCTGAACCAGAAGGGCGTCTGCTACCCGGCACAGTTCCAGAAGGGCAAGGCGACGCTGGTGTATCCGCCGGAGGTGCGGGTCGCGGCACCGATCCATCCCTATCCCGGCTTCAAGAAGTAGCGAGGTGCGCCGCGCGCCCGCGCCGCGAGGGCGCGGGCGAGCGGCCGCCTGACGATTGCCAACGACGGAGACGAGAGATGCGGGCGACAGTTGCGGCGGCGGCGGAATCGGTCGGCGACCTCTCGCGCGTGCGCCGCCCCATCGAGCATGCGTGGCATGCGCCGGGCACCATCTACCACTCGCCCGAGCTGTACCGGCTGGAGATCGAGCGGTACTTCCGCACCGACTGGCTCTTCGTCGGGCGCGTCGAGGAGCTGAGCCAGCCGGGCGACTTCCTCACCATGCGCATCGCCGGCGAGCCGATCGTCGTCGCCCACGACAAGGACGGCAACCTCAACGCCTTCTACAACATGTGCGTCCATCGCGGCGTCGAGGTCGCCTACGGCTGCGGCAACGCGAAGTCCTTCAAGTGCCCCTACCATGGCTGGGTCTACGACCTCGCCGGCAACCTCACCGGCGCCGCCTACATGAAGGAGAGTCCCGGGTTCGAGATCGGTGCGGAGCGGATGCGGCCGCTGCGCCTCGGCGTCTGGCGCAAGAACATCTTCGTCACCTTCAACGACCAGGCGCCGCCGCTCGAGACGTTCATCGCGGAGTGGGAGAAGGATTTCGGCTTCCTCGGCTGGGAACGCTGCCGGCTCGGCAACAAGATCGAGCTGGAGTTCGCCTGCAACTGGAAGTTCGTCCACGAGAATCTGATGGACTTCTACCATGTGGGCGTACTGCACGCGAAGACGTTCGGCTCCAAGTTCTCGTGGACCGACAACGGCATCCTGCTGAAGGAAGGTGGCGGCCTGTCGATCTTCTACAACGCGGCCCCGCCGACGCCGGGCGGCGAGCCGCTGCTCGGCAAGATGCCGTGGATGGAGGACCGGCCCCACAGCTTCGCCTGCACCGGCTACCTGCCACCCAACCTCACGATGTTCGGCCGCATCGACTGCGTCCGGCCGATGGTGACGTGGCCCCTGTCGGAGGGCCGCTCGCGCACCGTGATCTACCACCTCTTCCCCGAGGAGTTCTTCGCGCGTCCGGACTTCGAGGAGAAGCTCAAGATCTATCGCGAGTACCAGATCCTCGTCCTGGAGGAGGACCGCACGATGATCGAATCCATGCAGCAGGCGATGGGCTCGCCCACCTACAAGCCCGGCCGCATGTCGGTGCTGGAGAAGCCGCTCCATCATTTCCTCAACGGCCATCTCGACCGGCTGTTCGGCCGGAACGATCGCCAGGAGGCCGCGGAATGACGATGACCATCACCCCCGAGATCGCGGTCGGCGCCGACGTGCTGACGCGCGACTTCATGGCGGTCCGGCGCGGCGAGTCCGTACTGATCACCGTGGACACCGCGACCGACCCCCTGGCCGGGCAGGCGGTGATGAACGCCGCCGCGGTGCTCGGCGCCAAGCCGATGCTGCTCGTCGTCCCGCAGCTGCCCTACCAGGGCGCGCTGGCCGATCCCTATGTCGGCGCGCCGCTCGCCGCGGCCGCCGTCAGCGCCGACGTCTGGATCGATCTGACGTTCCCCTACCTCGCGGGATCGCACGTCCACGACGAGGCGATGAAGACGAAGAAGGTGCGCTACCTGCTGGGCGGCGACATGGGTGCGGGCGGCATCGCCCGCCTTTTCGGCAAGGTCGACCTCGACCGCCACTACGCCGTGCAGAAGGCCTTCGACGAGATCGTGCACGGCGCGGTCGGCCGCACGGTGCGCATCACCAACGAGGCCGGCAGCGACGTCTCCTTCGCGCTGGCCAAGCCCGGCTTCATCAAGCCGCGGCGCGCCGACGGCCCGGGGATGTATCTCGTGCCCGGCGCCTGCACGATGTTCCCGGAGCTGGAGACGGTGCGCGGCACGATCAACGTGGCGGCCGCCTTCCACGAGTACTACACGCCGCTGCGCACCCCCCTCGCCTTCGACGTCGCCGGGCGCATCCGCACGGTCGACGGCGGCGGCGGCGAGCGGCCGATCATGGAGCGCGCCCTGCGCCGGGCGGCCGGCGGCGAGTACGGCTACGTCATCCACTTCACCCACGGCATCCATCCCGCCGCGCGGGTGACCGGGAAGTCGTTCATCGAGGACATGCGCGCGACCGGCAACGACGCGGTCGGCTTCGGCATACCCTGGTGGCTGCCGGGCGGCGGCGAGAACCATCCCGACTGCGTCCTCACCATGCAGTCGGTCTGGATCGACGGGATCCAGGTCGCCGACCGCGGCCGCATCGTCGGCCCCGACCGGCTCGCCCGCCTGTCGGAGGAACTCGTGCCGCTCGCCGCCTGAGACGGCGCCTGGACCGGGAGGGAGAGGAACGCATGAAGCCGGCGCCGTTCAAGCTGGTCGCCCCGCGCAGCCGCGAGGAAGCGCTCGCCGCCCTTGCCGAGCACGACGGCGACGCCCGCGTGCTCGCCGGCGGGCAGAGCCTGGTGCCGTTGATGAACATGCGGGTCGTCCAGCCCGGCGTGCTCGTCAGCATCAACGGTTGCCGCGACCTCGACTACATCCGGCTGGAGGACGACCGCATCGTCTGCGGCGCGCTCGCCCGCCAGGCGGCGGCGGAGGAATCCGACCTCGTCCGCCGGCGCTGCCCCCTCCTCGCCGACGCCGCGCCGTGGATCGGCGGCATGGCGAACCGCAACCGCGGCACGGTGTGCGGCAGCCTCGCGCATTCCGACCCGCTGGCCGAGCTGCCCGCCGTGGCGGTGGCGACCGACGCCGAGATCGTGCTCGCCAGCCGCGACGGCAGGCGCACTCTGGCCGCGACGGACTTCTTCGTCGGCGAGCTGGCGACCGCGATCCGACCCGGCGAGATGGTCGAGGCGGCGCGCTTCGCCACGGCCTGGTCGGGCGAGCGCACGGCGTTCCTGGAGGTCAGCAACCGGCAGCACGCGTTCGCCGTCGCCGGCGTCGCGGTCCGCCTCGACCTCGCGCCGGACGGTCGCTGCCGCGACGTGCGGATCGCCGTCATGGGCGGCGGTCCGACGGCGATGCGGATCGAAGCCGGCGAGCGGGCGGTCGTCGGCACCACGATCGGCGTCGAGGCGGCACGCGCCGCCGCCGACGCGGTGGAGCGGGCGGTCGACCCGCCGACCGATATCCACGCCGACGCGGCCTACCGGCGCCGCGTGCTGGGCGTGCTCACCATGCGGGCGCTGCAGCAGGCGGCGGGAAGGAGCTGACGATGGCGCGCGAACGGGTCGAGGTCAGCCTCACCATCAACGGCCGCACCTATCGCGACCGGGTCGAGTCGCGGCTGCTGCTCTGCGACTTCATCCGCCATGTGGCGGGCCTCAAGGGCACCCATGTCGGCTGCGAGCACGGCGTGTGCGGCGCCTGCACGGTCCTGATCGACGGCAGGACGGCGCGGAGCTGCCTGCATTTCGCCGCCGCGGTCGAGGGCAGCGCGATCACCACGGTCGAATCGCTGGCGACCGAGGCGGCGCTGCATCCGATCCAGCAGGCGTTCCACGAGAGCCACGCGCTGCAATGCGGCTACTGCACGCCGGGATTCCTCCTCACCACCGTCGAGCTGCTCGGGCGCAACGCCGCACCGACGACCGAGGAGATCCGCCAGGCGCTGACCAACAACATGTGCCGCTGCACCGGCTACGCGAACATCGTGAAGGCGGTCGGCGTCGCCGCCGCGGCGATGCGCGGCGACGGCGCGGCGAAGGCGTGAGGGCGACATGACCGAGGCGCTGCACACCGGTTACATCGGCAGGGACATCCTGCGGCGGGAGGATTCCTACCTGCTGCGCGGCCAGGGCAAATTCGTCGACGACCTGCCGGAGCCCCGGGACACGATCTATCTCGGCTTCGTCATGAGCCCGTACGCGCATGCGCGCATCCGCTCGATCGACGCGAGCCGCGCCCGGGCGTTGGACGGCGTCATCGACGTGCTGACCGGCGAGGACCTGGCCGAACTGACCGACCCGATCGTCACCGAGATCGACTTCCCCGGCTACATCCGCCACGGCCGGCCGGTGCTGGCGCTGGGGAAGGTCCGCTTCGTGGGCGAGCAGGTGGCGGTCGTGCTGGCCGAGGACCGCTACATCGCCCAGGACGCGGTCGACCTGGTCGAGGTCGAGTACGAGCCGCTGCCGGTCGCCGCCGACCTGGAGACAGCCCATCTCGACGGCGCGCCGCAGGTCCACGACCACATCCCGAACAACACCATCTTCAGCGCCAGGTTCGAGACCAAGGGCTTCGATCCCGCGCCGGCGGCGGCGACGCACAGCATCCGCGAGCGCTTCCGCAGCGGTCGCGTCGCCGGCGTCCCGCTGGAGCCGCGCGGCTGCCTGGCGATGCCCGACCACACGGCGGACGCGATCGTCTTCTATTCCTCGACCCAGGTGCCGCACATCCTGCGCACCGCGCTCGGCAAGCACATCAAGGGCGCCAGCGAATCGAAGATCCGCGTGATCGTGCCGGAGGTCGGCGGCGGCTTCGGCACCAAGGCGCAGATCTACACCGAGGAGGTCGTGGCCGCGGCACTGGCCCTCAAGCTGCGGCGCGCGGTCAAGTGGATCCAGGACCGCCGCGAGGAGCTGCTGACCAGCATCCACGCCCGCGACCATCTCTACGAGGTCGAGGCGGGCTTCGACGGGCAGGGCGTGATCCACATGCTGCGGGTGCGCCTGCACACCAACGCCGGCGCCTATTCGAGCCTGCCCTTCGGCTGCACGCTGGAGCCGACCGGCGGCGCCCGCATGATCGTCGGCCCCTATCGCATCCGGAACTACGCCTACCAGGCCTACGCGATCGCGACCCACACCTGTCCGTCCGGCGCCTATCGCGGCGTGGCGCAGCCGACCTGCTTCCTCACCATCGAAGGCGTCATGGACCGCATCGGGCGGCAGCTCGGGATCGACCCGGCCGAGGTGCGCCTGCGCAACATGATCCAGCCCGAGGAGATGCCCTGGGTGAACGCGGTCGGCGTGCGCTACGACACCGGCAGCTACGTCGCCTCGCTGAAGCGCGCGATGGAGATGATCGGCTACGCCGGCTTCCGCGCGCGCCAGCCGGCCGACCGCCTGGCGGACGGCAAGTACCGGGGCATCGGCATCTGCAGCTTCACCGAGATCTCCGGCACCGGCGCGCCGGGCTGGCGCGCCCGCGGCCTGATCCGCATGCCGGGCTTCGACAGCGCGCTGATCAAGATCGAGCCGACCGGCAAGGTCACCGCCTACATCAGCCACGCCAACGCCGGCCAGGCGCACTACACGACCTTCGCCCAGGTGGTGGCCGACGCCGTCGGCGCCGACATCGCCGACGTCACGATCGTCGAGGGCGACACCGGGGCCACCCCCTACGGCACCAACACCTTCGCCAGCCGCAGCGCGGTGACCGGCGGCGGCGCCATCCTGCGCGCCGGCCGCAAGGTGCGCGAAAAGATGCGGCGCATCGCCGGGCAGATGCTGGAGGCGGCCGCCGACGACATCGAGATCCGCGAGGGCTGGGCCGAGGTGCGCGGCGTGCCCGGCATGCGGGTCAGCCTGACGCAGATCGCCGAGACCGCCTACTCGATGAACAATCTCGGCCTGCCGCCCGGCGAGGACTATGGGCTGGAGGCGAGCGACTTCTACGACCCGCCGCTGGCCACCATGGCGAACGCCGTGCACATCTGCACGGTCGCCGTCGATCCCGAAGACGGCCGCGTCAAGGTCGAGAACCATGTCGTGGTCCATGACTGCGGCCGGGTGATCAACCCCGTCATCGTCGACGGGCAGGTGCAGGGCGGCGCCGCCCAGGGCCTCGGCGAGGCGCTGATGGAGGAACTGGTCTACGACCGCGAGGGCCAGCTGCAGAACGCCAACCTGCTGGACTACCTGCTGCCGACCGCGCTCGACATGCCGGACATCCGGATCGAGCACATCGAATCCCCGACGATCGACGGCGAGGGCGGCTTCAAGGGCGTCGGCGAGGGCGGCCTGATCGGCGCGGTGCCGGCGATCGCCAATGCCGTCGCAGACGCGCTGGCTCCGCTCGGCTGCAACGTCAACCGCATCCCGCTGCGGCCGAGCTACGTGCTGGGGCTGATCCGCGCGGCGACCGGACGCTGAGCGCGAAAGTCCTCGGCGAATCGCGCGTTGACAACGATCGGCACATCGAGACAATCGGATCCGTCGGTCTTTGCCTTCCACGCCGTGCGCCATGCCGCTGCGGCGTCCATCCAAGCCGGTAGGACCAAAAAATGCCAGACATGCGCGGCGCGACGTGCTCGATGCGGGCACCCCTGATACGGGGCCTCGCGGCCCTGGCGGCCCTGGTCCTCGGCATGCTCGCCGGGGACGGCATGGCCGGGACCCTCGATACGGTGAAGGCGCGCGGCAACCTCATTTGCGGCGTGAGCGACGGCCGCGCCGGATTCTCGTCGGTCGACAGCCAGGGCCGCTGGACCGGGCTCGACGTCGATTCCTGCCGGGCGATCGCGGCAGTGGTGCTCGGCGACGCGACGAAGATCACCTTCGTGCCGCTGACCGTGCAGAACCGCTTCGCCGCCCTGCAGTCGGGGGAGGTCGACGTGCTGGCGCGCACCGTCACCTGGACGCTGACGCGCGACACCGCCGGCGGCATCGACGTCACCGCGGTCACCTTCTACGACGCGCAGGGCTTCCTGGTGCCGAAGTCGCTCGGCGCGAAGACCGCGAAGGACCTGGACGGCGCGACCATCTGCGTGCTGCCGGGGTCGACCTCCGAGCGCGCCGTCGCCGCCTACTTCAAGCAGCACGGCCTGACCTACAAGCCGGTGGTGATCCAGGGGCAGAAGGAGCTGTACACCGCCTTCTTCTCCGGCCGCTGCGACGTCTACATGCAGTCGACCTCCGGCCTCAGCTCGGCGCGCGCCAACTTCGCGCGCAACCCCGACGACTTCGTCATCCTGCCCGAGCGCCTGGGCAAGGACCCCATGGGGCCGGCGGTCCGCCACGGCGACAACCAGTGGAAGGACCTCGTCACCTGGGTGATGTTCGCGCTGTTCGAGGCGGAGGAGCTGGGCGTCAATTCGAAGAACGTCGATGCCATGCTGAAGTCCGAGGATCCGGACGTGCAGCGCCTGCTGGGCGTGGTCCCGGGGGTGGGCGCGGGCCTGACGCTCGACGACCGCTGGGCGTACCGGGCGATCAAGCTGGTCGGCAACTACGCCGAGCTCTTCGACCGCAACATGGGCGCGGGCTCGCCCCTCAAGCTCGATCGCGGCCAGAACGCCCTGTGGCGCGACGGCGGCCTGATCTTCTCGCCTTCGTTCCAGTGAGGCGCCGGCGCGGCACCCCGGGCGGCAGGGACGCGTCATAGGCCGCCGGCCGGCGATGACGCCGTCGCGACCGACGTCCGGCGGTCCGGGGTCGGACATTCCGCCGCGGAAAACGGCGTTCGGCTGGAACAGCCCGGCGGTCCGCGCCTTCGCCTGGCAGGCCGTCATCCTCGGCGCCGTCGTCGCGCTGGGCGCCTGGTTCGTGTGGAACGCCCTGTCGGCGCTGGCCGCACGCGGCATCGCCACCGGCTTCGGATTCCTCGAGACACCCGCCGGCTTCGACATCAGCGAGAGCCCGATCCCCTTCTCGCCCTCCGACAGCTATCTGCGCGCCTACGCCGTCGCCGTCCTCAACACCGTCAAGGTGTCGGTCCTCGCCATCGTCTTCGCGACGCTGCTCGGCACCTTCGTCGGCATCGCCAGGCTGTCGACGAACTGGCTGGTCGCCCGGTGCGCCCTCCTCTACGTCGAGCTCTTCCGCAATACGCCGCAGCTCCTGCAGATCGTCTTCTGGTACGTCGTCATCAGCCGTCTGCCGCGCCCGCGCCAGGCGCTCGCCCCGATCGACGGCGTCTTCTTCCACAATCGCGGCCTCAACGTCGCGGTGCCGGCGGCCGATCCCCTGCATCTCTGGATGTTCGCGGCATTCGTCGCCGGCTGCGCCGGCGCCTGGCTGCTGCGCCGGCATGCCCGGGCACGGGGCCGGCTGCCGCGGTCGCTGCGGACGAGCCTCGCCCTCGTCATCGGGCCGCCGCTGCTCGTCTGGCTCGCCGGCGGGGCGCCCCTCGCCTGGGACGTGCCGAGGCTCCAGGGCTTCAACTTCCGCGGCGGCTTCGTGGTGAATCCCGAGTTCCTGGCGCTCATGCTCGGGCTGTCGCTCTACATCGCCGCCTTCATCGCCGAGATCGTGCGCTCGGGCATCCAGTCGGTCGGCCGCGGCCAGACCGAGGCGGCTCGCTCGCTGGGGCTCGGGAGGGGCCAGATCTACCGCCTCGTTGTGCTGCCGCAGGCGCTGCGCGTCATGGTGCCGCCCGCCACCAACCAGTATGTCAGCCTGACCAAGAACAGCACGCTCGGCGTGGCGATCGGCTATCCCGAGATCATCAACATCGGCAACACGACGATCAGCCAGACCGGCCACACGGTCGAAGGCATCGCGATGATCATGGTCTTCTACCTCGCGCTCAGCTTCGCGATCTCCGGCCTGATGAACCTCTACAACCGCCGTCTCGGGACGGCCTGACCGGACGATGCCGCCGGCCATCGCAGGCACCGCCGAAGCGGGCGAGGGACCGCCGCCGGGCGTGCGCGGTCCGGTCGCGTGGCTGCGCCGCAACCTGTTCTCCAACGTCTTCGACACGACCCTGACCCTGCTGCTCGGCGCGGCCCTTCTCGCGGTGGTGCCGAAGCTCTTCGCCTGGGCCTTCCTCGACAGCGTCTGGACGGCGGGCGATCCGGCGCAATGCCGCGACATCGCCGGCGCCTGCTGGGCCGTGATCGCCGAGAAGCACCGGGTGATCCTCTTCGGCACCTACCGCTACGACCAGCAATGGCGCGGGGTCGCGGTGATCGCCCTCGTCGTCGTCCTCTCCGGCGCCTCGATGGTCCGGCGGCTGTGGCCGTGGCCGATGGCGGCAGCCTGGCTGGTCGCATTCCCGACGGTCATCGTGCTGATGCGCGGCGGCGTGCTCGGCCTCGTGCCGGTGCCGACGACCGAGTGGGGCGGGCTGCCGCTGACCATCATCCTCTTCCTCGGCAGCGTCGTCGGCGGCCTGCCGCTCGCCGTCCTCCTCGCCCTCGGCCGGCGCTCGAAGATGCCGGTGATCCGCGCCCTGTGCGTCGGCTTCATCGAGATCACCCGCGGCGTGCCGCTGCTGACCGTCCTGTTCATGGCGTCGATGATGATGCCGCTGTTCCTGCCCGCGAGCTGGACCGTCGACCAGGTGCTGCGCGCGACGCTCGGCATGGCGCTGTTCTTCGCCGCCTATGCGGCGGAGATCGTGCGCGGCGGCCTGCAGGCGATCCCGCGCGGCCAGTTCGAGGCGGCGGGCTCGCTCGGCCTCGGCTACTGGCGGACGACGCTGCTGATCGTGCTGCCGCAGGCGCTGCGCATCGTCCTGCCGCCGCTGGTGAGCGACATCATCCGCGCCTTCAAGAACACCTCGGTGGTGCTGATCCTCGGCCTCTTCGACCTGCTCGGCGCCACCTCCGCGGCGCTGTCCGATCCGCTTTGGACGAACTACTATGCCGAGGCCTACCTCGTCGTCGCGGCGATCTACTTCGCCTTCTGCTACGCGATGTCCCGCTACGGCCAGTCGCTGGAGCGACGGCTGAACGCGCGCCGCAATTTCTGATTCCGCCAACGCCCCCAGAAGGAAGAGGACCATGCAGGCCAGGAAGTACGAGTACCGCGACGTCTGGATGAACGGCGCGATCGTCCCGCAGGAGCAGGCGAACGTCCCGATCTTCACCCAGACGGCGCAGCGCGGCGCCAACGTCTACGAGGGCATCCGCGCCTACTGGAACGCCGAGAAGCAGAATCTCTACATCTGGAAGCTGGACGCCCACATCAAGCGGCTGTTCCAGAGCATGAAGATCATGCGCATGACGACGCCCTACACCTTCGACGAATACAAGCAGGCCTGCATCGACTGGTGCCGCGCCAACGCGTTCCGCGAGGACGTCCATTTCCGCCTCGTCGTCTATCTCGGAGACGGCGGGCCCAACGGCGTGAAGATGTTCAAGCCGGGCGAGATCGAGTTCGGCGCCTTCATCACAGGCGGGCCGCGCCCGCACAAGGAGGCGCTGGAGAACGGCAAGCATTTCTGCGTGTCGAGCTGGCGGCGCATCTCCGACGACGTGATGCCGCCACGCGTCAAGGCCGGCGCCAACTACCAGAACAGCCGGCTCGCCAGCATCGAGGCGCGTACCAACGGCTACGACGACGCCATCATCCTCGGCCGCGACGGCACCGTCGCCGAGGCCACGGGATCGACGATCATGATCGTGCGCGACGGCGACCTGATCACCTCGCCGGTGACCGGCGGCATCCTCGAGAGCATCACCCGCAAGGCGGTGCTGAAGATGTTCGAGCGCAGCCACAACCGCGAGCCGCAGGAGCGCCCGGTCGACCGCACCGAGATCTACATCGCCGACGAGGTCTTCTGCTGCGGCTCGGCGGAAGAGGTGACGCCGATCATCTCGGTCGACCGTATCGAGATCGGCGACGGCAAGCCCGGCCCGATCACCCGCAGGCTGCAGGGCATCTATTTCGAGGCCGCCCGCGGCATGAGCCCCGACTACGTCCCCGAGCTGACGCCCGTCTACGCCTGACGGCGGGAAGCGGCGCCCGCCTCCCCCCGGAGGCGGGCGCCGCCATGTTCCGAAGCCGTCGTCGCGGCATCTACGGGACCCAGGTCGTCTCCGGCGCCGTCTCCGCCCCGGCCGGGACCAGCACGATGCGCCCGGGCGGCCGCTTGTAGAGCGGGCTGACCTCGAGCAGCCGTGTCACCTGGGCGATGTCGGTCACGCTCTCCAGCGTCTCCAGCCGCTCGAACAGCGGCGCCACCTGCTCGCGCGGCAGGATGCGCTCGGCGCAATCGGAGAACTTGTCCCAGAGCTCGTCGGACGACATCGGGTAGGGTCCGCCGCGGCCGACCAGGTTCTCGATGCGGCGGCGGACGGTGCGGCCGTCCTTCAGCGCGACGATGACCTCGGCCCCCCACTGCTCCGCCGCGTCGTCGCGCATGTCGGGGTGGGGCCGCGCCTCGGTCACGTCGAGGAGGCGGGCGATCACCGGATCGAAATGCGCGTCGCCCTCGAAGTCGCGCAGCCGCACCGCCCCGTCCTTCAGCGCCCGCGCGCAGACGTACTGCACGCTGAACTTGGCCTCGAGCGAGGTCCGCGGCCGCGGGTTGTCGGTGTGCTTCAGCCGGCGGCCGTGCGGCAGGAGCGTGATGCCCGCGACGTTCTCCGGGCGGAGGCCGTGCTCGCGCCGCAGCTCCAGCATCATGAAGATCGCCGCATGCGTGCTGCCGCAGCACGGGTACTGCTTGAGGCCGATCGAGTCCGCGGAAATCTCCAGCGGCTCGGCCCAGTCCGCGAAGATCTTCGCGACGTCGTAGGTGCCGGGGCCGTTGAAGACGTCGAGGAAGCCCTGGCGATGCTCCATCGCCTGCAGCGAGGCGTCGAAGCCGCGCTCGGCGAGCAGCGCCGCCAGCAGGCCGCTGCGCCCGCACTGGCCGATATGCAGCGGCTTCGTCATGGTCCCGAAGTTCGCCTTCAGCCCGCCCGCGAGCGAGGCGGCGATCGCCAGCGCCGTCGCGGTGCGCCGCGGGCCGAGGCCGACGAGGTGCGAGGCGGCGGCGACCGCGCCGAAGACGCCCAGCGTCGCGGTCGGGTGCCAGCCCTTGTCGTAGTGGTGAAAGTTGACCGCGCGGGCGATGCGGATCTCGGTCTCGACGCCGACGGCGTAGGCGGTGATCAGCGCCCGCCCGGTCGCCCCGCGCTCCTCGCCGAGGGCGAAGAGCAGCGGCACGAGGGGCACCGACTGGTGGCCGCCCAGCACGCCGCTGAAATCGTCGAAGTCGAGCGCGTGGGAGGCGGTGCCGTTCACCAGCGTCGCATCGAGCGCGCTGGTGCGCCGGCCGGTACCCATGAGAAGCGACTTGCCCGGGGCGTCGGCGACCCCGGGCGTCTCCAGGAGGATGCGCGTGCAGGGTTCCTCGACGCCCGCCAGCGTGACGCCGATGGTGTCGAGGATGCAGGTCCGCGCCTGCGCCAGCGCCTTGCCCGTGACCTGCCCCGCATCGAAGGCCGCGATGCGCTCGGCGAGGCGCGTCAGGATGGAAGGCGCGGTTCCGACGGCGGCGGCATCGTCCATGGCGGCCTCACATCGTCGCGGCGTTGCGGCCGGCGATGCGGCCGAAGGTGGCGCCCGACACCAGGCCGGTGCCGGCGGGATAGTTGTCGTAGAACAGGCCGCCCACCATCTCGCCGCAGCAGAACAGCCCCTTCATGGGCCGCCAGTCCGTGCCGATGATCTGCGCGTTCTCGTTCACCCGCAAGCCGCCGAAGGTGAAGGTGATGCCGCCGGTCGCGCTATAGGCGACGTAGGGCGGCTGGTCCAGCCTGACCGCCCAGTTGGACTTCGGCGGTACCAGCCCGTCGGTCGCGACGCCGTCCTTGCGCGCCGGGTCGTAGCTGCCGTTGGCCGCCTGCGCCGCCGCGTTGTAGGCGTGGATCGTCCGCAGCGCCTGCGGCTTGTCCTCGATGTCGAGCTGGGCGACCAGCTCCTCGAAGGTGTCCGCGGCGATCGGCGTGCTGGTCTGGTAGCGCGGCTCCAGCAGATGGACGACGCGCTGGTCGAAGATCTGCCAGGCCTTGGCCCCCGGCTCGGCCAGGATCGCGCGGCCGAACTTCGCGTAGGTGAAGAGCGCGCCGTCCTCGCCCTCGTCGACGAAGCGATGGCCCTTGCGGTTCAGCATGATGCCGTAGACGTAGCTCAGCCGGTTGCTGCGGTCGGTCAGCTCGCGCGGCGCGAAGTCGCCCCAGTCGGCGCTGATCGGGGTGGCGTGGCAACCGCTCCACTGGCCCCAGGGCATGGCGCCGATCGCCATCGCCATGCGCAGGCCGTCGCCCTGGTTGTGCGGCGTCCCGCGGACCTTGGCCGCGCCGACCAGCGGGCCGATATGCTGTGTGCGCATCTGCACGTTGGCCTCGAAGCCGCCGCAGCCGAGGACGACCGACCTCGCATGGTAGGTCCTGATGCCGTCGTCGTCGCGCACCTTGACGCCGCAGACGCGGCCCGAGCCATCGACCAGCAGCTCGGTGACGGCACTGCCGTAGCGGACGTCGATGCCCATGGATTCGGCGGTGCGGAACCAGCTCCGCGACAGGCCGACGCCCTCGTGGGCGGCGCGCACCACCAGCCCGCGCGCCCAGACCATCATGTTGCCCTTGCGGACGGCCGAGAGCGAAACCGCCGGCTCCATCTCGATGCGGCCGACCTGGTTCATCCAGAAGACCGTATCCTTGGAGTTGTCGACCAGCACGCGCGACAGCACCGGGTCGGTGCGCCCGCTCGTCACCCGCATGAGGTCGCCGTGGAAGTCGCCGCGCGTGTAGGGCTGGATGCCGTCGTAGAAGTTCTCGAACTGCGCCTCGGCGCCGGGCACCAGCGGGCCGATCTCGCGCGGGTCGTCGAAGGCGAAGCGCAGGACGCCCCCGCTCCAGTGGGTGTTGCCGCCGCGCATCTCGCGCGGGGCCTTCTCCAGCACGAGGACGCGCGCCGCCCCGTTCTCCTTGGCCGATACCGACGCGGCGAGGGCGGCGTTGCCGGCCCCGACGACGATCACGTCGAACTCTTCCTGCATCACCACTCGCTCCCCGACATCCGCAGGCATCCGCCGGAGGCCGCCCTGACGCGTCTCGCGAGCACGATGCATTCGGATGTGTACTCCTGTATACAATAAATGCAAGCATGGATCCGCGACGGGCAGGACCGGCCGGTCTGCCCGTCGCGAATGCCCCCGGGGAAGGAGATCGCCATGGAAGCCGCCACGTCCATCGTCATGCCCGAGACCGCCGCCCCGCCCGCGGCAGCGCTCGCGGAGATGGCGGCCGCCCTCGCCACGGACGCCGTGCCCGAGGCGGTCCGCCTGCGTGCCCGGCTGTCGATCCTGGACGCGCTCGGCGTCGGCCTCGCCTCGAACGCCTATCCCTTCGCCGCGCGCGCACTCCAGGGGATCGCGGCGCTGGCCGACCAGCCCGGGCGCTGCAGCGTCATCGGCCGCCGCGAACGATTGCCGGTGCGCGACGCCGCGCTCGCCAACGGCATCCTCATTCATGGGCTCGACTACGACGACACCCACCTCGGCAGCATCGTCCACCCCACCGCCGCCTCCCTGCCCTGCGCCCTGTCGCTCGGCGAATCCCTGGGCGTCGACGGGCGGACCTTGCTCGCGGCCTACATGGTCGGGATGGAGACCGCGGTCCGGGTCGGCGCCGCGGTGAAGGGCGGCTTCCACCATGTCGGGTTCCACGCGACCGGCATCGTCGCGCATTTCGCCTCGGCGCTGGTCGCGGGCAAGCTGCTCGGCCTCGACGCGCGGCAGATGGTCGCGGCCCAGGGCATCGCCGCCAGCACGGCGTCCGGCATCCAGGTCTTCCTCGAGGAGGGCGCGTGGACCAAGCGGCTGCATCCCGGCTGGGCGGCGGTCGCCGGCATCACCGCCGCACGGCTCGCCGGCGCGGGCTTCGTCGGGCCGACCCGTCCCTATGAGGGCAAGTTCGGCCTCTTCCAGACCCATCTCCAGGGCCATGCCGCCCATCTCGACATGGACGTGATGGTCGACGGCCTGGGCACGCGCTGGCACTTCGCCGACAGCGCGATCAAGCCCTACCCGGTCTGTCATTTCATCCATGGCTGCGCCGATGCGGCCGTCGATCTCGGCGCGTCGGTCGACTGGCGCGACATCGCCGCGGTCGAGGCGTTCCTGCCGCGCGACACCATGCCGATCGTCGCCGAGCCGGCATCGGCGAAGGAGAATCCGACCACCGACTACGAGGCGAAGTTCAGCGCGCAGTTCGTCGTCGCCACCTGCCTCGCCAAGGGCGGGTTCGGCCTGGCGGAGCTGCAGGATGCGGCGCTCGCCGATCCCGACGTGCGCGACCTGACGCGTCGGGTCACGTGCTCGGTCGACGGCGCGTCGGCGTTCCCGAAATACTTCTCCGGCGGGGTCAAGGTGACGCTGAAGGACGGGCGCGAGCTGTTCCGCCACGTCCGCGTCAACAGCGGCGCCGGCGAGCGGGCGCTCGACGCCGCGGGCGTCACCGCGAAGTTCATGAACTCGGCCTCCCTCGCGGTCGACGCGGCGCGTGCGGCGGCCGTCCGCGACATCGTCCTCGACATCGAGAACCACACCGCGGGCGAGCTCGCCGCCGCCCTGCGCCTCGCTCCCTGAGGCCCGGCGATCACCGGGCCGGGGGTCAGGCCGGCGCGTCGCTCAGCGCGACGAGCCGGCAGACCTCGGCGGGGAATCGCAGGGTGACCTCGGTGCCGAGGTCGAAGTCCTCGCGCGAGTGGACCTTCACGCGCGCGCCGGACACGTCGACGAGATACTCGGTGTGGGCGCCCAGGTACTGGCTCTCGACGACGCGACCGTGCAGCGTGTTGGCCGTGTCGCCGGCGGCAGCCGACGCCGTGCCGCGGACCATGGCGACGCTCTCGGGACGCAGCATCGCCTGGTAGCGGGCAGCGGCGGGCGCGCCGGCATCGTCGATGCGCAGCACGACGCCGCCCGGCGTCGTCCAGCCCGAGCCGTTCACGCGGGCGACGTCGATGAAGCTCGCCCGGCCGACGAAGTCCGCGACGAAGCGGTTTGCCGGCCGGCGGTACAGCTCCTTGGGCGTGCCGGTCTGGGTGATCCGGCCGCTGTCCATGACGATGACCCGGTCGGACATCGACAGGGCCTCCTCCTGGTCGTGCGTGACATAGACCGCGGCCACGTCCAGCTCGCGCTGGAGCTGCCGGATCTCGGCGCGGGTGCCCTCGCGCAGCTTGGCGTCGAGGTTGGAGAGCGGCTCGTCGAACAGCAGCACCCGCGGCCGCCCGACGATCGCACGGGCCAGCGCCACGCGCTGCTGCTGCCCGCCGGAGAGCTGCGAGGGCTGCCGCTCGCGCAGGTGCCGCATGCCGACGATCTCCAGCGCGTCGTCGACCTGCTTCTCCACCTCGCGCGCCGCGACCTTGCGGATGGCGAGCGGGAAGCCGACGTTGGCCGCCACCGTCATGTGCGGCCAGATGGCGTAGGACTGGAAGACCATGCCGATCTGGCGCTCGTGGGCGGGCACGCCGATGCCCTTGTCGGGCGCCGAGACGACGCGGTCCGCGATGCGGATCTCGCCGCCGTCGGCGTCGTCCAGCCCGGCGATGCAGCGCAGCGTCGTCGTCTTGCCGCAGCCTGACGGGCCGAGGAGCGAGATGAACTCGCCCTTGGCGACGGTGAACGAGATGCCGTGGACGACGGTGAGGCCGCCGAAGCGCTTGGTCAGGTTGTCGACGCTGATGCTCATTTCGGACCTTCGTCACCTGCGCCGCGTCGCCGGGACGAGGCGGATGATCACAGTCATGGCAATGAAGATGATGAGCGTGGCGACGACGGCCAGCGCGCTCGCCAGCCCCCAGTTCGCCTGCTCGAAGAACGACCAGATCGAGATCGAGATCACGGCGGTGTTCACGGAATAGATCAGGATCGCCGAGGAGATCTCCCGGAAGAACGCCATGAACAGGAGGAAGTAGGCGCCCTGGAGCGACGGGCTCACGAGCGGCAGCAGGATCCTGCGGATGCCGCCGATGCGCGTCGCGCCGTTCACCCAGGCCGCCTCTTCCAGGCTCTTGTCGATCTGCACCATCTGCCCGCCGATGGTCTCGGTCGCGTACGGGAGGAAGCGGGTGACGAAGGCGATGACCATGAGCGCCAGCGTGCCGTAGAGCGGCAGCGGCAGGTATGCGTAGGCCCACAGCAGCCCGAGCCCCAGCACCACGCCCGGCACGCCGAAGGGCAGGCTGGCGAGGAAGTCCAGCGAGCGATGACCGCGCGGGCGCAGGCGCAGCGTGAAGTAGCAGCACAGCAGCCCGAGGACGACGCCGACCGCCGCGCCGACGCCCGACACCACCAGCGTGTTGGTGAAGCTGCGGACGGTGGAGCCGCTCTCCCAGATGAAGACGTAGTTGCGCAGCGTGTACATGCCCTCCAGCGGGTTCACGGTGAACCACTTCAGGACCGACGTGTAGAGCAGGATCATCATCGGCATGACGAGGCCGAGAAAGACGAAGCCGAAGCACAGGAGGTTGGCGGCCCAGCGCCAGCGGCCGAGCGGGACGAGCTTGAGCCGCCCCGCCTTGCCGGTGACCGTCGTCAGCCGGCCGGCCCGCGTCACCCGCCGCTGCGCCCAGATGGCCGCGCCGGTGACGAGGCTGAGGGCGATGCCGATGGCGGCGGCCAGCCCGTAGTCCGCCGGAGAGAAGCGCACCAGCAGGTAGAGCTGCGTCGCCAGCACGGTGACCTGGCCCGGGATGCCCAGGAGCGCCGGTATGGCGAACTGCTCGATCGTCAGGACAAAGGTCAGGATGAAGCTCGAGATCAGGGAGTAGCTCAGCAGCGGCAGGGTGATGCGAACCAGCACCGTGCGCGGCTTCGCCCCCGCGGCGCTCGCCGCCTCCTCGAAGATCGGATCCATGCCGATGATCGGGCCGCGTATCGTCAGATAGACGAAGGGCACCTGGTGCAGGACCATCACGAACACGATCCCGGCGACGGTGTAGATGTCGGCGCGCAGCCAGGGCATCCCGAGGACGTCGTCGATGACGGTGTTGTAGATGCCGCCGGGGGCGCCGACGATGATCCACGCCATGGCGAGGATGAAGGACGGGAAATAGAAGGTCAGGCCGATCAGCGGCATCACGATGCCACCGTGGCGGAAGTCGGTCCGGTGCAGGATGAGGGCGATCGCGGTGCCGAGGGCGATCGAGATCACCGAGGTCAGCAGCCCGATGAGCATGGTCGTCAGCATCGAGGCGAGGACGCCGCCCGAGGCGAGGCCGATGTAGTTCCGGAGCGTCCACTCTCCCGGCAGGCCCGGCGCGCTCGTGCGGAAGCTGCCGTAGACGAGGGCGACCACCGGGATCAGGACCATCGCGGCGACCACCGCGAACGTGATCCAGTAGATCCCGGTCAGGACGCCATCGGCGTTCCCGCGTCGCGTCCTCGCCTCCGCGGGGAGGACCTGGACGGGCATCGTCTGGTCGGACATGGGACCGGCTCTCCAGTGCCGCATCGCGGGGCCGTGCCGCCCGCGGAGCGGGAGCGCTCCGCGGGCGCGACGCGACCGTGTCTCAGCGGATGCCGTAGACCGACCGCCACTTGTCGACGATCGCCTTCTGACGGGCCGGCGTCAGGATCTTCTCGCCGTCGACGACCTTGGCGAGCTGCGCAGTGCCCGGCAGCTTGCTCAGCGGCGGCGCGCCCTTGCGGGTGACCGACAGGCCGCAATAGTTCTGCAGATGCACCTGCCCCTCGGCCGTCATGAGCCAGTTCATGAACACCTTGGCTGCGTTGGGATGGGGCGCCTTCGCGGCGACGAACGCGCGGTTCGCGGAGAGCGTCGTGCCCGATTTCGGATAGATGAAGCCGATCGGCGCCCCGTCCTCGAGCAGCGGGTTGAGCGGCAGGTCCGTCAGCTCCGCCACGCGGACGTCGCCGCGCACGACGGCCTGGATGATGCCGCCCGAGCCCTCGAAGAACCGCACCTCGTTGGCCTTCAGCTTCTCGGCGGAATCGGGAATGCCGAGATCCTCCCAGTAGGCGACGATCTGCTGGATGGAGACCGATCGCCACGGCGGGTTCATGCCGACGCGGCCCTTCCACTTCGGATCGAACAGGTCGACCCACTCCTTCGGCGCGTCCGCCGGCCGCACGAGATTGCGGTTCCAGATGATGCACTCGCGCGCATGCTGGAGCGTGAACAGCATGTCCTTGTCGTTGATCTCCGAGGGAAAGTTGCCGAGCTCCGGCGGCTGCCATTGCGTCATCCAGCCCTGCTCCATCCCCTCGTAAACCCGCTTGTCGGGGAACGTGATGAGCATGTCGCAGAGATGGCGACCGGCCGTGAACTCCGTCTGGAAGCGCTCGATCAGCGGATTGCTGCCGAGCCGGATCTGCTCGGTCTGGATGCCCGGCACCGCTTCGCGGAAGCGCTGGAGCAGCGGCTCGATGCCGTTGGGCTGCCAGTTGTTGTAGACGACGACCTTGCCTTCGCGGCGCGCCGCCTCGAGGTCGAGGGCGGCCGCCCGCGCGCGCCCGGTGGCGGTGAGGGCGAGCCCGAGGGCGGCGCCGCCGGCGAGGACGTCGCGACGCGTCAGCCCGCTCGGCGAATCATGTCGGATGGCCATTCTGTCTTCTCCCTATCTTGCATCTCTCGCGGACGCTTATCCGCAGCTTGAACCGTGCCCAGGTAAACTGTCAACGGTTACGCGAACATGAAAGAGGAACGTCATCAAGCGATCCGCTTAGATCATCGAATTCCATGTCGGACCAACAAGAGTCACATGGTTGTCGACACGCCTACATTTGCGAATACTGTCCGGTCATAAGATCTAGGTCGTCCCCGCGCGGCCGAGGATCGCGCGGCGGACGTCGAGCGCGCCCAGGACATGGGCCCGGGTGAGCCGGTCGGCCTCCTTGTCGTCGCGTTCCCGGATCGCCTTCACGATCGCGGTGTGCTCCCGATGGGCGAGCGCGGGGCGGCCTTCCGCGGCCAGCGTGGTGGGACCGAGCAGCGCGATCGCATCGTTGAGCGCATGCAGGCTCTTCACGAGATAGCGGTTGTGGGCCGCCGCGTGAATGGCCTCGTGGAGCGCGCGGTTGTGGCGGTAGAGGCGCGTGGCGTCGCGGCCCAGGCGCGCTTCCTCGTCGAGCAGCTTGTCGAGGGTCGCGAGATCGCGCGCGCTGGCGTGCCGTGCAGCCATCCCCGCGGCGGCCCCTTCCAGCGCCGCCCGCATCTCATAGAGCTCGTCGACGGCGTCGGGATCCAGCGTCGACACCACGAGTCCGGCGCGCGGCCGCAGGTCGAGAAGGCCTTCGAGCTCGAGCCGGGAGAGCGCCTGGCGGGTCGGGGTGCGGCTGATGCCCAGCCGCTGGGCGAGCTCGATCTCGCGCATCCGGCGCCCGGGCTCGAAGCGTCCCTCGACGATCTCCCGGCGCAGCGCCGCATAGGCGTAGTCGGCCGCGGAGGCGAACTTCTCGCGCCCGGGCAATAGCGTCTCGTCGTTCATCCCCATTCCCTCGGATCGCCGGCCATCGGGCGGCGTCGCGCAGCGGCCGTTTCGTCGCCGGCGCGTCGACACTGCGATAGCATTCCTGCACGTAGCTGTATACATAGGTATACTCGAACTTTGCATGGCGGGCTTGCGATGCCTCAGAGCCGTTTGAGGGCGACCTTCATGCGCGGCGGCACCTCCAAGGCCGTCGTGCTCAACCGCCGGGACCTGCCGGCCGACCCGGCTCTGTGGGACCCGATCTTCCTCGCCGTGATGGGGTCGCCCGACGCCAACGGCCGCCAGCTCGACGGCATGGGAGGCGGCCTGTCCTCGGTCTCGAAGGTCTGCGTCGTCGGGCCGCCGACGCGGCCCGACGCCGACATCGACTACACGTTCGCCCAGGTGTCGGTGAAGGACGCCTCGGTCGACTACAGCGGCAACTGCGGGAACATGTCCTCGGCGATGGGGCCGTTCGCGGTCGAGGAAGGGCTGGCAGCCGCCCCGGCCGACGGCGAGGCGGTGGTGCGCATCCACAACACCAACACCGGCAAGATCATCGTCGCCCGCTTCCCCATGCAGGACGGCGAGGCGGCGGTCGACGGCACTCTCGCGATCGACGGCGTCTCCGGCACGGGTGCGCCGGTGCGCCTCGAGTTCCAGGATCCCGGCGGCACCAAGACCGGACGCCTGCTGCCGACCGGACGGGCCCGCGACATGCTGGAGGTTCCCGGGCTCGGCACGATCGAGGCGACGCTGATCGACGCCGCCAACCCGTGCGTCTTCGTCGCGGCGGCCGCCCTCGGCAAGGAGGGGGGCGAGCTGCCCGACGCGCTGGAGCGTGATCCGCTGTTCCTGGCGCGCATGGAGGCGATCCGTTGCGCGGCGTCCGTCGCCATGGGGATCGCGCCGGACGCCGCCGCGGCGGCGCGCATCCCGAGCGTCCCGAAGGTGGCGATGATCGCCGCACCGCGCGAGACCTCGACCCTGTCGGGACGTGTCCTCGGCGCCCCGGACATGTCGCTGGTCGTGCGCATGCTGTCGATGGGCCAGCCGCACCGAGCGGTGCCGATCACCGGCGCCACCTGCCTGGCGATCGCCGTGCGCGTGTCGGGATCGCTGCCCCATGCGCTGGCACGAGCCGGCGACGGGCCGATCGTCGTCGCCCATCCCTCGGGCACCACGGTGGTCGATGCGGCGGTCGACGACGCCGGCGACCCGGCGCGGGCACGGGCCGTCCATGGCGCGGTCTACCGCACTGCGCGGCGGCTCTTCGAGGGACGGGTGCTCTACCGCGCGCCGGCGGCCGCGGCGCAGGATCGGCGGGCGGCGGCGGCCGAATGAGCCTGACCGCCGATTTCGCCGGCCATCTCGCCGACCTCGCGGCGGGCGGCCTCGACGACGCCGCACGCGCCGGCGCCGCCTCCCTGGTGCTCGACGGCTTGGCGGTCGCAGCGCTGGGATCGGGCGAGCGCGGACCGTCGATCCTGGCCGACGCCGCCGTCGTGCCGGCGGACGGGCCGTCGGCCACGCTGATCGGCCGGGCGCGGCGGGCGAGCGCCGCCGACGCGGCGCGGGTCAACGGCGCCGCCATGCATGTCCTCGACTTCGAGCCGATGTGGAACCCCGCCAACCATTCGCTGTCGACCACCCTGCCCGCACTCCTGGCCCTGGCGGAGACCGCGCCGGACGAGGTCGGGATCCCGCTCGGGGAGCGCCTGCTGTGCGCGCTCGCGATCGGCATCGAGGCGCAGGAGCGGTTGCGCCTCTCCTCGGGGCAGTTCGAGCCGGCGAGCCTCGTCTTCCACCCGCCCGGCACGGTCGGGCCGATCGGCAGTGCCGTCGCCAGCGGCCTGTTCATGGGGCTCGACACGGCACGGCTGACCCACGCCATCGCCATCGCCGCGTCGCGCGCCGGCGGCATCCAGGCGAACATCGGCAGCATGACGAAGGCGCTGCATTGCGGCCAGGCCGCCGCGTCGGGCCTCGACAGCGCGCTGCTGGCGGCCCGTGGCTTCACCGGGGACGCGGACGCGCTGGGCGACCCCCGCGGCTTCGGCAGGGCGTTCTTCGGCGACGGCTTCGCGCCGGCCGAGCTGACGCGTCGCCACGACGCGTTGCAGATCGTCCGTCCCGGCCCCGCCTACAAGCTCTACCCCAGCCAGTACGGGACCCATTTCGTGATCACCGCGGCGCTGGCCGCGCGCGCGGCGCTGCCGCCGGGCTGCGCGGTGGCGCGGGTGATCATCCACGGCCCGTCGATGCCCTATGTCGACCGGCCGAACCCGGCCACCGGCCTCGCCGGCAAGTTCAGCTTCCAGTATACGGCGGCGGTGGCGCTGCTCGACGGCGCGGTGACCGTCGCCAGCTTCACCGATGCGCGACGCTTCGCCCCCGATATCGTCGACCTGCTGCCGCGGATCGAGATCCGGCCCGATGCCGCGCGCCAGGGCCGCTTCGACGCGATGACGCTGGCGATCGACGTCGAGTGGGACGGCGGCCGCGCGCGCGGCGCATGCGACGGCCCGCCCGGCATCTGGGGCAGGCCGGTGCCGACGGAACGGCTGCGCGCCAAGGCGCTGGACTGCCTGACGACCGCGCTCGGCGCGGAGGCCGCTTCGGAGATCGCCGCCCTCGCGGGCCGCTTCGCGACGCTGGACCGGACGGGCCTCGCCCGCCTGATGCGTCACCTCGCCCGGCCGTCGCGCGACCCGAAGGCGGCGTGACGACCCACGTCCGCCGGCTCCGGGTCCCGCGAGCGCGCTACTTCTTGCGAGGGTCGTCCTTGGGGTCGATGTAGACGACGTCGAAGGGTCCGACGCCGTTGATCTGGACGACGGTGTCGCCGTCGGCGGTGGCGTAGTGGGCCATGCCG